>NZ_JBITJM010000006.1:0-442917 GCF_044460025.1 Streptomyces sp. NPDC050161 | reverse complement strand
ACGCTACGAGCGCAAGGCTGACCACTTCCTCGCCTTCACCAGCATCGCCTGCACCCTCATCTGCTACCGCAGACTCGCCAAATGAGATGACTTCTTAGAGGTCGTAGTAAAGCTCGAACTCGTGCGGGTGCGGGCGCAGCTGGATCGGGGCGATTTCGTTGGTGCGCTTGTAGTCGATCCAGGTTTCGATCAGGTCGGACGTGAAGACGCCGCCCTGCTGGAGGTACTCGTTGTCGGCCTCAAGGGCGTCCAGGACGGCCGGGAGGGAGGTCGGGACCTGGGCGACGCCCGCGTGCTCCTCGGGGGCCAGCTCGTAGAGGTCCTTGTCGATCGGCTCGGCCGGCTCGATCTTGTTCTTGACGCCGTCCAGGCCCGCCAGGAGGAGTGCGGAGAACGCCAGGTAGGGGTTGGAGGACGGGTCGGGGGCGCGGAACTCGACGCGCTTGGCCTTCGGGTTGGAGCCCGTGATCGGGATGCGCATGGCCGCCGAGCGGTTGCGCTGCGAGTAGACCAGGTTGACCGGGGCCTCGAAGCCGGGGACCAGGCGGTGGTAGGAGTTCACCGTCGGGTTGGTGAAGGCCAGCAGCGACGGGGCGTGCTTGAGGATGCCGCCGATGTAGTAGCGGGCGGTGTCCGAGAGGCCCGCGTAGCCCTGCTCGTCGTAGAAGAGCGGGGTGCCGCCCTGCCACAGCGACTGGTGGACGTGCATGCCGGAGCCGTTGTCGCCGAAGATCGGCTTGGGCATGAAGGTCGCGGACTTGCCGTTGCGCCAGGCGACGTTCTTCACGATGTACTTGAAGAGCATCAGGTCGTCGGCCGCGGCGAGCAGCGTGTTGAACTTGTAGTTGATCTCCGCTTGGCCGCCGGTGCCGACCTCGTGGTGCTGGCGCTCGATCTGGAGGCCGGCCGCCTCCAGCTCAAGGGACATCTCGGCGCGCAGGTCGGCGTGGTGGTCGACCGGCGGGACGGGGAAGTAGCCGCCCTTGTAACGGACCTTGTAGCCGCGGTTGTTGTCCTCGGAGCCGGTGTTCCAGGCGCCGGACTCGGCGTCGATGTGGTAGAAGGACTGGTTCGCCGACGTCTCGAAGCGCACGGAGTCGAAGACGTAGAACTCGGCCTCGGGGCCGAAGTAGGCGGTGTCGGCGATGCCGGTGGAGGCGAGGTACGCCTCGGCCTTCTTGGCGATGTTGCGCGGGTCGCGGCTGTACTGCTCACCGGTGATCGGGTCGTGGATGAAGAAGTTGATGTTCACGGTCTTGTCGCGGCGGAACGGGTCCAGCCGGGCCGTCGACAGGTCGGCGCGCAGCGACATGTCGGACTCGTGGATCGCCTGGAAGCCGCGGATCGAGGAGCCGTCGAAGGCCAGCTCCTCGTTCGGGTCGAACGCCTTCGCCGGGATCGTGACGTGCTGCATCACACCGGGCAGGTCGCAGAACCGGACATCGATGAACTTGACGTCCTCATCCGCGATGTACTTCTTTACCTCGTCGGCGTTCTCGAACATCCCAACTCCTCCTAGCCCGGTCACCGGTCGGCGGACGCGGGGTTGCTACGCGGAGCGCGACCATGTGCGGTGGCGCGCTTGCCCGACCATAGGCAGGCGTGATTTCTCCAGCATGACCCATTTGTTTCGCTGAGGTTAACCGGCGCGCGGCCCTCCGCACCTCCTGGTGTGCCCTGGTGAGCGCCGTTTTCCGGCGGTTCAGGCGCCCCGCGGGGAATCGAACGTATGCGGTCGCAGTACCGTGGTCGGGTGGACAACAGGCAAGCAATCGGATCGTGGATCTCCGGGCCCCGCGCGGCGGCAGAGGACATGGGCGTCGAGTTCGGTCACCGCGGAGCGCAACTGGGGCTGCCGGCGGAAGGCCCCGGCTCGATCGCCCGGCCGGGACGCCGCTTCGTCGCCCTCTTCATCGACTGGGCGCTGTGCATGGTCATCGCGTACGGCCTGCTCAGCGGCGGCCGGGCGCAGTCGGCGAGCAACTGGGCGCTGGTGGTCTTCGCCGTGCTGAGCGTGCTGACCGTCGGCACCGTCGGCTTCACGCCGGGCAAGCGACTGCTCGGCCTGCGGGTGGTGGCCGAGGGCGGCGGACGGCTCTCGCTGCCCCGGGTGGTGCTGCGCACCGTCCTGCTCGTGATCGTCATCCCCGCCGTCATCTGGGACCGCGACGGCCGCGGGCTGCACGACCGGCTCGCGCGGGCGGTGCAGGTCAGGATCTGAGCAGGGAGGCCAGGGTCGGAGCAGGCCAGGGTCGGAGCACGTCAGGATCTGATCAGGTCAGGATCTGAGCCCTGGTGCGGATCCCGACGCCCCGCAGATACGAAGCGCCCCGGAGCCGTGGCTCCGGGGCGTTGTGGTCGGTCGGGGCGCGTCGGGCGGCCCGGCCGGTCAGCGCATCTTGCCGCCGCCCTTGGGCATCCGCATGCCCTTGGGCATCGGGCCCTTCGGCACCGGCATGTTGCTCATCAGGTCGCCGAGCGCGCGCAGCCGGTCGTTCACGGCCGTCACCTGGGCGCCGGGCAGTACCCGCGGCAGCTTCATGAGCGTCGTACGGACCTTCTTCAGCGGCACCTGGCCCTCGCCGTCGCCCACCACGATGTCGTGGACGGGGGCGTCCGCGACGGTGCGCGCCATCCGCTTCTTCTCCGCGGCCAGCAGCCCGCGCAACCGGTTCGGGTTGCCCTCGCCGACCAGGACGATGCCGGCCTTGCCGACCGCCCGGTGGACGACGTCCTGGCTGCGGTTCATCGCCACCGCGGGGGTGACCGTCCAGCCGCGGCCGACGTTCTCCAGCACCGCGGCAGCCGCGCCCGGCTGGCCCTCCATCTGCCCGAAGGCAGCCCGCTCGGCGCGGCGTCCGAAGACGATCGCCATCGCGAGGAAGGCCAGTACGAAGCCCAGGATGCCCGCGTACACGGGGTGGCCGATCGCGAAGCCGATGGCAAGGAGTACGCCGAATACGACGATGCCCACGCCAGCGACGACAAGACCGACCTTGGAGTCGACCCGACGGGTCATCTTGTAGGTCTGAGCGATCTGCTTCAGTCGCCCGGGGTTGCCGGCGCCGGCAGCGCCGTCTGAGTTTGCCTTCCTCGCCATACAAGGAAGTTTACGTGGCCTGCGGGCGGCGGGTCGCCGCGGCCTCCAGTACGTGCTGGGCTTCCTGCCGGTCGCTGGCCCGGCGGCGGTCCTCCAGGACGGATGTCCAGGCGTTCCGGCGGGCGGTGCGCTGTCCGCCGCCGAGCAGCAGCGCCTCGACGGCACGGAGCGCTCCGGTGACGGAGGGGACGGAATGTGCGGTGGCGCGGAGCGGCGCGGCCTGCATGGTGATGGATCTCCCTCGGGAGTGCGGCTGGGGTGCGGGAGCGGTAGGTCCGGACGCGGGGCGTGCCTCCATCGTCACCGAAGGGTGTTTCCAACGGGTGACCTGCCGGTCAAACACGACGAAACGTTGACGCGGCCCGCGCGCCCCCTGCCTGGGGGAGTGCGGGCCGCGTCCTCCCAGCATGTGCCAGGTTTCCCACGTTGGCGCGCCGAGCGGCTCAGACCGCCTGAGTGGACGCCTCGACCTCGCGCCGCTCGATCGCCTGCTGGTATAGGCGTCCCGCACGGTAGGAGGAGCGGACCAGCGGCCCGGACATCACACCGGCGTAGCCGATCTCGTCGGCCTCCTGCTTCAACTCCACGAACTCGGCGGGCTTGACCCAGCGGTCCACGGGGTGGTGGCGCGGCGTCGGCCGCAGGTACTGCGTGATCGTGATCAGCTCGCAGCCCGCGTCGTAGAGGTCCTGGAGCGCCTCGCTGATCTCCTCGCGGGTCTCGCCCATGCCCAGGATGAGGTTGGACTTGGTGACGAGTCCGGCCTCGCGGGACTTGGTGATGACCTCCAGCGAGCGCTCGTAACGGAAACCGGGACGGATGCGCTTGAAGATCCGCGGGACGGTCTCGACGTTGTGGGCGAGCACCTCGGGGCGCGAGGAGAAGACCTCGGCCAGCGCGTCGGGCATCGCGTTGAAGTCGGGGATCAGCAGCTCGACGCCGGTGTCCGGCATCAGGGCGTGGATCTGGCGGACGGTCTCCGCGTACAGCCACGCGCCGCCGTCCTCCAGGTCGTCGCGTGCGACGCCGGTGATCGTGGAGTACTTCAGCCCCATGGTCTGGACGGACTCGGCCACGCGGCGCGGCTCGTCACGGTCCAGGGGCTGCGGCTTGCCCGTGTCGATCAGGCAGAAGTCGCAGCGCCGGGTGCACTGCTCGCCGCCGATGAGGAACGTCGCCTCGCGGTCCTCCCAGCACTCGAAGATGTTGGGGCAGCCCGCCTCCTGGCAGACCGTGTGCAGGCCCTCGCTCTTGACCAGGCCCTGGAGATGGTTGTATTCGGGGCCCATCTTCGCCCTGGTCTTGATCCACTCGGGCTTGCGCTCGATGGGGGTCTGGCTGTTCCGGACCTCCAGGCGCAGCATCTTGCGTCCGTCGGGTGCGACAGCGGACACGTCGGCGCCCCTTTCTGCTATCGCGGCATTCGATTCAGCGGCGTACACCAGGGTACGCCCGGTAATTCGCACGTCGTTACGTGCGCCAACCCCGTATACGAGGCCGGCATTCCTGACGGCCGGGGTCAGGGCGCTTCTAGACCGCGCGGGGGAGCAGCTCGGCGCCCTCCAGGACGTCCCGCAGGTGCTTCTCGACGACGGGCAGCGCCTCGGCGATGGTGACCTCGCGGCCCAGCTCACCGGAGAGCGAGGCCACCCCGGCGTCCCGGATTCCGCACGGCACGATCTTGTCGAACGAGGTGTTGTCCGGGTTCACGTTCAGCGCGAAGCCGTGCATCGTGACGCCCTTGGCGACGCGGATGCCGATCGCGGCGAGCTTGCGGTCCTCGCGGCGCTGGCCGGCGTTGGACGGCGCGTACTCGGGGCCGTTGAGCCGCGGGTCGAACAGCTCGTCCGCGAGCCGCGGGTCGAAGTCCAGGTTCAGGCCGCCCAGGGCGGCGCGCTCCTCGACCGGGTCGCCGAGCACCCACACCCCGCTGCGGCCCTCGACGCGGGTGCCTTCGACGCCGAACTCGGCGCAGACCCGGATCAGGGCATCCTCCAGGCGGCGGACGTGCGCGACGACGTCGACCGGGCGCGGCAGCTTCTGGATCGGGTAGCCCACCAGCTGTCCCGGGCCGTGCCAGGTGATCTTCCCGCCGCGGTCCACGTCGATGACCGGGGTGCCGTCCAGGGGACGCTCGTCGTCGGACGTGCGGCGGCCCGCGGTGTAGACGGGCGGGTGCTCCAGCAGCAGGCAGGTGTCGGGCACTTCGTCGGCGAACCGGGCGGCGTGCACCCGGCGCTGTTCCTGCCAGGCCGACGTGTAGTCGACGGCGTCATCGCCGAAGCCCAGATGCACAAAGCGCAGCCCCTCGGGTGCGGGGGTCTCCCCCCGAGAGATCGCAGTCACGGCAGCTCCTCTTCGAAACCTCTGTTGCAGTGCGCTGCAACGTTTGATGCCACTTCGCGCCCATGCCACTGTACGGCCGCCCTCCGCGGCGGCCACAGGCGGCCGGGGCGGGCGGCCGGGGGCCCGGGGGAGCGGCGCTCCGCAACCGGTGAACGGGGCTTCCCCGGCCGGTGCGCGACCGGTGCGCGCCGCCGTGTGGAGCGCGGGCGCCCTGCTCACACGATCGGATGAACACGGGGCGCAAGCGGCGAGAACGGGGCCGAAGGCCGTTACATTCGCGCCGTTCCACAAGGGCGAGTGCGTGTGCCGGACAGGGTCAGCCGGGCCCGGCGGCCCGGCCCGAAAGGCAGGAGACCGGTAAAGCTGATGACGGAACGACCCCCGCACCGCACGCCCAACCGCCGGCTCGCCGCGCTCATCGCAGAGGCGGGCTTCTCCAACGCCGGACTCGCCAGACGCATCGATCAACTCGGCATCGAACACGGCCTCGACCTGCGCTACGACAAGACCTCGGTCACCCGCTGGCTGCGCGGACAGCAGCCCAGGGGCACCACCCCCGCGCTGATCGCCGAGGTGTTCACCCGGCGGCTCGGCCGCCGCCTCTCCACCCAGGACCTCGGCCTGGACGCCTGTGCGCCCGTGTACGCCGGGCTGGAGTTCGCGGCGACCCCCGCGGAGGCCGTGGACATCGTCAGCGGCCTGTGGCGCAAGGACTCCGGCAGCCACGCCGAGCTGCGCAAGATCGCCTTCACCCCCGCGGGCCTCGTGGTGCCCAGCCGCGACTGGCTCATCGGCCGCGCCGACGAACGGGTCGCCCGCGGCGACCCCGGCGCCGAAGGGCCGGGGCGGGTGCCGCTCCAGGGCCGGATCGCGGTGCCGCGCCAGCGCCGTACCGACCCGCTCGACCGGGCCCACGGCGCCAAGGTGACGGCGGGCGACATCGCCGCCCTGCGCTCGGTCGGCGACCTCTTCCGCGCCCTGGACCACGCCTACGGCGGCGGCCACGCCCGGCAGGCCCTGGTGCGTTACCTGGAGCACGAGGCGGAGCCGATGCTGCGCGGCAGTTACAGCGAGGCGGCGGGGCGCAGGCTGTTCGCCGCGGCTGCCGACCTGACCCGGCTGGCCGGCTGGACCTCGTACGACATCGCCGCGCACGGCCTGGCGCAGCGGTACTTCGTGCAGGCGCTGCGGCTGACGCAGGCGGCCGGTGACCGTGCCTACGGCTCCTACGTGCTGGTCACGATGAGCCGGCAGGCCGTCTATCTCGGGCACGGCAGGGAGGCGGTGCAGCTGGCGCGGGTGGCCCAGCAGGGGGTCGGCAGCAGCGCGCCGCCGGTGGTCCAGGCGCTGCTGCACGCGGCGGAGGCGCGCGGCCACGGCGTCCTGGGCGAGGTGCGCGCCTGCACGGCCGCGCTGGCCCGCGCGGAGCGGGCCCTGGAGAGCGCGCGGCCCGGCGACGAGACGCCGTACTGGGCCCGGTTCTTCGACGAGGCGCAGCTGGCCGACGAGTTGGCGCACTGCCACCGCGATCTCCAGCAGTACCGCGCCGCGTCCCAGCACGCCGAGCGCTCCCTCCAGCTGCGGGCGACCGGCTTCGCCCGCAGCCGGCTGTTCTGCCGGGTGGTGCTGGCGACCGCGCGGCTGGGCCTGGGCGAACTGGACCAGGCGTGCGTCCTCGGCGCCGAAGCCGCCCACCAGGCATCCGAGATGCGGTCCGTGCGGGCCCACGAATACGTCAGGGACTTTGAACGCCGGCTGGAGCCGTACCGCGACGCCGCCGCGGTACGGGGCTACCGCGACCGGGTGGCGGCCCTGGGGTGAGGGCGCACCCCGGGGGCCGCGCCGCGGGCGGGCGGCCCCGGCCGGTCTCAGGCCGCGGTGCGCAGCGTGGCGGGTTCGGCGAGTGCGGGCAGGTCGAAGTCCTGGAGCAGCGCGCGGGCGGCGCGGCGGCCCGAGTGCAGCGCGCCCTGGAGCGTGCTGATGTCGCGGTGGTCGCCGCAGACGTAGAGCCCGGCCAGCACCCGCACCGGCCGTTCCGTGTCGTGCGGCGCGGGCATCGCGGGCACCGCGTACGGGTCATGACGCGCGGTCAGCAGCTGCCACTCGTCGGTTCCGGCGCCGTGCACCCGGGCCAGCTGCGGCCGTACCGCCCTGTCCAGCGCGGACGCCGGGAGCGCGGCGGCGGCGCCCAGTACCACCGTCGTGACCAGCGTGCGTCCGGCGGGCGCACGCGAGGGGTCGACGGCGCCGGCCGCGTAACTCCAGGCGACGGGGCCTTCCGTGGTCAGGATCAGCGGCGTCTCGCGCGGGGCGGCGGGGCGCGGGCCCAGGCCGGCGGGTGCGGTGTGGTGCAGCACGGCCGCCGGGTGGAACGGCGGCACCCGCAGTCCCGGAAGCAGCCCGGCGGCCTCCCGCGCCCCGGTCGCCACCAGCACCGCACGGCAGGGGACCGGGCCGTGCTCCGCCGTGGTGACCGCGGTGGTGGAGACGGAGGTGACGCGGACGGAGGTGCGGACGGTGCCGGGCGGCAGGCCGGCGGCGAGCGCGTCGGGGAGTGCGCCGGCGCCGCCGGCCGGCAGACACAGCCGCCCCTCGGCGAACGCCCGCAGCGCCGGCAGCGCGCCGCGGCTTGAGTCGCTCAGCCGCGGGTCGCCCAGCAGCGCGCCCAACAGCGGGCGCAGGAACGCGTCGTGGGCGCGCGGCGGGAAGACCGGGCGGCTCGCCAGGGCGTCGGCCACCGGACGGTCGGGCGCCGTGCGGTCGCCGTGCCGGTCGGTACGGCGGTCGGGGGAGCGGTCCAGGTGCCGGTCGGCGCGTGACAGGGCGCGCGCTGCCGCCAGTGCGCCCCTTGTGCTTCGGAGGGCGCTGACCCGCTGCGCCCGGCGGCCGTTGTGCAGGCCGAGCCACGGCGCGAACCGGCAGAGCGCCAGGCCCTCGAGGCCGGGTGTCCTGAGCAGTCCCGGTGTCGCGATCAGCGGCCGGCCGCCGTGGTCGAGACGGAACCCGTCGAGGGCGTCGGTCGCCGACCTGCCGCCGGTCCGCGAGGCGGCCTCCAGCACCGTGACGGAGAGCCCGGCGGCGGTCAGGTGGCGGGCGGCGGCCAGTCCGGACGGACCGGCCCCCACGATGACGACGTCCACGGTCGATGCGGTGCGCAGCACGTGCCCTCCCGGAGTCGGCCCCGTCGCCGGCGGCACCGTACCGGTGCCCGGCGCCACCGTGGTGATGCCCGGTGCCGGCGCGGGGGATGCCGAATGATGTGTGCGTGCACGGTAGGGACGGCATCGGGCATGCGGACAGGGTCGTGCGGGGGCGCGTCGGTGCGGCCCGCGCACCGTCCGGCCACCCGGCCCGGCTGACGGACCGTCAAGCAGCCCTGACGGCCGCCTCGATCCCCGGGTCGGTGAAGCGGAAGCCGCTCTCCAGGAGGCGTCGCGGGATCACCCGCTGGCTCCCCAGGACGTCCCCGGCGAATTCACCGAGCGCGAGGCGCAGCGCGGGCGCGGGCACCGGGAACGGCGTCGGACGGTGCAGCACCCGCCCCATCACGGCGGTGACCTCGCGGTTGGTGACCGGCTCCGGCGCGGTGAGGTTGACCGGACCGGTCAGCGCCTCGGTGTCGATGAGGTGGCGCAGCGCGGCGATGTGGTCCCGGAGGGAGATGAAGCTCCAGTACTGGCTGCCGTCCCCGAGCCGCCCGCCCAGCCCCAGCCGGAACAGCGGGAACAGCCGCCCCCACGCGCCGCCTGACCGGGCCACGACCAGGCCGGTGCGGGCGAAGACGGTCCTGATGCCGGCGTCGCGGGCCGCGGTCGCCGCGCCCTCCCAGTCGACGCAGACCGACGGCAGGAAGCCCGCGCCGGGCGGCGCCGACTCATCGGTGCGCCGGTCGCCGGTGTCGCCGTAGTAGCCGATCGCGCTGCCGGACACGAAGACCCGCGGCGGGACGTCCAGAGAGGCGACGGCCTCGGCGACGGCGGCGGTGCCCAGCACCCGGCTGTCGCGGATCTCACGCTTGTAGGCGGCGGTCCAGCGGTGGTCGCCCACCCCCGCCCCCGCCAGGTGCACCACCGCGTCGCAGCCTGCCAGGCCCGCCGCGTCCACCTCCTGGCGCAGGGGATCCCAGCGCACCTCGTCATCGGCCGCGGGCGGGCGCCGCACCAGGCGGACGACGCCGTGCCCGTCCGCGCGCAGCGACCGTACGAGAGCTGTGCCGATGAGACCGGTCGAGCCGGTGATCGCGATCCGCATGGGGCCATACTGCCCGCAGCGCGGCCGGGAGGCGCGGCGGCGGAACGGGGGGCCCTACGCGCGGAAGCGTTCCCACAGCTGCGGGAAGCGCTCCGCCAGAGCCGCGTCGTCGTCGAAGTCGAGGTAGTCGCCCAGGGGTTCGCGCGGCGCGGGGGTCAGCCCGAGGTCGGGCAGTGCGGCGCCGGTCAGTTGCTCGTACGCCTCGTCGGCGGCGTAGCCCAGCTCCTCCGCGTCGCCGTCGGACTCCTCGTCGAACGGGCCCACCAGGGAGGCGAGCTGGTCGGGATCGTGCAGCGCGCCCTCGAACACCTCGCGGCCCTGGCCGATCAGCCAGCAGCGGAAGTAGTCGAAGGCGTCGTCGCTCGCGCCGTCCAGCATCATGGCGGCGGCGGCCCACAGGTCCCACGTGTAGGCGCGGTTGTAGCGGGCCTCGAAGTGGCGGGCGAAGTCCACGACGGCGTCCGGGTCGAGCCCCAGCAGCCGTTCGGTCAGCTCGTCCGCCTGTTCCTCGGGGTCGGCATCGGCGGCCTCGCGGGAGGTGTCGATCAGCTCCCAGAACTTCGTCTCGTCCATCACCGCTCCATGATCGGCCCTGGCGGCCCGCCCTGCACGTGGAATGCCCCGGATGCGGCCCTCTTCTGCCCGGGAATGATCACCCGCGGGTGTGACCGGTGCAAGAATCAGTCGTTGGAAGGCTGGCATCATCGGCACCTTCTCCTTCCTCGTCGGTAGATCCCCCCACCCCCTGAAGGACGCTTCCAGGCCATGCCCATGGATGAACGAACCCGGGCCGATGTCGAACGGGCCGAGGCGGCCATCGTCGAGCACTACCCGCGGCTGGTGCGCCTGGCGTACCTCGTGCTGCCGCCGTCGATGGGCCGCCACCGCCGCGTGCTGACCGCGCACGGACTGGTCCAGCGGGCGCTGCCCACGGGCCGCGGCAGGCCGCAACGCGTACTGCCCGGACAGCGCGCGCCGCAGGCCGAAGGGGGCTACCCGCTGGTGCGGCTGCGCGTCGTGCAGCTCGCGCTCGCCCAGGAGCGGCAGCCGCGCCGCTGGTCAGCGGTGCCGTTCGTCTGGGGGCTGCGGCTCTTCCCCCGGGCCGGCGGCGCCGACGAACTCGCCCTGGACCAGGCACTGTCCGCGCTGACCGCGCCGGAGCGTGCCGCCGTCGGGCTGTGGCATCTGGAAGACATGGACGAGGACGACGTCGTCGCGGTGCTGGACGCCGCGGGCGTCGAGGACCCGGGCGCCGCCCAGCGGGCCGCGGTGGCGCTGGACCGCGAGTCGGGTCCGGCGACCGCGACGCTGCTGGACTCCGGCGAGTTCGACCCCTGCACGCTCCAGACCCGGCCCACCGACCTGCTGCGCCGCAGGCAGCTGACGCGGGCGGCGATGGCCGTCGCCGTGGTGCTCGCGGTGAGCGGGGCGGCGCTCGGGGTCGTCGTCGGCGGCGGATCGGACGGCGGGCGGCGGGGCCGGGCCACGACGGTGGCGCAGCAGGCGCTGGACCCGGACCGGCTGCTGCGCACGCCCAACGACGCCTGGGCCGACACCTCCCGGGTCGACTTCACCGCCTGGTCGCCGCGCGGCAGCGACACCGGCGACCGGGAACTGCTGCGGCGGGCGCTGCGGGTCTGGGCGGAACCCGGCCACGACGTGCACGTCACGGCGTCGGCCGGCACCTCGACCCGGCCGCCGGACCAGCCGCCGCGGCTGCTGTACGCGGGCATGATCGACGACGTCATGGTGGTGGTACTCCACGACGGCGAGCGCCTGGTGCGCTACGCCGAGCCTGCGAACGCCCCGGCCTCGCTGGAGTTCGCGCGGGTCGACAGCGCCGATCTGACGACCGGCGGCGCGCTGGTCATCGGGCGCGGCGACGGCTGGATGCGCTTTCTGATCGCCCCGTGGGTCACCGACGCCACCACACGGGACCTGCTGACGCCGAAGGCCCCCGCGAAGCCGCTGCACGTGGCGCCGGACGGGGTCACCGACCGGGTGCCGACACCGCCGACGGGTGCTTCGTGCGGACAGTGGCCGGTGGCGCAATTCCATTCGTCGGAACGGGTGGTTGAGCGCCACAACTTCCTCATGACCGACCTCGGCGATCTCGCGCCGGTGCACCTCACCTACCTGCCGTCGCCCGCCGCCGGCCACCCGGCGGACGCTCCCGTCGAGGCGACCGGCGCCCCCGCCCTGCAGAACTGGGCGCATTCCGCCTGCTCCCTGCGGGAGTTGCGGGGCGCGGGCGTACGGTCGGTGGACAACTGGGTGTATGCGCAGCAGTCCCTTCCCGAGCACGGCGGTCGCGCCACCTGGGTGTGCAGCCGCGCCGACACCTGGCAGGGCCCCGGCCGCGTCACCGTGCAGTTCCAGCCACCGGCCGCCCGGCCCGCCGATCCCGTACGGATCGTCGGCAGGGCCCGGGACACCGCCGCCTGCAGCCGGTACGGCCGGCAGGTCGTCGGCGACACCCGCTGGCGGGCGAAGTCGGGCACCTGGTACCTCCTGGCCGCCGGCAGCCACGGTATCCAGGGACTCGACGTCACCGGCGCGGTACGCCACGGGGCGGCCGGCGCCACCCTCGCCGTACGGGCCCCGCAGGACGCGCCCGCCCGGGTGGCGGCCCGGCTGCCGGACGGCGGGATGCTGCACGCGTTCCGGCCGTGACGGGAGGCGTGACGGGGGCGTGACGGGGGCGTGACGGGGCCGGGGCGGTGGTGCCGCCGGGCCGCGGACCTGCGCCGGGCGCCGCCGCGGAGGAATCCGCCGTCGAAACCCGACAGAAGGTGTCGGGATTGGCTGTCACCGTCGCTGTGTACCTCTCACACACCGACGGCGAAGGAGTGGCAGCGATGACGGCAGCGGCCGATGTGACGGAACGGTCCCCGCAGGGCGAACTGGCGGGACGGGTGGCGCTGGTGGCCGGGGCCACCAGGGGCGCGGGGCGGGCGATGGCGGTGGAACTGGGCCGGGCCGGTGCGCTGGTGTACGTCACCGGGCGGACGACC
Organism: Streptomyces sp. NPDC050161; assembly: GCF_044460025.1. NCBI lineage: Bacteria > Bacillati > Actinomycetota > Actinomycetes > Kitasatosporales > Streptomycetaceae > Streptomyces > Streptomyces sp. NPDC050161. The sequence continues at coordinate 430,206 of NZ_JBITJM010000006.1, read as the reverse complement.
CGGGACCGGGCCAGCGAGGTCGGCCGGCCCACGGAGACCATCGAGGAGACCGCGGAGCTGGTCACCGCAGCGGGCGAGGCGGCCCGTAGGGCCTCGATCAAGGGTGGTGGTGGGCGACGGGCGGGCGGCATCGGTATCGGTGTGCCGACCGACCACCTGGACCCGGCGCAGGTCAGGGCGCTGATCGAGCGGATCGACCGGGAGCAGGGGCGGCTGGACGTACTCGTCAACAGTGTCTGGGGCGGCGACCGGTTGATCGAGTTCGACACCAAGCTCTGGGACCTGGACCTGGACAACGGCCTGCGGATGTTCCGGCTGGGCATCGACACCCACATCATCACCAGCCATTACGCGCTGCCGCTGCTGATCCGGCGGCCCGGCGGCCTGGTGGTCGAGATGACCGACGGCACCGCCGTCTCGAACCGCAGGTACCGCGGCAGCCTCTGCTTCGACCTCACCAAGAACGCCCCGCACCGCATCGCCTTCGGCCTCGCCGCCGAGCTGAAGGAGTACGGCGGCACCGCGGTCTCGCTCACCCCCGGCTTTCTGCGGTCCGAGGAGATGCTGGACCACTTCGGGGTGACGGAGGCGACCTGGCGCGACGCGGTGGCCGAGGAACCGCACTTCGCCATCGCCGAGTCACCGGCCCTTGTCGCCCGCGCCGTACGCGCGCTGGCCGCCGACCCCGACGTGCGGCGCTGGACCGGTCAGTCGCTCTCCAGCGGCCAGTTGGCGCGCGCCTACGACTTCACCGACGCCGACGGCTCCCGGCCCGACTGCGACGGCTACTTCGAGGACGTCGTCTTCGGCGGGAAGGACGCGACCGCGGAGGACTACCGGTGACCGGTGGTGGTGACCCGTGACGGTGACCGGTGACGGTGCCGCCGGTCAGGAGTACAGCGCGGCTGTCCGCCGGGCCGCCGCCGCGAACCGGTCGCGCAGCGCCGCGGGGGCCAGCACCTCGGCCTCCGGGCCCAGCGCCAGCAGCTGCGCGTAGGCGACCTCGGCGTCCTCCACGGCCAGGGTGACGGTCCGCAGCCCCTGCCCGTCCGGCTCCCCGGCCGCGGCGACCGCCTCCCGGGCGGCGGCGGGCTCGGTGACGTACGGGAGTTGGCGTATGCCGCGCTCCGACAGACGGAGCACCACCTCCGCCCGCAGGATCGAGCGCTTGAACTGCTCGGCCCGCTCCTCCCAGAAGGCGGGCAGGTCGAAGGCGGTGTCACGGGTGAAGGGCGCGCCGTCCGCCGCCACGGCCGTGAAGCGGTCCACGCGGTAGACGCGGAACGCCGGGGCGGCCCCCGGATCCGCGGGCCCTTCGCCGGACGGCGGCAGGGCGCGGGCCGCCAGATACCAGACCCCCGCCTTCAGCACGAGGCCGTACGGCTCCAGCTCCCGCGTCACCTCCTTGTCCTTGCGGAGGTAGCGGGCGGTGATCCGGCGGTCGTCCCACACCGCGTCGGCGACGGCCGGCAGCAGGGCCGGCGGCTCCGGCTCCTGATACCAGGCGGGCGCGTCCAGATGGAAGCGCTGCGCGGCGCCCGCCGCGGCGTCACGCAGCTCGGGCAGCAGGGCGGCGGAGACCTTCAGCCGGGCGGCGGACGCGGCGTCCGACAGGCCCATCTCGCGCAGTGCGGAGGGGACTCCGGACAGGAAGAGCGCCCCCGCCTCGCTGCGGCCGAGGCCCGTCAGGCGGGTGCGGTAGCCGCCTATCAGGCGGTAGCCGCCACTGCGGCCACGGTCGGCGTAGACGGGCACCCCGGCCTCGGAGAGTGACAGGACGTCCCGCGCGACCGTGCGCTCGGACACCTCCAGCTCCTGCGCCAGCTCGGCGGCCGTCATCGACACCCGCGACTGGAGCAGCAACACCATCTTGATCAGCCGTGCAGCACGCATGTCCTCATCATGCCGGGCACCACTGACAACGGCCCGGCGGCAGCCAACACCGGGCAGGGGCCGGGAAGTTGAACGGCCCCGCCGGGACGCCACCTCGAAGGCGGCGTCCCGGCGGGGCCGGTGGGGTTCCCGTGCGAAGATCCCGGGCGCGGTGGTGATCTCCGCACGGGAGCCGGGTGAGCGGCCCGGCGCGGCGCCGTGGGGCGCGCGCCGCGGACACGCTCGGATCGGGCGGGCGGCTCCCGGTGTCGGCCGGGGCCGCCCACAGCTCACAGGCCGTAGCGCTGCCTGGCCTCCTTGACGGTCTCCGGCTTGACCTCGCCGCGGCGGGCCAGCGCGGCCAGCGCCTGGACGACCACCGACTGCGGGTCGACACCGAAGTGCCGGCGGGCCGCGTCACGGGTGTCGGACAGGCCGAAACCGTCGGTCCCGATGGAGACCCAGTCCTGCTCGACCCACGGCGCGATCTGGTCGGGGACCGCCCGCATCCAGTCGCTGACCGCCACGACCGGGCCGGGCGCACCGGCGAGCGCGCGGGTCACGTACGGCACCCGGTCCTCGCCGTTCAGCCGGGCCTCGTCGCAGGCCAGCGCGTCGCGGCGGAGCTCCGTCCAGGACGGCGCCGACCAGACGGCGGCGGCGACGCCCCAGTCGGCGGCCAGCAGCTGCTGCGCCTCCAGGGCCCAGTGGATCGCGGTGCCGGACGCCAGCAGCTGCATCTTCGGGCTGTCGGCGGCCGGGCTCGCGGCCTCCTGGTAGCGGTAGAGGCCGCGCAGGATGCTCTCCTCGTCCACGCCCGCGGGCATGGCCGGCTGCACCTTGGTCTCGTTGTAGACCGTCAGGTAGTAGAAGACGTCCTCGGGGTTCTCGCCGTACATCCGGCGCAGACCCTCCTTGACGATCACCGCCACCTCGTACGCGAACGCCGGGTCGTAGGAGAGCGCCGCCGGGTTCGTCGAGGCGATCAGGTGCGAGTGGCCGTCCGCGTGCTGGAGGCCCTCGCCCGTCATCGTCGTACGGCCCGCGGTGGCGCCGATGACGAAGCCGCGGCCCAACTGGTCGGCGAGCGCCCAGAATTGGTCGGCGGTGCGCTGCCAGCCGAACATCGAGTAGAAGATGTAGAACGGGATCATCGGCTCGCCGTGCGTCGCGTACGACGTCGCGGCGGCGGTGAAGTCGGCCAGCGAACCGGCCTCGGTGATCCCCTCGTTGAGGATCTGGCCGTCCGTGGCTTCCTTGTACCAGAGGAGCTGGTCGCGGTCGACGGGGTCGTACGTCGCGCCCTTGGGGGAGTAGAGCCCCGCCGTCGGGAAGAGCGACTCCATGCCGAAGGTGCGGGCCTCGTCGGGGACGATCGGCACCCAGCGCCTGCCGGTCTCCTTGTCCCGCATCAGGTCCTTGACCAGCCGGACGAACGCCATGGTGGTGGCGATCTCCTGGCTGCCCGAGCCCTTCTTCAGCGCGTCGAAGATCTTGTCGGCGGGCATCGGCAGCGGCTTGGCCGCCACCGTGCGGGCCGGCGCGGGACCGTCCAGGGCCGCCCGGCGCTCGCGCAGGTAGACCATCTCGGGGGAGTCGTCGGCGGGACGCCAGTACGGGACGAGGTCGCCTTCCAGGGCGCTGTCCGGGATCGGCAGCTCCAGGAGGTCGCGCATGGTGCGGAACTCCTGCATGGTCAGCTTCTTCATCTGGTGGTTGGCGTTACGCGACTCGAAGCCCGTGCCGAGGGTGTGGCCCTTGACGGTCTGCGCCAGGATGACGGTCGGCGCGCCCTTGTGCTCGACGGCGGCCCGGTAGGCGGCGTACACCTTGCGCGGCTCGTGACCGGCGCGTGAGGTCTGGAACAGCTCCAGCAGCGTCGCGTCGGAGAGCGAGTCGCCCAGCGCGCGCAGCGAGGGCTCGGCGCCGAAGAAGTGCTCGCGGAGGTAGGCGGCGTCGCGGGTCGCGTAGGTCTGGAACTGCGCGTCGGGCGTCTCCCGCAGCCGGCGCAGCAGCGCGCCGTCCGTGTCGAGGGCGAAGATCTCGTCCCACGCCTGGCCCCACAGGGCCTTGACGACGTTCCAGCCCGCCGCGCGGAACTGGGACTCCAGCTCCTGCACGATCTTGTAGTTCGGGCGGACCGGGCCGTCCAGGCGCTGGAGGTTGCAGTTGATGACGAAGGTGAGGTTGTCCAGGCCCTCGCGGCCGGCCAGCGCCAGTGCGGCGGTCGACTCGGGCTCGTCCATCTCGCCGTCACCCAGGAACGCCCATACGTGGGAGTTCGCGGTGTCCTTGATGCCGCGGTGCTTCAGGTAGTGGTTGAAGCGCGCCTGGTAGATGGCGGAGAGCGGGCCCAGGCCCATGGAGACGGTGGGGAACTCCCACAGCCAGGGCAGGCGGCGCGGGTGCGGGTACGAGGGCAGGCCCTCGCCGCCGGCCTCCTGGCGGAAGTGGTCCAGCTGCTCCTCGGTCAGACGGCCTTCGAGGAAGGCGCGGGCGTAGATGCCGGGGGAGGCGTGGCCCTGGATGTAGAGCTGGTCGCCGCTGCCGTCCCCCTCCTTGCCGCGGAAGAAGTGCTGGAAGCCGGTCTCGTAGAGCCAGGCGGCCGACGCGAAGGTGGCGATGTGGCCGCCGAGTCCGAGCTTGGAGCCGCGGGTGACCATGGCGGCGGCGTTCCAGCGGTTCCAGGCGGTGATCCTGGCCTCCATCGCCTCGTCGCCCGGGAAGGCGGGCTCGGCGGAGGTCGGGATGGTGTTGGTGTAGTCCGTCTCCAGCGGTGCGAGGTGCGGAGCCGCGGTGTGCTCCAGGGCCCTTCGCATCAGGTACGCGGCACGCTGCGGGCCCGCTGCCTGGGTGACGGCATCGAGCGACTCGCGCCACTCGGCCGTCTCCTCCGGGTCGCGGTCCGGGAGCTGGTCGAGCTGGCTGTACGGCAGGCGCACGGGATCGGGCATGGGTGGCCCCTTTCCGGACAGAGAGGGAATGCGGGTTCGGCAGGCATTCGGCAGGCAGGGGTGTCGCGCCCCACCGAGCGACGATACGCCTCTGATCGATGATCGATCAACGCACTCCGGAGGTATCGCCCAAAGTCGGCACAGCGTGCCCGCGTGACGGGCACCGCGTGCCACGTGAAGGGGCGTCAGGCCCGCGACGGAACGCCCCCGGGACTCCCGCTCAGACCCGCGGGGCGCAGCTCAGTACGTGGGCCTTGAGCAGCGTGCCGATCTTCGGGTCGCGGCGCCGGAACGCGTCCACCAACTCCTGGTGGTCCTGCGCGTGCGACCGCGGCTCGGGGCTGAACCAGCGGATCGACAGCGTCGTCCACACCTCGATGCCCAGCGACTCCCAGGTGTGCAGCAGCACGGCGTTCCCGGCCGCCCGCACGATCTCCCGGTGGAAGGCCACGGTGTGTCTGACCTGCTCCTCCCCGTCGGCCGTCAGGTCCGCCTCGCGCAGGGCCGCCACCTCGCGCTCCAGCCGCGTGGTGTCCGCCGCCAGCCGCCCGGCCGCCAGCTCCGCCGCCACCTGCTCCAGGCCGGCCCGCACCGGGTAGCTCTCCTTCAGGTCGTCGGCGGTCAGATTCCGCACCCGTACGCCCTTGTTGGGCGCCGACTCGATCAGCTGGAGCGACTCCAGCTCGCGCAGCGCCTCGCGCACCGGCGTCTGGCTGACCTCCAGCTCCACCGCGATCCGCCGCTCCACGATCCGTTCGCCGGGCTGCCACCGGCCGCTGACGATCCCCTCAAGGATGTGCTCGCGGATCTGCTCGCGCAGCGAATGGACGACGGGCGGGGTCATGACGTGCTCCTCGCGGGTGGGGTGGTGACGGAGACGATACGGGGCGTGGCCACCGCCCGACCGGGTCCGCGGGCCCGATTCACACGTGGTTCTGCTCACTGCCGGTGCGTCCGGCACCCCGGACTGCCGCCTATTTCCGGGCATTTGACCCGTAAGGGCCGTCCCCGGTGCCGCCCTGCGCGGTCCCGGTACGCGAGTGGCCCCGCCCGGACGGATCCGGGCGGGGCCACTCGTGCGGTGCGCTGTCAGCGCGTCGTTCAGAGACCGATCTCGGTCTCGAACTCGGCGGCTTCCAGGATCTGCTTGACCGTGGTCAGGTAACGGGCGGCGTCCGCGCCGTCCACCAGACGGTGGTCGTAAGAGAGCGCCAGGTAGGTCATGTCCCGGATGGCGATGGTCTCGCCGAGGTCGGGGTGGTTGATGACCACGGGGCGCTTGACGGTGGCACCGATGCCCAGGATGCCGACCTGGTTCGGCGGCACGATGACCGTGTCGAACAGGGCGCCGCGCGAACCGGTGTTGGAGATGGTGAAGGTCGCGCCGGCCAGGTCGTCCGGGGTGATCTTGTTGGAGCGGACCTTGCCCGCCAGATCCGCGGTCTTCTTGGCGATACCGGCGATGTTGAGGTCGCCCGCGTCCTTGATGACCGGGGTCATCAGGCCCTTCTCCGCGTCCACCGCGATACCGATGTTCTCGGTGTCGAAGTAGGTGATCGTGCCCTCGTCCTCGTTGATCCGGGCGTTGACGACCGGGTGGGCCTTCAGCGCCTGGACGGCGGCCTTGACGAAGAACGGCATCGGCGAGAGCTTGACACCCTCGCGGGCGGCGAAGGCGTCCTTGGCCTTGTTGCGCATCCGCATGATCGCGGTGATGTCGACCTCGACGACCGAGGTGAGCTGCGCCTGGCTGTGCAGGGCCTTCATCATGTTGTCGCCGATGACCTTGCGCATCCGCGGCATCTTGACGGTCTGACCGCGCAGCGGGGAGACCTCGAGGGCGGGGGCCTTCGAGACGGCGGCGGCCGGGGCGGCCGGTGCCGGTGCGGCGGCCTTGGCGGCGGCTGCGGCCTCGATGACGTCCTGCTTGCGGACGCGGCCACCGACGCCGGTGCCCTTGACCGTGGCGAGGTTGACGCCGTTCTCCGCGGCGAGCTTGCGCACCAGCGGGGTGACGTACGCGCCGTCGCCCTCACCCGCGGCCGGAGCCGGGGTGACCGGGGCCGGCGCGGGGGCCGGAGCCGGTGCCGGTGCCGGTGCCGGGGCGGCCGGAGCAGCCGGGGCGGCCGGGGCGGCGGGCGCGGGCGCCGGAGCGGCCGGTGCCGGTGCCGGGGCGGGCTCGGGCTGGGCGGCCGGTGCCGGGGCGGCCGGGGCGACGGCGGGGGCCGCGGCCTGGTCCGCCGAACCGATGACGGCGAGCTTGGCGCCGACCTCGGCGGTCTCGTCCTCGCCGACCACGATCTCCAGCAGGGTGCCGGAGACCGGCGCCGGGATCTCGGTGTCGACCTTGTCGGTGGAGACCTCAAGGAGGGGCTCGTCGGCCGAGACCTCCTCGCCGACCTCCTTCAGCCAGCGGGTGACGGTGCCCTCGGTGACGCTCTCGCCGAGCGCGGGGAGCACGACGTCGGTGCCCTGGGCGCCGCCTGCGGGGGCGGCGGCAGGGGCCGGTGCCTCGGCCGCGGGGGCCGGGGCGGGCTCGGGCTGGGCGACCGGGGCCTCGGCGGCGGCCGGAGCCGGCGCCTCGGCGGGCGCGCCGCTGCCGTCGTCGATGAGGGCCAGCTCGGCGCCGACCTCCACGGTCTCGTCCTCGGCCACCTTGATGGAGGAGAGGATGCCGGCGGCCGGCGCGGGGATCTCGGTGTCGACCTTGTCGGTCGACACCTCGAGCAGCGGCTCGTCGGCCTCGACGCGTTCACCCTCGGCCTTGAGCCAGCGGGTGACGGTGCCCTCGGTGACGCTCTCGCCGAGCGCCGGAAGGGTTACGGAAACCGCCATGGTTTCTGTTGCTCCTAACGGATGGGGTTTCCCCTGCCCGAACGGTGTCGGGACGGCGGGGAAGTGCGGATGTGGTCGCGCCCGGGACTGGGGTCAGTCGTGGGAGTGGAGGGGCTTGCCGGCCAGGGCCAGGTGGGCCTCCCCGAGAGCCTCGTTCTGCGTCGGGTGGGCGTGCACGAGCTGCGCCACCTCGGCCGGCAGAGCCTCCCAGTTGTAGACCAGCTGGGCCTCACCGACCTGCTCGCCCATACGGTCACCGACCATGTGGACGCCGACCACGGCACCGTCCTTGACCTGGACGAGCTTGATCTCGCCCGTGGTCTTGAGGATCTTGCTCTTGCCGTTGCCCGCGAGGTTGTACTTGAGTGCGACGACCTTGTCGGCGCCGTACAGCTCCTTGGCCTTCGCCTCGGAGATGCCCACCGAGGCGACCTCGGGGTGGCAGTACGTCACGCGCGGCACGCCGTCGTAGTCGATCGGCACGGTCTTGAGACCGGCCAGCCGCTCCGCCACCAGCATGCCCTCGGCGAAGCCGACGTGCGCGAGCTGGAGGGTGGGAACGAGGTCACCGACGGCCGAGATGGTCGGCACGTTGGTCTGCATGTACTCGTCGACCAGGACGTAGCCGCGGTCCATCGCGACGCCCTGCTCCTCGTAGCCGAGGCCCGCGGAGACCGGCCCGCGGCCGATCGCGACCAGCAGCACCTCGGCCTCGAAGGTCTTGCCGTCGGCGAGGGTGACCTGCACGCCGTCGGCGGTGTACTCGGCCTTGTCGAAGAAGGTGCCGAGGTTGAACTTGATGCCGCGCTTGCGGAAGGCCCGCTCCAGCAGCTTGGAGCTGTTCTCGTCCTCGACCGGGACGAGGTGCTTGAGGCCCTCGATGATGGTCACGTCGGTGCCGAAGGACTTCCACGCCGAGGCGAACTCGACGCCGATGACGCCGCCGCCCAGGACGATCGCGGACTTCGGCACGCGGTCCAGCGTCAGCGCGTGGTCCGAGGAGATGATCCGGTTGCCGTCGATCTCCAGGCCCGGCAGCGACTTCGGCACGGAGCCGGTCGCCAGCAGGACGTGGCGGCCCTGCACACGCTGGCCGTTGACGTCGACGGAGGTCGGGGAGGAGAGCTTGCCCTCACCCTCGATGTAGGTCACCTTGCGCGAGGCGATCAGACCCTGGAGGCCCTTGTACAGGCCCGAGATGACCTCGTCCTTGTACTTGTGGACCGCCGCGATGTCGATGCCCTCGAAGGTGGCCTTGACACCGAACTGCTCGCTCTCGCGCGCCTGGTCGGCGATCTCGCCGGCGTGCAGCAGCGCCTTCGTGGGGATGCAGCCGTTGTGCAGGCAGGTACCGCCGACCTTGCCCTTCTCGATCAGGGCGACGTCCAGGCCCAGCTGCGCCCCGCGCAGGGCAGCGGCGTAACCGCCGCTACCGCCTCCGAGGATCACTAGGTCGAAAACGGTGCTGGCGTCGTTCGCCACGTCACGTCCTCCATGCATGGGTACGCCGGAGCCGGTCTCCGATGACCGGGCGGCGGCTGTGGTTCGGCCGCTTTTAACTTCGGCCCTGGGTAAGGGGGGCCCTGTCCTGCCAAGAACCCATCTTCGCACTTGTTCCACGAAGCTGGGACGGCGGGCCGGGCCAGGAGGCGCCCGACGGGCCGCCTTCCGGGGTTACTCGTGCGTAATGGCGTGCGGATTTCGTTGAGGGCGAACGCGGCCCCCGCGCACACCGGGGGCACACCGACGGCCCCGGGCGGTGCGCCCGGGGCCGTACGGACAAATCAGGCGAGCGGGACGGGTGCCCGTCAGCCGAGGTCGCCCGACGCGGTGCGCTCGGCCAGCCGCACCAGGGTGCGCACGGCGGAGCCGGTGCCGCCCTTGTGGGTGTAGCCGAACGGGGCGCCCTCGTGGAAGGCCGGGCCCGCGATGTCCAGGTGGGCCCAGGTGATGCCCTCGCCGACGAACTCCTTCAGGAAGAGTCCGGCGACCAGGCCGCCGCCCATCCGCTCGCCCATGTTGGCGATGTCGGCGACCGTGGAGTCCATGCCCTTGCGCAGCTCGGCGGGCATCGGCATCGGCCAGGACTGCTCGCCGACCTCTTCCGAGATCTCGTGGATCGTGGTACGGAACGCCTCGTCGTTGGCCATGATGCCGAAGGTGCGGTTGCCCAGCGCCAGCACCATCGCGCCGGTCAGCGTCGCGACGTCCACGATCGCGTCCGGCGACTCCTCCGACGCGCGGGTCAGCGCGTCGGCCAGCACCAGCCGGCCCTCGGCGTCGGTGTTGAGCACCTCGACCGTCTTGCCGCTGTACATGGTCAGCACGTCACCGGGGCGGACGGCGTTGCCCGACGGCATGTTCTCGGCGAGCGCCAGCCAGCCGGTGACGTTCACCTCCAGGCCGAGCCGGGCGGCGCAGGTCACCGTGGCGAAGACCGCGGCGGCGCCGCTCATGTCGCACTTCATGGTCTCGTTGTGGCCGGCCGGCTTGAGCGAGATGCCGCCCGAGTCGTAGGTGATGCCCTTGCCGACCAGTGCGAGGGTCTTGGCCGCCTTGGGGTGCGTGTAGGCGAGGCGCACCAGGCGCGGCGGGGCGTCCGCGCCCTGGCCGACACCGATCAGGCCGCCGTAGCCGCCCTTCTTGAGCGCCTTCTCGTCCAGCACCTCGATCTTGAGGCCGAACTCCTTGGCCGCGGCCTGCGCCTCGGCGGCGAAGGACTTCGGGTTGAGGTCGTTGGGCGCCATGTTGATCAGGTCGCGGGCGCGGTTGATCTCCGCGGCCAGCGCCTGGGCGCGCTCGGCGGCGGCCTTGAACTCCTTGTCGCGCGGCTTGCCGCCGATGAGCGCGATCTCCGCGAGCGGCGCCGACGCGCTGTCGCCGCCCTTCGCGGCCTTCGCGCCCTTCGCGCTCTTCTTCGCGCCGTTGGTGCGGTACGCGGTGAAGGCGTACGCGCCGAGCAGTGCGCCCTCGGCGACCGCGGCGGCGGCCTCGGCGTCCTCCAGGGGCAGCGCGAAGCCGGCCTTCTTGGTGCCGGTCAGTGCGCGGGCCGCGCTGCCCGCGGCGCGGCGCAGCGTTTCGTTGTCGTAGGCGTCGCCCTTGGCGGGCGCCGCGCCGAGGCCGACCGCGATCACGACCGGAGCCTTGAGGCCACCGGCTGCGGGCAGCTTGGTCACCTCGCCCTCGGCACCCGTCGCGCCGAGGGTCTCCAGGACGGCGGCGAGCTTGCCGCCGAACGCCTCGTCCACGGCTTCGGCGCCGGGGGCGGGCACGACGCTTTTGGCGCCCTTGGCCACTCCCACGACGACAGCATCCGCGCGCGCCGTTGCGGCGGAAGAAGTACTGAGGGTCAGTGCAGTCACGGTGATGAAAGTCCTGTTCCGTCCGGGGATCCGTTCGCGCTCGGGGCGCTGCTGCGGCCGAGCCTACGCTCGGCGGGCCCGCGAGGCGCCGGGTGCGGCCGGGCGGGAGCGGTGCGCCGAGGGGGTCGGGGCGGTGCCCGTGGGGCCCAACAGGGCGTCCGGGGCAGGGGAGTTGCGGTGATCCGTACGGATTTGCCACGGGGGTGGGAAGAGGAGGGTTCACCGGGTATCCACCCGGAATGAGACCCGTGCCACAAGGGGTGTCCGGGTGAGGCGGTGTCACCGTGCCTCCTGTGGCGGGCCGGTCGGCCCGGCGCAACCCGGAGTGGCCCCGCCCCCGGCCTGCTTCAGCCCAGCGCCAGGACGACCAGCGCCGTCAGCCCCGCGGTCTCCGCGAGCGCGCCGAACACGTCGCCCGTCACCCCGCCGAACCGCCGCAGGCAGTGCCGCAGCAGCAGCTCGGACGCGGTCAGCGCGAGCAGCGCCGCCACCCCCACGTGCACCGCGCCGTACGGCGAGGACAGTGCGCCGGCCGCCGCGCAGGCGGCGACCGCCAGCGCGGCGCACAGCAGCCCGGCGCGCACCGGTACGGTCCCGGCCACGACGGCGCCCAGGCCCTCGGGGCGGGCGGCCGGTACCCCCCGCCGGGACGCCAGGGTCAGCGCGCAGCGGGCGCAGACCCCGGCGACGGTGGCGGCCACGGCGCCCGGCACCCAGCCCGTCGCGTACAGCTCGGCCAGCGCGGCCACCTGGGCCAGCAGTGTGAACAGCAGCGTCAGGACGCCGAACGGGCCGATGTCGGACTGCTTCATGATGCGCAGCGCCTGCTCGGCGGGTTTCGCGCTGCCCAGTCCGTCGGCGGTGTCGGCGAGGCCGTCCAGGTGCAGTCCGCGGGTGAGTGCGGCGGGCACCGCGGCGCTGCCGACCGCGGCCAGCAGCGGCCCGCCGCCCAGCGCCAGCAGCACCCCGCCGAGTGCGGCGGACAGGAGTCCGGCCACCAGTCCGGCGAGCGGCGCGCAGAGCATCCCGCCGCGCGCGGTCGCCCGGTCCCAGCGGCGCACCCGCACCGGCAGCACCGTCAGCGTCCCGAAGGCGAAGCGCAGCGCGTCACCGGGCCCCGGGGCGGCGGGGGGTGCGGCGTCGGCGGCGGGGTCGGGCGCGTCGGTCATCGCGGCAGGCTATCCCGGCGCACCCGGCGGTAAATTGCCCAAACCCATCAATCGCGACATATGTGGAGCATGTGGCATGGGTCACTGGTGGTTCCGGAACATCGTCGAACCCGGGAAGCTGCCCCTGCTGCTGGCCCTCGCCGCGTTCGTGCTGACCTTCGCCGCCACCCGGGCCGTCACCCGCCTCATCCGCGCGGGGAAAGGGCCGTTCCGCAACGTCACCCCGGGCGGTGTGCACGTCCACCACGTCGTCCCCGGTGTCTGCCTGATGGTCGTCGGCGGCTTCACCGCCATCGCCGGCGGGCGGCAGGGCGTCGGCTCCGGGATCGCCGCCGTGCTGTTCGGCGCGGGCGCGGGGCTCGTCCTGGACGAGTTCGCGCTGATCCTGCACTTCGACGACGTCTACTGGACCGAGGAAGGCACCAAGAGCGTCGAGGTCGTCATCGTCACCGCCGCGCTGGTCGCCCTGATCCTCGGCGGCTTCCTGCCGTTCGGCGTCGACGAACTGGGGCCCGGCGAGGCCCGCGACCGGCTGAACGTCGTCCGCACCGTCGGCCTCAACTTCCTCCTCGCCCTCATCGCCCTCGCCAAGGGGAAGGTCAGGATGGCGGTCATCGGCGTGGTCGTGCCGTTCGTCGCGCTTGTCGGTGCCGTCCGGCTCGCCCGCCCCAACTCGCCCTGGGCCAGGCGCTGTTACCGCCGCCGCCCCCGGGCGCGGGCCCGCGCCGTGGTCCGCGCGCGGCGCCACGACCGGCGCTGGTCGGGACTGCGCCGCAAGGCCGAGCACCTCATCGGGGGTGCTCCGAGCCGCTGACGCACGGGGCGGGCGCCGCCGCGCGCCGCCGGTGGACCAGCTCCCACCCCGCGCACACCAGCAGCATCGCCGCCACCGCCGCGATGTGCTCCTTGCCCGCCAGGTTGTTCTTGATGAACAGCACCTCGCCGACCATCGCCACCACCACCGCCGCACACGTCACCCGCGCGCGGTAGCGCCAGCACACGAACACCGCGAGGCCCACCACGGCCGCCGAAGGACCCGTGTCGACCACCAGCGCCTCCCCGGGCGGCAGCCCGAGCGGATGGCCGGGCCCGAGGGCGATGCCGAGCCGCGCGTACAGCGTCCCGGCGAGCGTCGCCGTGTACGCGAGCGCCAGCGTCCAGCGCCGGCCCAGCGCGATCTCGGCGACGCCGAACACCACAAGCACCTGCGCGAGCGCGCCCCACACCGGCAGGTCGAGCGCCGGGACGAACAGCGACAGCGGGGTGCGCAACAGGGCCAGCCACAGCGGCGCTTCGGCGTACACCGCGCCCAGATCCTGCACCGGCCGATAGCCCCACGGCTGGTTCTGCACGAACTGGAGGACCAGCGTCAGCGCCACCGAGGCGAGCGTCAGCGGGATCGCCCGCAGCTTCCGCGCCGCCAGCGCCGCCCGCACACACCGCAGCAGCGGCCCCCACTCGGCGCGTACGGCGCGACGCAGGGCCGGCTCGCTCATCGGGTGCTCTCCAGGTGCTCACGGCCGCACCACTCCGGCAGGCCGGGCCGCCCGGGAAAGCCGCCGGCGCCGTCGCCGCGCCGCACGGTGCGCTGACCACCGAGCATGGACCGGGGCCCCGGGGACGGCCGGTATTTCGCCGGGGCGCGGAAGAGCGAATCGATGGCACACCACCGGGAGACGGAACGAAGCGGCACGCGCACCGGATGCGCCGCCGGGCCCGCGGGCCGCGCACCGCGTACCAAGACGCCGCCGCGCGCCACCGCGTTCACCCGCCGCCGCGTGACCTCCGCCTCGCCGAAGCCCCCGGCCCCGCCGTCCCCCGTACCCGTCCGGCGCACGCCGACCGCCCCCTCCGTGTCGTGGTCAGGAGGGGCGCAGCTCAGTCACGCACCGGCAGTTCCGCCGCCAGGTCCGCCGCCGCCCGCACCAGCGGCAGCGCCAGCAGGGCGCCGGTCCCCTCGCCCGCTGTGACGCCGTGATCGAGCAGCGGGTTGAGCGCGATCCGGTCCAGCGCCTTGGCCTGGGCCGGCTCCCCGCTGCGCTGCCCGGCCAGCCACCAGTCCGGCGAACGGAACGCCACCCGCTGCGCCACCAGGGCACACGCGGCCGAGACCACCCCGTCCAGGATCACCGGCGTACGGCGCACCGCGCTCTGGAGCAGGAAGCCGGTGATCGCGGTCAGGTCGGCGCCGCCGACGGTGGCCAGCAGCGCCAGCGGGTCGCCGAGCGCAGGACGGGCCCGGCGCAGCGCGTCCCGGATCGCGGCGCACTTGCGCATCCAGGCCAGGTCGTCGAGACCGGCCCCGCCGCGCCCGGTGACCACCGAGGCGTCCGTGCCGCACAGCGCGGCGATCAGGGTGCTCGCCGCGGTGGTGCCGCCGACGCTGAGATCGCCCAGCACCACCATGTCCGTACCGGCGTCCGCCTCCTCGTCGGCCACCGCCATGCCGGCCCGGAACGCGGCCTCGGCCTCCTCGGCCGTCAGCGCGTCCTCGGTGTCGATCCGGCCCGAGCCGCGGCGCACCCGGTGCCGGGTGACGTCCCCGGGCAGCTCGTCGGCGTCGCAGTCCACCGCCATGTCGATCACCCGCACCTGGACCCCGGCGCCACGGGCCAGCACGGCGGTCGCGCTCGCGCCCTCCAGCGTGGCCCGCACCAGGTCAGCGGTGCCGCCCGCGGGACGGCTCGACACCCCGAGACCGGCCACGCCGTGGTCGCCGGCGAACAGCAGCACCCGCGGCTGCCCGAGGGGCCGCACCGGTACCCGCTGCTGGGTGGCGGCCAGCCAGTCACCCAGCTCGTCGAGGCGGCCGAACGCCCCGGGCGGCACGGCCAGGCGCGCCCGCCGCTCCTCGGCGTCGCGGCGCGCACCGCCGTCGGGGCGCTCGATCAGGTGGGCGAAGTCATCGAGGTTCAGGGCGCTCATTGGGCGCAGATTACCGGCAACCGCCCGACGGCGAGCCGGCCGGCAAGGACGCAGCCGCACCGGAGCGGATCACGGGCCGCCGCGCGCACACCGGGCGGGCAGCTCGGACGCCACCGGGCACGCCCTACGCCCTGCCGAACCGCACCTCGCACACCAGGGGCGTCCACGACCGCAGCACCGGGAACCGCTGCCCGTACGCCCCGGCAGCGCCCGGCAGCGCGCCCCGCCCGCCCGGCAGCGGCAGCTCGCGCACCGCGGTGATCGCCGGGTGCAGCGCGGCGACCGCGGCCAGCTGACCGCGGTCCAGGCCCCAGCGCACCGGCGCGGGCCACCGGCCGCCGGACAGCGCGGTGCAGCGGCTGCTGAGGGTGGCCGCCCGGTGCGGCAGCGCGTCGAAGACCAGCGCGCCGCCCGGCAGTTGCCCGGCACACGCCGCCAGCAGCTCCCGCACCTCCTGCGGGGCCAGCCGCACCGGCAGCCCAGGAGCGGTCACGATCACCCCGCGCTCCGGTGCGCACACCGCGTCCAGCCAGCCGTTGCCGTGCTCGGGACGGACCACGGTGCGCCGTCTGGCACCGTCGGGCAGCAGCATCCGGCGCACCGCGGCGGTCCGCGGCGACAGCACCGAGAGCCACTGCAACCGCCCGTTGTCCAGGCGCCAGTAGCCGGTGCCGAGCCCCTCGCCCAGCGCCACCACGGTCGCTTCGGGGTGCCGCGCCACATAGGCCCGTACGGCCGCGTCGAAGCAGCGGGCGCGCGGGCCCGACCGCCTGACCCCCGGCGGGTCGACGGAGTCGGCGCGCCCCGCCCGGCCGAACGGGTCATCGGGGTCGGGGGCCCACCGGCCCGCGTCCGGGCGGGCCCGCAGCACGGTGCGGGACGGGGCACCGGGCGCGGCGGCGCGCCCGTCGGGCGATGCGGTTCCGGTCAGCTCGGATTCGGTCACGGCTCAAGAGCACCTGCAGCCGGGCCCCCGGGCAAGCGGACACGGGCCCCCGCGGCCCTCCGTCATCCGCGCAGCGCAAGCGGCTGGCCCGCGACGACCAGCAGCAGCTGCTCGCACTCGGCCCCGAACGCCGCGTTGAGCCGCCCCAGTTCGTCCCGGAACCTGCGGCCCGCCGCGGTCGCAGGCACCACACCGGAACCGACTTCGTTGCTGACCGCCACCACCGGCCTGCGGGTCGCCCGGACGGCCGCCACCAGCGCGTCCGTGCGCTCCCGCAGCGCCTGCCTGCCGGTCGCCTCCCACGTCGCGTCGTCCCAGGCCCCCACCTCGTCCATGACGTGCGTCAGCCACAGCGCCAGGCAGTCGATGAGCAGCGGCGACGAGTCGAAGACCCGCATCGCCCCGTCGTCGCCGCCCGACCCGGCGCGCCGTCCGGTGCCCGGCTCCCTGACGGGGCCGTGGAGGGGCCCGCCGGACGCGTCGCGCAGGCCGCCGTCGGTCAGCAGCGGCACCAGGTCGCAGGTCTCCGCGGTCCGCCAGCTGCCGGGGCGCCGCTCGCGGTGCAGCGACACCCGCTCCGCCCATTCCGCGTCCCCGTCACGGGTGCCGCCGGTCGCCACGTACAGCACGTCGGGAAAGGCCGCCAGGCGCCGCTCGGCCTCCGCCGACTTGCCGCTGCGCGCCCCGCCGAGCACCAGGGTGCGGCGCGGCAGATCGGGCACCGCGTGGTACTCGCCGACCAGCAGCGTCCCGCCGTCGGGCACCGCACGCGCGCCCGCGGCCGCCAGCCTGCGGTGCAGTTCGGGCCCCGGCGGCACGTCGTGGTCGAGATGCACGGCGACCACGTCCGTCGCCGCGTCCACCGCCCCGCTCGCCCGCAGCCTGGCCAGCGCGTCAGGGCGCCCCAGCACGTCCAGGAGCACCAGGTCGTACGGCCCGGGGCCGCCCATCGCCTCGTAACCGCCGCCCGCCGCCGTGCCGTTGCCGAGGCCCGCGGGCGCCGCGCCGGGCGGCAGGTACAGCAGCCGTTCACCGCCGCTCCCGGTGATCTCGTACCCGGTGCCGGGGATGTCCACGGCGACGGCCCGCACCCGGTGGCCGTCGAGCAGCGCCAGCTCCCGCCCGTCGGCGACCCGGCCCGGCTGCGGCAGCCCGGCCGGCACCTCCAGGACGGGACCGTCGTGCGGGTGCGAGAGCAGCACCTGCCGGACACCGGTGAGCGACCGGCCCGCGCGGGCGGCGGCGAAGGCCGGGCCCGGGGTCAGGTCGATGAGCAGCGCGCCGTCGATGAGCAGTGCCGTCGCCGCCCGCGCCGCATCGCCCACGGCGGTGGCGCAGGCCGCACACGGGCAGCCGGGGCGCGGCAGCCCCTGGGGGGCTCCGGTGCCGAGCAGAGTCAGTTCCACCCGCCGATTTTCCCCCGGCCCGGACGGGGCAGCGCGCCGGGGGACCTCTCGACACGGCCGTTAGGCTGCTGATCAGCACGACAGCACGGCACGGCGGGGCGCGCAGCGCACGGCCCGCCGTGGCCCAGGAACGTACTCGGTGGGATCCAGGAGGCGGACATGGCGTGGACGTGGCGGTTCGAGAAGGCGGACGGTACGCAGACGGCGCCCGCGGTGCAGCCGGAGGAATTCACGACGCAGGGGGACGCCGAATCCTGGGTCGGTGAGGAATGGAAGGCGCTGCTCGACGGCGGCGTGGACCAGGTCAGGCTCTTCGAGGACGACACGGAGGTCTACGCGGGGCCGATGAGCCTGCACGCCGACTAGCTCAGGTCCGCAGAAACGACGCAGAGACGACGGTGCCCGCAGGCCGGAAGGTCTGCGGGCACCGTGCGTTGTGGCGTGTGTGGTGGGGCGTCAGCCGCCCCGTACCCCGCACAGGTGCAGCTGCCCGGCGACCGCGCGGTACGGATCGGTGCGCCCGGCACGGTCCTCGGCGGCCAGCAGCAGCTCCCGCCTGCGGGCGGCGTCCGGGCCGCCCTGCGCCGGAACCTGCGCACCGTCCGGAGCACCGCCGAACACCCGCACGCCGTACCAGCTCTGCAACGGCGCCCCGATCCCGGCGAGCGTCGTGGTCAGCGCGTCCAGCCGGCCGGCCCGCGCGGGGGATTCGAGGGCCGCGAGCGCGGCGTTCCAGTCGCCCGCGAGACCGGGGCGCATCGCGGCTGCGTCGGCGTTCCGCACGACCAGGGACAGCAGCCCGCCGGGGGCCAGCACCCTGGCAAGTCCCGCCAGCAGCGCGTCCGGGTCCTTGGCGTCGCTCAGCACGCCGTGGCAGAGCACGACGTCGAACGACCCCGGCAGGAAGTGCACGCCGGTCTCCCGGCCGTCGGCCTCGACCAGACGCACGCGTTCGCGTATGCCGTCCGGCTCACCGGCCAGCACCGCACGGACCCGTGCCAGCGGCGCGGGGTCGGACTCCAGACCCGTGACGTGATGGCCCGCGCGGGCCAGCCGCAGCGCCTGGAAGCCGTCGCCGACACCGGCGTCAAGCACCCGCAGCCGCTGCCCCACGGGGAACCGCGCGGCGATCTGCTCCTCGACCTGCCGCGCGACCAGCTCCTGGCCCACGCCCCCCGGCACACCCGCGGGCGCGCCGGGCCGTTCGCCGACCTGTCCGACAGGCCGGGCCTCGGTCGCGGTCAGGGCCGCTCTCCGCGCTTGACCTGCGGCTTGGGCAGCCGCAGCCGGCGCATCTGGAGGGTGCGCATCACCGCGTACGCCTTGACGCCCTTGAGGTTCTCCTGGGGGAAGCGCTCCTGCAGCCGCTTGCCGAGCCGGATCCAGATGGTGATCGAGTCCAGCACGATCAGCACGATGATCACGAGCCAGAGCAGCAGTGCGATGTTCTGGATCTGCGGCACCCGCACCATGGTGAGCGCCAGGATGATCACGGCCATCGGCAGGAAGAACTCGGCGACGCACCAGCGCGAGTCGACGAAGTCACGGGCGAACCTGCGCACCGGGCCCTTGTCGCGGACGGGCAGATAGCGCTCGTCCCCACTGGCCATGGCCTCGCGCTGCTTGGCCATGTCGGCACGACGGGCATCTCGCTGGGCCTTCGACGCCTCCTTGCGGTTGGTCGGCGTCTGAGCGCGCGAGCGGCGCTGCGACTGGGCGTCGCTGCGCTTCGGCGTCGGGCGGCCTTTGGGGGCCTGCGGGTCGCGGGGCTGCTGGGGCTGGTCCGCGGTCACCTTGGCGGTCGCGGCCTGCTCATCCTTCGAACGGCTTCGGAACACAACACCCAAGGGTACGGGGTCGGCGGGCGAAGCCGACGGTCCGAGGGGCACGATCCGGCAACGGAGTCGCCCTGTTCCGGGTGCCGTACCGGGACAGAGCGGACCGGATGACGCCCCCCGGGGCACCTTCTACTCCCTGCGCCGGAGAGCCGATCGTCCTGGAGGAGGAGCGCATCCGGGTCCGAACAGTGCGGTAATGGAACCAGGGCCCGTAGTGTGGGGTCTGTAGGTGTGCTGGAGTCCAAGCCCGATGTAACTCGGTCAGAAGGGGGCGCGCGAGGCCCATGAGCGGTGTCATGAAGCGGATGGGGATGATCTTCCGCGCGAAGGCCAACAAGGCCCTGGACCGGGCCGAGGATCCGCGCGAGACCCTCGATTACTCGTACCAGAAGCAGCTGGAGCTGCTTCAGAAGGTACGCCGGGGCGTCGCCGACGTGGCGACCTCCCGCAAGCGCCTGGAGCTGCAGCTCAACCAGCTCCAGGGGCAGTCGTCCAAGCTGGAGGACCAGGGGCGCAAGGCCCTCGCGCTCGGCCGGGAGGACCTCGCCCGCGAGGCGCTGTCCCGCCGCAGCGCGCTGCAGCAGCAGGTCACGGACCTGGAGTCGCAGCACCAGACTCTCCAGGGCGAGGAGGAGAAGCTCACCCTCGCCGCGCAGCGGCTGCAGGCCAAGGTCGACGCCTTCCGTACGAAGAAGGAGACCATCAAGGCCACGTACACCGCGGCCCAGGCGCAGACCCGGATCGGCGAGGCGTTCTCCGGCATCTCCGAGGAGATGGGCGACGTCGGCATGGCCATCGAGCGCGCCGAGGACAAGACCGCGCAGATGCAGGCGCGGGCCGGCGCGATCGACGAACTGCTGGCGTCGGGCGCCCTGGACGACCCGACCGGCATGGCCAAGGACGACATCACCGCCGAACTGGACCGGCTCTCCGGCGGCAGCGACGTCGAGCTGGAACTCCAGCGGATGAAGGCCGAGCTGGCCGGCGGCCCGTCCGCGGGCAAGCAGGCCATCGAGGGCGGCCAGGGTGCCCAGGGGCAGCCCGCGCCGCAGCAGGACCAGCCGCGTTTCGACAAGCAGTGACCCGCACCTGCGGTTAGCCTCACAGCACCGCAGGACCGGACCGAGGGAGACCGTCGTGATCGTACGGATCATGGGGGAGGGCCAGGTGAAGCTGGACGACGCCCACTTCACCGAGCTGAACAAGCTGGACGACGAGCTGCTCGACGAGATGGAGAGCGGCGACGAGACCGGCTTCCGCACCACCTTGGCCGCACTGCTCGACGCGGTGCGCCGGCTGGGCACACCACTGCCCGACGACTCCCTGGAGCCGTCCGAGCTGATCCTGCCGGCTCCCGAGGCCACGCTCGACGAGGTCAGGGAAATGCTCAGCGACGACGGCCTCATCCCCGGCTGAACGGCCCGGCCCGCGACACGCAGGCAGGACCCCGCCGCCACTCCAGCGCACGGCGGACGGCGCCCCGGCTCCCTTACGGGACCGGGGCGCTACCGTTTGCTCTCGTGACCTCCCTCGACCCCGGCCGGGACGCGCGCCGCGCCGCCCGCCCGCGCCGGCACCGGACGCACCCGCTGGCGTTCGACGCCGCCGTGGCCGCCTGCGTCTTCGCGGCCATCCTGGTCGGCGCGGTGGCCGAGCTGCACCGCCCGAACGGCCCGCGCTTCGACCGCGAGCTGTCCCCGGCCACCGTCGTCCTCGCCGCGCTCGCCTGCCTCCCGCTGGTCGCCCGCCGCCGGTGGCCCCGCACGGTGCTCGCCGCGGTCGGTGTGGTGACCATCGTCCAGCTCGTCGGCCAGACGTCCGCACCGCGCGCGCCGGTCGTCGCAGCCGCCGTCGTCGCCCTGTTCACCCTCGCCGCGCGCACCGACCGCTCCACCACCTGGCGGCTCGGCGCCCTGACCGCCGTCGTGCTGACCGCGGCGGCGATGCTCTACGGGCCGCGCCCCTGGTACGCGCAGGAGAACCTCGCGATCTTCGCCTGGGCGGGCATGGCGGCAGCCGCGGGGGACGCGGTGCGCAGCCGCCGCGCCTACATCGACGCCATCCGTGAGCGCGCCGAACGCGCCGAGCGGACCCGCGAGGAGGAGGCCGGGCGCCGGGTCGCCGAGGAGCGGATGCGGATCGCCCGCGAACTGCACGATGTCGTCGCGCACCACATCGCGCTGGTCAACGTCCAGGCAGGCGTCGCGTCCCACGTCATGGACAGCCGCCCCGACCAGGCCAAACAGGCGCTGGCTCACGTCCGCGAGGCGTCCAGGTCGGCGCTCGACGAACTGCGCGCCACCGTCGGCCTGCTGCGCCAGTCCGACGACCCCACGGCCCCGACCGAGCCCGCGCCAGGACTCGGCGTCCTGGACCAGCTCATCGACGGATTCACCCGCGCAGGACTGCCCGTCGAGCTGGAGGCGCCGCAGACCTCCCAGGGGCTGCCCGCGTCCGTCGACCTCACCGCCTACCGCATCGTCCAGGAGGCGCTGACCAACGTCCGCAAGCACGCGGGCGACGGCGCGCGGGCGACCGTCCGCATCATCCGCACCGAGGCCACGCTGACGGTGACCGTGCTCGACGACGGCGCGGGGCGCCCCGCCGTGCCCCACCGGCGCCAGGAGCCCGGCACCGGGGAAGGCGACGGCGCGCCGCGGGAGAGCGGCGGCGGCCACGGTCTGATCGGGATGCGCGAGCGGGTCCACGCGCTGCGCGGCACGGTCGTGACCGGGCCGCGGGCCACCGGAGGTTTCCAGGTGCGGGCGACGCTTCCCCTGCACACCGCCCGTACGGGAGAGTCCACGACATGACGATCAAGGTGCTGCTCGCCGACGACCAGACGCTGCTGCGCAGCGCGTTCAAGGTGCTGGTCGACTCCGAACCCGACATGGAGGTGGTGGGCGAGGCGTCCGACGGCGCCCAGGCGTACGAGATGGCCCGCGCGAGCGCGCCCGACGTGGTCCTGATGGACATCCGGATGCCCGGGGTCGACGGTTTCGCCGCCACCCGCATGATCAGCGAGGACCCGCAGCTCACCGGCGTACGGGTGGTGATCCTGACGACGTTCGAGGTGGACGACTACGTCGTGCAGTCGCTGCGGGCGGGCGCCAGCGGCTTCCTCGGCAAGGGCGCCGAGCCCGACGAGCTGATCGCCGCGATCCGGATCGCGGCGGCCGGCGAGGCGCTGCTGTCACCGGCGGCGACCAAGGGCCTGATCGCCAAGTTCCTCGCGCAGGGCGGGAGTTCGGCCGACGACGGGCCGCCGGGCGCGGGCGCCGAGCGGCTGGCGAGCCTGACCGGCCGGGAGCGTGAGGTGCTGGCGCTGGTCGCGGGCGGTCTGTCCAACGACGAGATCGCCGAGCAGCTGGCGGTCAGCCCGCTGACGGTGAAGACCCATGTGAACCGCGCGATGGCCAAGCTCGGTGCCCGCGACCGGGCCCAGTTGGTGGTCATCGCGTATGAAACCGGACTTGTACGCCCACGGGTGCAGTGAGGGTGCGGACCCCGTACTCCGAACGCTGTACGCACCGGTGAGCGGAAACCGACCTGCGAGCGAGGAAAACCGGCCGGGCCATGGCCGAAGGTGTAGGTGGGCATCGCAGTGCCCGCCCGCCGCCGTTCTCAGAACAGAAGAGAGACCCCACCCATGGCCTGGCTGTCCCGACTCAGCCTCGTACAACGGGGCCTGATAGCCCTGATGGCGGTCGTCGCGATCGCCTTCGGCGCCATCGCGATCCCGCAGCTCAAGCAGCAGCTCCTGCCCTCCATCGATCTCCCCATGGTGTCCGTGATGGCGCCGTACCAGGGGGCTTCGCCCGACGTCGTCGAGAAGCAGGTGATCGAGCCGCTGGAGGACGGTATCCAGGCGGTCGACGGCCTCAAGGGCGTCACCTCGACGGCGAGCGAGGGCTCGGGCGTCGTGATGGCGCAGTTCGACTACGGCAACGACTCCAAGGCGCTGGTCGCCGACGTCCAGCAGGCCGTCAACCGGGCCCGCGCCAAGCTGCCCAAGGACGTCGACCCGCAGGTCGTGGCCGGTTCGACGGACGACCTCCCCACCGTCGTCCTCGCCGTGTCATCCGCCGACCAGGACCAGCAGACGCTCGCCGACAAGCTGGACCGCAGCGTCGTGCCCGACCTGAAGAACATCGACGGCGTCGGCCAGGTGTCGGTCAGCGGCGTCCAGGACCGCGTCGTCGCCGTCACCCCCGACGACAAGAAGCTCGCCGCGGCCGGACTGTCCGCGTCCGCGCTCGGGCAGGCGCTGGAGGCGGGCGGCACGTCGGTGCCCGCCGGCTCGTTCGCCGAGGACGGCAGGAACAAGACGGTCCAGGTCGGCGCGGGCTTCACCTCCGTCCAGCAGATCAAGGACCTGAGCGTCGCCCCGGCCCCCGCGGCCGGCGGCGCGGGCGCGGGTCACGCCGTCCGGCTCGGCGACGTGGCCACCGTCAAGCAGGAGTCGGCCACCCCGACCTCGCTGACCCGCACCAACGGCGAGCGCAGCCTGGCCGTTTCGGTGACGATGGACCAGGACGGCAGCGCCGTCGGCATCTCCGACGCGGTCAAGGACAAGCTCCCCAAGATCCGTCAGGATCTCGGCAAGGCGCAGGTCACGATCGTCTCCGATCAGGGCCCCGCGGTCTCCAAGTCGATCGAGTCGCTGACCACCGAGGGCCTGCTCGGCCTGATCATGGCCGTCGTCGTCATCCTGCTCTTCCTGCTCAGCCTGCGCTCGACGCTGGTGACCGCGGTCTCCATCCCGCTCTCGGTCGTCATCACGCTGATCGTGCTGTGGACCGGCGACCTCTCCCTCAACATGCTCACCCTCGGCGCGCTGACCATCGCGATCGGCCGCGTCGTGGACGACTCCATCGTCGTCCTGGAGAACATCAAGCGGCACCTGGGCTACGGCGAGGAGCGCCGCGAGGCCATCCTCGGCGCGGTCCGCGAGGTGTCCGGCGCGATCACCTCGTCCACTCTCACCACCGTCGCGGTGTTCCTCCCGATCGGTGTGGTCGGCGGCATGGTGGGCGCCCTGTTCGGCTCCTTCTCGCTGACCGTCGCGGTCGCCCTGCTGTCCTCGCTGCTGGTCTCCCTGACGGTCGTGCCGGTCCTGTCGTACTGGTTCCTGCGCACCCCGGAGATCCCCGAGGGCAGCGACCCGGAGCAACTCCGCCGCGAGGCCGAGGAGAAGGAGGCCCGCAGCGCGCTGCAGCGCCTGTACGTACCGGTGCTGCGCTTCGCCACCCGCCGCCGCGCCACCAGCGTGGTCATCGCCGTCGTCATCCTGCTCGGCACCCTCGGCATGGGTCCGCTGCTGAAGACCAACTTCCTCGACCAGGGCAGCCAGGACACCCTCAGCATCAAGCAGGAGCTGAAGCCGGGCACCAGCCTGGACGCGTCCGACGCGCAGGCCAAGAAGATCGAGAAGCTGCTGGCCGGCACGGACGCGGTCGAGGACTACCAGGTCACCGTCGGCTCCGCCGGAATCATGGCGGCGTTCGGCGGCGGCAGCGGCAGCAACCAGGCGACGTACCAGGTGAAGCTGGCCGACGACGCGGACTCCGACCAGGTCACCGACGAGCTGCGCACGGGTCTGGACAAGCTCGGCAAGGGCATCGGCGAGACCACCGTCACCGCGGGCGGCGGCTTCGGCAGCCAGGACCTGAGCGTGATCGTCAAGGCCGGTGACGCGGACGTGCTCAAGAAGGCCGCCGACCAGGTCAGGACCGCGGTGGCGGGCATCGACGACGTCACCGAGGTCCAGAGCGACCTCTCGCAGAGCGTGCCCCGGATCTCCGTCACCGCCAACGCCAAGGCGGCGGCGGCCGGTTACAGCCAGACCACGCTCGGCGCCGCCGTCGCCCAGGCCGTACAGGGCACCACCAGCGGCAAGGCGATCCTGGACAACACCGAGCGGGACGTCGTCATCAAGGCGGCCCACCCGGCCACCACACTCGCCGAGTTGAAGGCGCTGGACATCCCGACGCCGGGCGGCCCGGTCGAGCTGGGTGACATCGCCACCGTCAAGACGGTCCCCGGTCCCGTCAAGATGACCCGGATCGACGGCGCCCGCGCGGCGACGATCACCGCCAAGCCGGTCGGCGACAACACCGGAGCGGTCACCGCCGACCTCCAGAAGACGATCGGCGACCTGAAGCTGCCGCAGGGCGCGACCGCGGAGATCGGCGGCCTCTCGCAGGACCAGTCCGACGCCTTCTCCTCGCTGGGCCTGGCCATGCTGGCCGCCATCGCCATCGTCTTCATGCTGCTGGTGGGCACCTTCAGGTCCCTCGTCCAGCCGCTGATCCTGCTCGTCTCGATCCCCTTCGCGGCGACCGGCGCGATCGGCCTGCTGGTGGTCACCGGCACCCCGCTGGGTGTCCCGGCGATGATCGGCATGCTGATGCTGATCGGCATCGTCGTCACCAACGCCATCGTGCTGATCGACCTGATCAACCAGTACCGGGCCCAGGGGTACGGCGTCGTCGAAGCGGTCGTCGAGGGCGGCAGGCACCGGCTCCGGCCGATCCTGATGACGGCGCTCGCCACGATCATGGCGCTGCTGCCGATGGCCCTGTCCATCACCGGCGACGGAGGCTTCATCTCCCAGCCGCTCGCGGTGGTCGTGATCGGCGGCCTGATCACCTCCACCCTGCTCACCCTCCTCCTCGTCCCGACGCTCTACGCGGTCATCGAACTGCGCAAGGAACGCCGGGCGGCGAAGAAGGCGGCCAGGCACACCGGGAAGACCGGCACACCGGCCGCCGCGGAGGACGGCGACAGGACACCGGAGCCCGCCGGCGTCTGACCGGCGCCCCGCCGGAAGGAAGCACAGCCGGAAACGGCGCCCCCGCGAGCCGTCTCTTGCGGGGGCGTCGGGTGTCGGCAACCGGTGACTCGGCGCCCGTGACGGTGGAGTGCACCGGCTGACGGGACGCGAACGGGCCGCCGCTTCCCGCGAGTTGGGGGAAGCGGCGGCCCGTCGGGCGTCTACGGCAGCGCCAGCATCCGCTCCAGCGCCAGCTTCGCGAAGTGCTCGGTCTCCTTGTCGACCTCGATGCGGTTGACGACCTTGCCGTCCGCCAGCGACTCCAGGGCCCACACCAGGTGCGGCAGGTCGATGCGGTTCATCGTCGAGCAGAAGCAGACCGTTTTGTCGAGGAAGACGATCTCCTTGTCGTCGGCGGCGAACCGGTTCGCCAGGCGGCGGACGAGGTTCAGCTCGGTGCCGATGGCCCACTTCGAACCGGCCGGGGCGGCCTCCAGGGCCTGGATGATGTGCTCGGTCGACCCGACGTGGTCGGCCGCCGTCACGACCTCGTGCTTGCACTCGGGGTGGACGAGGACGTTGACCCCGGGGATGCGGGCCCGTACGTCCTCGACCGACTCCAGGGAGAACCGGCCGTGCACCGAGCAGTGGCCGCGCCACAGGATCATCCGGGCGTCCCGCAGCTGCTCGGCGGTGAGCCCGCCGTTCGGCTTGTGCGGGTTGTAGACGACGCAGTCCTCCAGGGACATCCCGAGGTCACGGACGGCGGTGTTGCGGCCGAGGTGCTGGTCGGGCAGGAACAGCACCTTGTTGTCCCGGCGTCCCCCCTGCTCGAAGGCCCAGTCCAGGGCCCGCTTGGCGTTGGACGAGGTGCAGATCGTGCCGCCGTGCCTGCCGGTGAACGCCTTGATGTCGGCCGACGAGTTCATGTACGAGACGGGCACGACCTGCTCGGCTATGCCGGCCTCGGTCAGCACGTCCCAGCACTCGGCGACCTGTTCGGCGCTCGCCATGTCGGCCATCGAGCAGCCGGCTGCCAGGTCGGGGAGTATCACCTGCTGGCCGTCGCCGGTGAGGATGTCGGCGGACTCGGCCATGAAGTGCACGCCGCAGAAGACGATGTACTCGGCGTCCGGCCGGGCGGCGGCGTCCCGCGCGAGCTTGAAGGAGTCGCCGGTCACGTCGGCGAACTCGATGACCTCGTCGCGCTGGTAGTGGTGACCGAGGATGAAGACCTTGTCCCCGAGCTTCGCCTTGGCGGCGCGGGCACGCTCGACGAGGCCGGGGTCGGACGGGGCCGGCAGGTCGCCGGGGCACTCCACGCCGCGCTCGCTCTTGGGGTCGGCCTCGCGGCCGAGGAGCAGCAGGGCCAGCGGGGTCGGCTGGACGTCCAGGGGCTGGGCGGTGGTCACGACACGCACCCTCTCTTTGTCTTCGGTGAGCACGGCGAGGTGGCCGCACCAGGGGAGCCGGCGCCTCGCACCGGGAACCTTTTCGTCTATTTGACGCTATCTATCATAGCCGCTTCACGTCACTTTGACGATGGGCATCGTGTCGATGTGACGCATCCGTGCGGGGCCGATTTCGGGACGCCGGCCGGGCTCCGCGCGCAGGTGTGCGAGCATGAAGAGGCAATGTCATGAGAGCCCTGCCGGCCGTGCCCGGGAGGTCCCTCGACACCACGCGCCCAGCCGGAATTAATCCGGGACGTCGCCGGTTGCAGTTGGTTGCATCCGTTGACAAGCGGTCCGTACAACCCGGGAGAGATGTAGATGAGCGTTCAGGACGAGAAGGCCGCCGTCAGTGACGGCATCATCCTGTCCGACGCGGCCGCGTCGAAGGTGAAGGGCCTGCTGGAGCAGGAGGGCCGTGACGACCTCGCGCTGCGCGTGGCCGTTCAGCCCGGAGGCTGCTCCGGCCTGCGATACCAGCTCTTCTTCGACGAGCGCTCGCTCGACGGCGACGTCGTCAAGGACTTCGACGGCGTCAAGGTCGTCACCGACCGGATGAGCGCCCCCTACCTCGGCGGTGCCTCCATCGACTTCGTCGACACCATCGAGAAGCAGGGCTTCACGATCGACAACCCCAACGCCAGCGGCTCCTGCGCCTGCGGCGACTCCTTCAGCTGAGGCTGCCGGACGTACGAAGGCGAAGGCGGCGCCCCTCGGAGCGAGGGAGCGCCGCCTTCGTCATGCCGGGCCGCCGTGGCCCCGGGGCTACTGGCTGGGCACCGACGTGCCGGTCGACACGTCGATCACCTTGCGCTCGCCCAGCGGCTTCTCCAGCGTCACCGTCTTCGTGAACTCCTTGGCGATCTTGACGCAGGCCTGTCCCGGCTTCTTGTCCTCGCCGACCACCTTGGTCCGCACCGCCGTCGCCGACTCCTCGGCCGACACCGAGTAATCGCTGCACACCCCGCCCCAGAAGTGCAGCGTCAGCTTCCGGCCGCCGTCCGAGACGCCGTACGCCTCCAGCGCCATCGCGCCGGGCTTCCCCGAGGGCCGGTGCGGCTGCCCGGGAGTCGCCGAAGGGCCGCCGTCCCGCTGCGCGAGATAGCGCGGCTGCACCGCGGGATGCGCGACCGTCGTCGACGCGTCGGGGCCCTGGCCCGCGCCCGGCTGCTCGACCCTGAACAGCCACGAAGGCACCAGCGCCTGCCCGCCGTCCACGTACTGCACGGCCAGCCCGAAGACCGCGCCGGTCACCTCGGACGGCTTCTGTGCCTTCGTCGGCGCCGGCTCGCACGGCGCGATCCCGTCGCCCGGCGTGCCCTTCTCCGTCTGCGGCGCCACACAGCCGCCCGGCCTGCCGCGCCCGTCACGGGAGTTGAGCCGCTCCAGCGTCTTGTCCGCACTCAGCACCGGATAGTCCGCACCCTTGACGGGATGCGCCAACTGCCCGCTGCCGCCCACCACTTGACCGTCCGAGCCGACCTGCAGATCGCTCTGCCACCCGTACGTCGGCAGCTTGCCGAGCACCGGGTCGGCGGTGACCATCCGCACCGCCCCGGACAGCCCGTGCGCGTCGAGCGCGGCGTTCTCCTGGCCCAGCGCCTTCAGCACCGGCCGCACCGCCTGCTTCGCCTTCTCCTGCGACACCGCGCCCTTGCCGCTGCCGTCGTCCTCGGTCGTCGCGTCCGGGCCGCCCCGGTAGGACGGACAGCCGGGCCGGCTCGACGGCGTACCCGAGCCGCCGTCCTGGCCGGATGTCCCCTCGGGGGAGGCGGGCAGCGCACAGTTCGTGCCGCCCGGGGTGCCGTACTGCGAGTACGTCCACGACCCCGCGCCGGTCTTGTTCACCTGGAGCACCGGGCTGCGCGCGTCCCGGGTCAGCCCGCCGACCTTCCAGGTGGTGCCTTCCGAACGGACCTTTCCGGCCACATCCAGGGCCTTCGCCAGCCGCTTCACCGCGTCCTGCTTGATCTGTCCCTTCGGGCGGTAGACCGGCGCCGCGTCCGGCCCGTCGGGCAGCTGGTGCACGGCGCGGTAGTTCGCGCCCTGCGGGTTGGGCTCACCTGCGGCGATACCGCCGCCGGTGTAGCCGTCGAGGGCGAGCGGCGGGGGCTCGCCCGGAGCCCCGGCGGGCGCGCCGGAACCGTCGCCGGAAGCGGACGACGCCCAGTACGCCGCCCCGCCGCCGGCCAGCAGCACCGCGGCGGCCATCGAGGCGGCCACCAACGGGGTGCGCCGCCTGCGCTCCTTGGGGTGTGCCGGATCGGGGGTGTCCTCGGTGTTCACCGCATCGCTCCTTCGGCTCCGCTGGACATCTGACGTGCCATCCTCCGTGAAGGGGGCACCGATGGGACGGAGCGGGGGTGCGGGCGGTTCCCCGCGGGTGCCGCCCGGCGGGCCGCACCCGGGGCCGGCCGGCGGGCCTGGTCAGTCGCCGTACTCGGACATGCCGTCGACCAGCGCGGCGGAGGCGGCGGACACCGTGATCCCGCGCAGATCCGACGCACGGCCTGCGGCCGGCGGGGTACGGTGCACGGCCTTCCAGTGCGGCGCCATCCGCGCGCAGTCGCCGCGCAGCTGGTCCAGCGACTCGGGGTCGGCGACGGACGGGCGCACAGGGGATGTGACGGCTTTCACAGTCTTGGTCATGGGGGAACCGTACGCATCACGCGGCCTGCGAAGAAAGCCCTACTATTGGGTAGTTTCGGCAGGTGGGAGCGGGGCGTGCCGACCGGGTAGCGTTGCTTCACGTCCGTCACGTCCATCCCGCATCCGCAGGAGCAGACCCGTCGTGCGTATCGCAGTCACCGGCTCCATCGCCACCGACCACCTGATGACCTTCCCCGGCCGCTTCGCCGACCAGCTGGTCGCCGATCAGCTGCACACGGTTTCCCTCTCCTTCCTCGTCGACCAGCTCGACGTCCGCCGCGGCGGCGTCGCCGCCAACATCTGCTTCGGCATGGGCCAGCTCGGCGCCGAGCCGATCCTGGTCGGCGCCGCGGGCAACGACTTCGACGAGTACCGCGCCTGGCTCGACCGCCACGGCGTCGACACCCGCTCGGTCCGCATCTCCGAGGTGCTGCACACCGCCCGCTTCGTGTGCACCACCGACGCCGACCACAACCAGATCGGCTCCTTCTACACCGGCGCGATGAGCGAGGCCAGGCTCATCGAGCTGCAGACCGTGGCCGAGCGGGTCGGCGGCCTCGACCTCGTCGTCATCGGCGCGGACGACCCCGAGGCGATGATCCGGCACACCGAGGAGTGCCGCAGCCGCGGCATCCCCTTCGGCGCCGACTTCTCCCAGCAGATCGCGCGCATGGACGGCCCCGCCATCCGCACCCTCATGGAGGGCGCCGCCTACCTCTTCTCGAACGAGTACGAGAAGGGCCTGATCGAGTCCAAGACCGGCTGGAGCGACGAGGAGATCCTCGCCAAGGTCGGCACCCGCGTCACCACCCTCGGCGCCAACGGCGTCCGCATCGAGCGGGCCGGCGAGCCCGCCATCGAGATCGGCACGCCCGAGGAGCACGCCAAGGCCGACCCGACCGGCGTGGGCGACGCCTTCCGCGCCGGCTTCCTGTCCGGCCTCGCCTGGGGCGTCGGCCCCGAGCGCGCCGCGCAGGTCGGCTGCATGCTGGCGACCCTGGTCATCGAGACCGTCGGCACCCAGGAGTACGAGCTGCACCGCAGCAACTTCATGGACCGCTTCACCAAGGCGTACGGCCACGAGGCCGCGGGCGAGATCCAGGCCCACCTGGTCTGACGGGCCACGCCCGCCCCGGGAGCGCGAGGTCAGACGCGGCGCCGCACCACATACGCGGCGCCGCGTTCCGCTTCCCGCTCGCCCACGAACTCCTGCTCGCGCATCGCGCACCACGCGGGAATGTCGAGCCGCGCCGCCTCGTCGTCGGACAGCACGGTGACCGTCGCGCCGACCGGCACCTCGCCGATCACCTTCGCCAGCTCGATGACCGGCAGCGGGCAGCGCTTGCCCAGCGCGTCGACGGTCCGGCCGCCCGCATCGGCCGCCTCACCCGCCCCGGCCGCCTCCGCCGCCCGCGCGGCCCCCGCGCCCGCCGGCACCCCCAGCCGCTCGCGCACCGCCCGCACCGCCCGCGGCAGCACCTCCAGGAACCGGTCCACGTCCGCGTCCCGCGTGCCGCGCGGCAGCGAGACGCGCACATTGCCCTCCGACAGCACCCCCATCGCCCGCAGCACATGGCTCGGCGTCAGCGTGCTGGACGTGCAGGACGACCCGGACGACACCGAGAAGCCCGCCCGGTCCAGCTCGTGCAGCAGGGCCTCCCCGTCGGCGTAGAGGCAGGAGAACGTGACGAGGTGCGGCAGCCGGCGGGCCGGATCGCCGACCACCTCGGTGTCCGGGACCAGCGCGGGCACCCGCCCGCGGATCCGGTCCACCAGACCGCGCAGCCGCGCCGCCTCACCGGCTTCCCCCGCGGCCCGCAACGCCCGCAGGGAGGCCGCGGCGGCGACCTGTGCGGGGATGTTCCCGAAGCCGGGCGCCCGGCCCGACTCCCGCTCGTCCAGGGGGCCCTGAGGCGAGAAACGGGTGCCCTTGCGGACCACCAGCAGGCCGACCCCGGGCGGGCCGCCCCACTTGTGGGCGCTCGCCGTCAGCACCGACCACGCGCCGGCCACCGGACCCCAGGGCAGCGACTGCGCCGCGTCCACCAGCAGCGGCACCCCGGACTCCCGGCACCGCTCCGCCACCTCGTCGACCGGCTGCTCCGTACCCACCTCGTGGTTGGCCGACTGGAGGCAGACCAGCGCCGCGTCAGGGCCCAGCGCGGCGGCGACATCCGCGGCGGCCACCCGCCCGGTACGGTCCACGGCGATCTCGGAGCGGCTGCCGCCCGCCGCCTCGTGGGCCTCGGCCGCGTGCAGCACGGAGGAGTGCTCGACGGCGGAGTGCAGCAGCCGCCGGCCGGCCCGCCGGCGGCCCGCCAGCGCGCCGGAGATGCCCGAATGCACCGCTTGCGTCCCCGAAGGGGTGAAAACCAGTTCGTCGGGCCGGCAGCCCACCGCCTCCGCCGCGGCCTCCCGCGCCGCGTCCAGGAGCAGCCGCGCCCGGCGCCCCTCGCGGTAGAGCCGGACGGGGTCGGCCCAGCCCTCGTCCAGCGAGGCGAGCAGCGCCTCACGGGCGACGGGGTGCAGCGGGGCGGAGGACGCGGCGTCGAAGTAGGGCACGTACGAGACGGTAGAGGACGGGCCGTCGTGCCGCGCCGCGCGCCGGAACCCCGGGCCTCCGGCGGCTGTCGGGCACGGCGTCAGATGCCGGGTGTGAACGGGCATTCGGCGGCCCGGCGGGCCCTTCGAAGGGCCCGCGACCACCCCTTCGGGGAGTGACGCGCCGCGTTGGGCACCCTCCCCGCGCGGCCCCAAATAGCGTCCAGTAGGGTTTGGTCCGCATAAACATCCAAACCCCTGCCCGTGCCAGGGCCGGCGACCGACCAGCGAGACGGCCGCAGCCGGTCTCGCGGGCGAGACTCTCGGGAAGGCGCTACGTGAGTCCCAACGGCTCCGACCGCTCGTCGCGGCGCCCGATGCGGCGGAAGCTGCCGCAGGTGCTTGCTGCGGGCCTGGTTCTGGCGACCGCAACTGGTTGCACATCAAAGGACTTCCCCCGCCTCGGCATGCCAACGCCCGTCACGGACGAGGCACCGCGGATCCTCTCTCTTTGGCAGGGCTCCTGGGCCGCCGCCCTCGCAACGGGCGTGCTGGTGTGGGGCCTCATCATTTGGAGCGTGATCTTCCACCGCCGCAGCAGGACCAAGGTGGAGGTCCCCGCACAGACGCGGTACAACATGCCGATCGAGGCGTTGTACACGATCGTTCCGTTCATCATCATCGCGGTGCTGTTCTACTTCACCGCACGTGATGAGAGCGCAATCCTCAAGACCTCCAAGAAGCCGGACCACGTCGTCAACGTCGTGGGCTTCCAGTGGAGCTGGGCGTTCAACTACATGGAGGACGTGGACGGCGACAAGTCGACCTCGAACCTCGACTCCAAGGCAGTCTCCGGCATCCCGGACAAGTGGAAGAAGAGCGTCCCGGCCGGTGCCGAAGGTGTCTACGACACCGGTACTCCGGGCGAGCGGAACCCGCAGACCGGCAACCCCGGCCCGACCCTGTGGCTGCCCAAGGGTGAGACGGTCCAGTTCATCCTGACCTCGCGTGACGTCATCCACTCCTTCTGGGTGGTGCCGTTCCTGATGAAGCAGGACGTTATTCCGGGCCACACCAATGTCTTCGAGGTGACTCCGAACAAGGAGGGCACCTTCATGGGCAAGTGCGCCGAACTCTGCGGCGTCGACCACTCCCGGATGCTCTTCAACGTCAAGGTCGTCTCCCCCGAGAAGTACCGGGAGCACTTGAAGGACCTGGCGAAGAAGGGCCAGACCGGTTACCTGCCGTCGGGCATCAAGCAGACGGATCACGCCAGGAACGCGGAGACCAAGAACCAGTGAGCATCCTCAACGAACCCCAGGGTGCCGCCGCCGATACGGCCCCGGCAGCACCGCCCGTACGCCAGAAGCAACCCGGCATCGCCGCGGTCAAGTGGCTCACCACCACCGACCACAAGACGATCGGGACGCTCTACCTGGTCACGTCGTTCGCGTTCTTCTGCATCGGCGGCCTGATGGCGCTCCTCATGCGCGCCGAGCTGGCCCGTCCCGGCACGCAGATCATGTCGAACGAGCAGTTCAACCAGGCGTTCACGATGCACGGCACGATCATGCTGCTGATGTTCGCGACGCCGCTGTTCGCCGGATTCACGAACTGGATCATGCCGCTGCAGATCGGCGCGCCCGACGTGGCGTTCCCGCGGCTGAACATGTTCGCGTACTGGCTCTACCTCTTCGGCTCGCTGATCGCGGTGGCCGGCTTCCTCACCCCGCAGGGTGCGGCGGACTTCGGCTGGTTCGCCTACTCGCCGCTCTCGGACGCGGTGCGTTCGCCCGGTGTCGGTGCCGACATGTGGATCATGGGCCTGGCCTTCTCCGGCTTCGGCACGATCCTCGGTTCGGTCAACTTCATCACCACGATCATCTGCATGCGCGCACCCGGCATGACGATGTTCCGCATGCCGATCTTCTGCTGGAACGTGCTGCTGACCGCCGTGCTGGTCCTGCTGGCCTTCCCGGTGCTCGCGGCTGCGCTGTTCGCCCTGGAGGCGGACCGTAAATTCGGGGCGCATGTATTCGATGCGTCAAACGGCGGCGCATTGCTCTGGCAGCACCTCTTCTGGTTCTTCGGCCATCCAGAGGTGTACATCATCGCGCTGCCGTTCTTCGGCATCATTTCCGAGGTCATTCCGGTCTTCTCCCGGAAGCCGATGTTCGGTTACATCGGTCTGATCGCGGCGACGATTTCGATCGCCGGCCTTTCGGTCACGGTCTGGGCGCACCACATGTATGTGACGGGCGGTGTACTCCTACCGTTCTTCTCCTTCATGACATTCCTCATCGCGGTACCGACCGGTGTGAAGTTCTTCAACTGGATCGGCACGATGTGGAAGGGCTCGCTGTCCTTCGAGACACCGATGCTGTGGGCGATCGGCTTCCTGATCACCTTCACCTTCGGCGGTCTGACCGGCGTCATCCTCGCGTCGCCCCCGATGGACTTCCACGTCTCGGACTCGTACTTCGTCGTGGCGCACTTCCACTACGTCATCTTCGGCACCGTCGTCTTCGCGATGTTCTCCGGATTCCACTTCTGGTGGCCGAAGTTCACCGGCAAGATGCTGGACGAGCGGCTCGGCAAGATCACGTTCTGGACGCTGTTCGTGGGCTTCCACGGCACCTTCCTCGTCCAGCACTGGCTGGGTGTCGAGGGCATGCCGCGGCGTTACGCGGACTACCTCGCGGCCGACGGCTTCACGACGCTGAACACCATCTCGACGATCAGCTCGTTCCTGCTGGGCCTGTCGATGCTGCCGTTCCTGTACAACGTCTGGAAGACGGCGAAGTACGGCAAGAAGATCGAGGTCGACGACCCCTGGGGCTACGGCCGTTCGCTGGAGTGGGCGACGTCCTGCCCGCCCCCGCGGCACAACTTCCTCACGCTGCCGCGCATCCGGTCCGAATCCCCGGCGTTCGACCTGCACCACCCGGAGATCGCCGCGCTCGACGCTCTCCAGAACGGCCACGGCTCGGCGGATGACAAGGCTCTCGCCGGCGGCAAGGAGGCTGGCAAGTGAAGATCCAGGGCAAGATGTTCATCTGGCTCTCCGTCTTCGTCCTCGCCATGGCGATCGTCTACGGCGTCTGGTCGAAGGAGCCGGCGGGCACCACCGCGCTGTTCCTCGCGTTCGGCCTGTGCATCATGATCGGCTACTACCTGGCCTTCACGGCCCGACGGGTGGACGCCGGAGCGCAGGACAACGAGAACGCCGAGGTCTCCGACGACGCGGGCGAACTGGGCTTCTTCAGCCCGCACAGCTGGCAGCCGCTCTCGCTGGCCGTCGGCGGTGCGCTCGCCTTCATGGGAGTCGTCTTCGGCTGGTGGCTGCTCTACTTCTCGGCCCCGGTGATCTTCATCGGCCTCTTCGGCTGGGTCTTCGAGTACTACCGCGGTGAGAACCGCACGCAGTAACCGCGGTTCACGCGCCGTATGGGGCGGGCCCGGACACCTCAACTGGTGTCCGGGCCCGCCTCGTTTGCAGTACTCCAGCGCGCTGCACCAGGGGATTCTTCATATTTTTGGTGCATGAGTCACAGACCTCGAACCCGGACGGTGCTGAGCTGCGGCCTCCTGCTCGTGCCCCTCGCGGTGAGCACCACCGCGTGCGGGGGCTCGTCGTCGGAACCGCTCTCCACCAAGCCCTACGACGCGGCCGACCAGATCTCGTCCAACACCCCGGACGGCAAGCAGAAAGCGGATCCCAACAAGCCGCTTGAGGTGTCCGTCAAGGGCGACGAGGCGCGCATCACGGACGTGACCGCCACCGACGCCTCCGGCCGCTCCATCCGCGGCGAACTCACCGCGGACGGCAAGCACTGGCGCACCACGGTGCCGCTGGCGGCCGGCACCCGCTACTCGGTGCGGGTCAGCACCGAGGACGAGGACGGCAACCCCGGTCTGAAGACCCTCGACGTCGAGACCAAGGGCGGCGGCAACCGGCTCCAGGTCACCTTCGGCCCGAAGAGCGGCGAGTACGGCGTCGGCCAGCCGGTCACCGCCGAGTTGAGCAAAGAGGTCAAGGACCCCAAGGCGCGCGCGGTCGTCGAGAGCGCCCTGAAGGTCGACTCCACGCCCCGCGTGCAGGGCTCCTGGCACTGGGTGGACGGCAAGACCCTCCACTTCCGCCCCCAGGAGTACTGGCCCGCGCACGCGAGCATCGCCGTGCACAGCAACCTGGAGGGCCTGAAGATCTCCAAGGGCCTCTACGGAGGGCCCGCCAAACCGGTGAAGCTCACCACCGGGGACAAGATCGTGGCGGTCACCGACGTGGCGACGCACCAACTGACGGTCGCGCGCAACGACAAGGAGATCAACACGATTCCGGTCACCACCGGAAAGCCCGGGTTCGACACCCGCAACGGCATCAAGGTGGTGCTCGGCAAGGAGAGCTTCGTCCGGATGACGAGCGGCAGCATCGGTATCCCGGACGGGAGTTCGGAGTCGTACGACCTGCCGGTCTACTGGGCGACCCGGGTCACCAACAGCGGCGAGTACGTGCACGCCGCGCCCTGGTCCGTCGGATCACAGGGCGCGGCCAACGTCAGCCACGGCTGCACGGGCATGTCCACGGGCGACGCCGAATGGTTCTTCAACGCCGTACGCGTCGGCGACATCGTCAAGGTCGTCAACAGCGGCGGCGCGGACATGGCGCCCTTCGGCAACGGCTTCGGCGACTGGAACATGCCCTGGCAGGAATGGCGGGACGGCAGCGCGCTGAAGAACCAGGCCACCGGCACCACAGGAGCCGCCGAGCAACAGCCGGAATCCGCCGATGCGGCCCGGCTGCGCCCGCAGGTCTGAGGGCGCCTCAGAAGGCCGCTCAGGCCCGCGTGAGGAGCCTTTCGCGCAGCAGCGCGGCCAGGGAGTCGGCGAACGCCACCGGGTCCACCGGATGGGTCACGGCGGCATCCGCGCGGCTCCAGGTGGCCAGCCAGGCGTCCTGCGGGCGCCCGATGAGCAGCAGCACCGGGGGGCAGCGGAAGATCTCGTCCTTGATCTGCCGGCAGACGCCCATGCCGCCGGCGGGCGCGGTCTCGCCGTCCAGCACGCACACGTCGATGCCGCCCGCGTCCAGGGCCGCGAGAACGGCCGGCTGGGTGGCGCACTCCAGGATCTCGACCTGCGGAACATCGGCTGCGGGCCGCCGGCCTGCGGCCAGCCTGACCTGCTCGCGGGTGGTGGCGTTGTCGCTGTAGACCAGCACCGTGGCAGTCGCCTGCATCGTTCCTCCACGCTTCGAAGCGGCACGGATCGGGGCGGCACCTGTGCATGGGGCGTCCCCACCGTAGGTAGGGCTCGGATGCTACTCCCGGAAGGGGCGTCCGCAGGAGGGTCCGAACCGGACCAAGATCTGCCCGATGCCCCGTCAGGACTGGTCGCAGCGCGTCCCGGGGATGCCGGAAGGGCCCGTGCTTCCCTCCTTCGGGCGACCGCGGGGACGGTCCGTACGAGCAGGGCATACGCCCTTGACACACCGAACGGCACCCCCCGGAGTGAGGGCGGGATAAGCGACCGACATAATGTCGGTCGTGGCGACAGCAACGACAGTAGAAACCGGGCACGCGCACCCGTCGGTCAATCGACCGAATCTCACCAGCGTCGGAACCATCATCTGGCTGAGTTCCGAGCTGATGTTCTTCGCGGCCCTCTTCGCGATGTACTTCACCCTTCGATCGGTGACCGGTGCCGAGTATTGGAAGGAAACCTCCGATGCGCTGAACCTTCCGTTCTCAGCGACGAACACGACGATCCTGGTGCTCAGCTCGCTGACCTGCCAGCTCGGCGTATTCGCGGCCGAGCGCGGCGATGTCAAGAAGCTCCGTACGTGGTTCGTGATCACCTTCATCATGGGTGCGATCTTCATCGGCGGTCAGGTCTTCGAGTACACCGAACTGGTCAAGGAAGAGGGCCTCTCGCTCTCCTCCGGCCCGTACGGCTCGGTGTTCTACCTGACCACCGGCTTCCACGGACTGCACGTGACGGGCGGTCTGATCGCCTTCCTGCTGGTCCTGGGCAGGACGTACGCGGCCAAGAGGTTCACCCACGAACAGGCCACCGCGGCCATCGTCGTGTCCTACTACTGGCACTTCGTCGATGTCGTCTGGATCGGCCTCTTCGCCACGATCTACCTGATCCGGTAACCGGTCCCGACCGGAACCGCAGTTCAGACAGACATAGCCAAGCATCGACGCAGAAGATCCTGACACCGGGGTAATCCGTGAAAAAGCTCTCCGCACGACGGCGCCATCCGCTGGCGGCGCTCGTCGTCCTACTCTTCGCGCTGGCGGTCACTGGGGGGCTGTACGCCGCGTTCGCGCCGGCGGACAAGGCTCAGGCCGATGACACCGCCCAGTCTCTTGCCATCAAGGAGGGCAAGAAGCTCTTCGCCGTGGGCTGTGCAAGCTGCCACGGCACCGGCGGTCAGGGCACCTCCGACGGCCCGAGCCTGGTCGGCGTGGGCGCCGCCGCCGTCGACTTCCAGGTGGGCACCGGCCGTATGCCGGCCCAGCAGCCCGGCGCTCAGGTGCCGCGGAAGAAGAACATCTACAACAACGCCGAGATCGACCAGCTCGCGGCTTATGTCGCGTCGCTGGGCGCCGGTCCCACCGTGCCGAGCAAGGACCAGTACAGCCCGGACGGTGCCGACGTCGGCAAGGGCGGTGAGCTGTTCCGCACGAACTGCGCGCAGTGCCACAACTTCACCGGTAAGGGCGGCGCCCTGACCAACGGTAAGTTCGCCCCGACGCTCGAGGGTGTGGACCCGAAGCACATCTACGAGGCCATGGAAACCGGCCCGCAGAACATGCCTTCCTTCGGCGACGGCTCGCTGTCGCAGGAGAACAAGAAGAACATCGTCGCGTACCTCGGCGCCGTCAACAGCGACAGCTCCGAGAGCCCCGGCGGCCTGGACCTCGGCGGTCTGGGGCCGGTCAGCGAGGGCCTCTTCGGTTACATCTTCGGCCTGGGCGCGCTGGTAGCGGTCGCCATCTGGGTCGCAGCCCGGACTACGAAGGCCAAGAAGTCATGAGTGAGACTGGACGACACGCAGACGTGCCAGAAGAAACCCTTCCGAGTGAGCGCCACGACGCTCACGGCGACGCGGTGGCCAAGGGGGAGAACCCCTTCGCCGACCCGGGGCTGCCGGCCCACGAGCACCGCGTCCAGGACATCGACGAGAAGGCCGCCCGGCGCTCCGAGCGCGTGGTCGCCTATCTCTTCCTGCTGTCCATGCTCGCGACGGTCGCGTTCATCGCGTCGTACGTGATCTTCCCGATCGACAAGATCGTCTACATCTGGCCGATCGGTCACATCAGCGCCCTGAACTTCTCTCTCGGTCTGACCCTGGGTGTGGCGCTGTTCTGCATCGGCGCCGGCGCGGTCCACTGGGCCCGCACGCTGATGTCGGACGAGGAGATCGCCGACGACCGGCACCCGATCGAGGCCGAGCCCGAGGTCAAGGCCAAGGTCCTGGCGGACTTCGCACAGGGTGCGAAGGAGTCGGGATTCGGCCGCCGCAAGCTGATCCGCAACACCATGTTCGGTGCGCTGGCCCTGGTGCCGCTCTCCGGCGTCGTGCTGCTGCGCGACCTCGGTCCGCTGCCCGAGAAGAAGCTGCGGACCACCGGCTGGAAGAAGGGCATCCGCCTCGTCAACCAGTCGACCAACCTCCCGCTGCGTCCTGAGGACATCGCGGTCGGTTCGCTCACCTTCGCCAAGCCCGAGGGCCTGGAGGAGGACAGCGAGGACTTCAACGAGAACATTGCCAAGGACGCCCTGATGCTCGTGCGGATCCAGCCGCAGAACATCAAGGACAAGCAGGAACTCGCCTGGTCGCACGAAGGCATCGTGGCGTACTCGAAGATCTGCACCCACGTGGGTTGCCCGATCAGCCTGTACGAGCAGCAGACGCACCACGTGCTGTGCCCGTGCCACCAGTCCACCTTCGACCTCTCTGACGGTGGTCGCGTGATCTTCGGTCCTGCCGGTCACGCCCTGCCGCAGCTGCACATCACGGTGAAGGACGGCTTCCTCGAGGCCGCACGCGACTTCGCGGAGCCCGTCGGCCCGAGCTTCTGGGAGCGCGGATGAGTAACGAGACGAGCGCGACCACCGCGCGTCGCGGCCAGGCGCCGCGGGGCGAGCGGATCGCCGACTGGGCCGACGGCCGGCTGGGTATCTACAGCCTCGCCAAGTCCAACATGCGCAAGATCTTCCCGGACCACTGGTCCTTCATGCTGGGTGAGATCTGCCTCTACAGCTTCATCATCATCATCCTGACCGGCGTCTACCTGACGCTGTTCTTCCACCCGAGCATGGCCGAGGTCACGTACCACGGTTCCTACGTGCCGATGCACGGGATCCGGATGACCCAGGCGTTCGAGTCGACCCTGGACATCAGCTTCGATGTCCGCGGTGGTCTGCTGATCCGGCAGATCCACCACTGGGCGGCCCTGATCTTCCTGGCCGGCATGATGGTCCACATGATGCGGGTGTTCTTCACCGGCGCCTTCCGCAAGCCGCGCGAGGTCAACTGGCTGTTCGGCTTCCTGCTGCTGGTGCTGGGCATGTTCACCGGCTTCACCGGCTACTCGCTCCCCGACGACCTGCTCTCCGGTACCGGTGTGCGGTTCATCGAGGGTGTCATCCTGGCGATGCCGCTGATCGGCTCGTACCTGCAGATGTTCATCTTCGGCGGGGAGTTCCCGGGGCACGACATCATCCCGAGGTTCTTCACGGTGCACGTGCTGCTGCTGCCGGGCATCATGCTCGGTCTGCTGGTGGCGCACCTGATCCTGGTCTTCTACCACAAGCACACGCAGTTCCCGGGTGCCGGCAAGACCAACAAGAACGTCGTCGGCATGCCGCTGCTGCCGGTCTACATGGCCAAGGCCGGAGGCTTCTTCTTCCTGGTCTTCGGTGTCATCTCGGTGATCGCCGCGATCGCGAGCATCAACCCGGTGTGGGCGATCGGTCCGTACCGTCCGGACCAGGTGTCCACCGGCGCCCAGCCCGACTGGTACATGGGCTTCGCCGAGGGTCTGGTGCGTGTCATGCCGGGCTGGGAGTGGAACTTCTGGGGCCACACCATCAACTTCGGTGTGCTGATCCCGATTCTGATCTTCCCGCTGGTCCTGGTCGCCATCGCGGTCTACCCGTTCGTCGAGTCCTGGGTGCGGGGTGACAAGCGTGAGCACCACATCCTGGACCGCCCGCGCAACGTCCCGACCCGTACCGGCTTCGGTGTCGCCTGGCTGATCGCGTACTTCGTGATGCTCATCGGCGGTGGCAACGACCTGTGGGCCACCCACTTCCACCTGTCGATCAACTCGATCACCTGGTTCGTCCGGATCGCGTTCTTCGTCGGTCCGGTGCTCGGCTTCATCGCCACCAAGCGGATCTGCATGGGTCTGCAGCGGCGTGACCGGGACAAGGTGCTGCACGGCCGCGAGTCGGGCATCATCAAGCGCCTGCCGCACGGTGAGTTCGTCGAGATCCACGAGCCGCTGGACCAGGAGCAGCTGCACGTGCTCACCCAGCACGAGCAGCCGACGCCGCTGGAGCTGGGCCCGGAGGTCGACGAGAACGGCGTCGAGCGCAAGGTGTCGCGGTCGAAGAAGCTGCGCGCCAAGCTCTCGAAGTCCTACTACAGCGAGGACAACGTCATCCCGAAGCCGACGGCAGAGGAGTACAAGGAGATCACCAGTGGCCACGGCCACCACTGATCACCACCACGCCGTGTGACACACGGCGGTAAGTGACGCCACCCAGAGGGCCCCGTCCGGCGATCGGACGGGGCCCTCCGGCATTCCGGCGGCTCGGTAGGGTTTGACCACAAGCAGGACACGAACCAGGAGTGTGGACCATGAACGTTGTGACCCCGGTCGGCGGCGACAGCGTGGCGGCCCGCACCTGGCCGGACGTACTGAACGCCCTGCTGGACGGCCGTGACCTCGCCGCCGACGACACCGCCTGGGCGATGGACCGGATCATGCGCGGCGAGGCCAGCGACGCGCAGATCGCCGGTTTCGCGGTGGCGCTGCGGGCCAAGGGGGAGACCGTCGCGGAGATCTCCGGGCTGGTGCGCGCGATGTACGACCACGCGCGGCTGATCGAGGTGCCGGGGCCGAGCGTGGACATCGTCGGCACCGGCGGTGACGGCGCCAAGACCGTCAACATCTCCACGATGTCGTCGATCGTGGTGGCCGGCACCGGCGTGAAGGTCGTCAAGCACGGCAACCGCGCGGCGTCGTCGGCGAGCGGCGCGTCCGACGTGCTGGAGAAGCTGGGTGTCGCGCTCGACCTGTCGCCGCGGCGGGTCGCCGAGGTGGCGAACGAAGCGGGCATCACGTTCTGCTTCGCGGTGAAGTTCCACCCGTCGCTGCGGCACGTGGCGCCCGCCCGGCGGGAGTTGGGCATCAGGACCACGTTCAACGTGCTGGGCCCGCTGACCAACCCCGCCAAGGTGCGGGCGCAGGCGACCGGTGTCGCGGACGCCCGGATGGCGCCGATCCTGGCCGGTGTACTGGCCGAGCGCGGCTCGTCCGCCCTGGTGTTCCGCGGCGACGACGGGCTCGACGAGCTGACGACGACGGCGACGTCCCGGGTGTGGATCGTCCGCAACGGCGCGGTGCGGGAGGTGGCCTTCGACCCGCGGGACGTCGGTATCCCGCTGGTGCCCGTGGCGGCGCTGCGCGGCGCCGACGCGTCGTACAACGCCGACGTGGCGCGGCGGCTGCTGGACGGGGAGCGCGGTCCGGTGCGGGAGGCGGTGCTGCTGAACGCCGCCGCCGCGCTGGTGGCGCTGGAGCTGACCGACGCGCCGCTGACCGAGCAGATCGGGGCGGCGATCGGCAGGGCCGCCGATTCGATCGACTCCGGTGCGGCCAAGCGGGCCCTGGAGCGCTGGGTGGCGGCCAGCAACGCCTGAGCGCGGCGCCGCAGTTGCGGCGTGCGGATGTGAGCCCGGCCCGGTTTGATCTCAAAAACTGGACCGGGCTTGCGCCGTACGGAGCGTGTGGCATGATTCTGCCCAGGTCACGAGTGACAGCGATATGGCCCCGGCCCGCTGTCCGGCAACCCTCCGTCCGTGGCGGGGTGCCCCGGGTGATGACCAGGCCGCAGTCAGCGAGGTCTGCGGCAAGCGCGGATCCCTCGCCAGGGATCCTGGTCTTCGAGGGAGATCTTCCGTGAACCAGCGAATGCGATAGGGCCCGAAGGCCCCTTTTCCGCTTTCTGCTTTTTCCTTTCACACTGCGTCGCCGCGCTGTCGTACGCCCGCACGCAGT
This sequence comes from Streptomyces sp. NPDC050161, assembly GCF_044460025.1. Lineage (NCBI taxonomy): Bacteria > Bacillati > Actinomycetota > Actinomycetes > Kitasatosporales > Streptomycetaceae > Streptomyces > Streptomyces sp. NPDC050161. The sequence goes on along the minus strand of NZ_JBITJM010000006.1, from coordinate 386,180 downwards.
GAATTCGCCTTTCTCTCACGGGAGTTCGCCATGCCTGTTTCCGCCGTTGCCGCCGACAGTTCCGTTTGTGCCCCGCTGGCCGTTCTGGGGCGAGATGTCCTGGTGCCGCTGGTCACCGGCGGCGAGGTCGACTACGCCGCGCTGGACTACGCGGCGAGCGCCCCGGCGCTCCAGCGGGTCTGGGACGACGTGGCGGGCTACGCGCCGTACTACGGCAGCGTGCACCGCGGCGCCGGGTACCTCTCGCAGCTCTCCACCGACCTGTTCGAGAACGCCCGCACCACGATCGGGGACTTCCTGGGGTGCCGCCCCGACGACCAGGTGGTCTTCACCCGGTCCACCACCGACTCGCTGAACCTGCTGGCCGCCGTACTGCCGCCGCACACCCGGGTGTTCGTCTTCGAGACCGAGCACCACGCGTCGCTGCTGCCCTGGGAGCAGTGCCCCGGCGCCGAGGTGACGTACCTCAACGCGCCGCGCACCCCGCAGCAGGCCGTCGACACACTGGAGACGGCCCTCGCCGAGCGCGAACCCCACGGCCCCGCCCTGGTCTGCGTGACCGGTGCCTCGAACGTGACCGGTGAGCTGTGGCCGGTGCGGGAGTTGGCCGCCGCCGCGCACGCACACGGCGCCCGGATCGTCCTGGACGCCGCGCAGTTGGCCCCGCACCACCCCGTCGACATCGCCGAACTCGACGTGGACTGGATCGCCTTCTCCGGACACAAGCTCTACGCGCCGTTCGGCTCGGGCGTGCTGGCCGGCCGCGCCGACTGGCTGCGGGATGCCGAGCCGTACCTGGCGGGCGGCGGCGCCAGCCGCAAGGTCGCGCGGCGTACGGACGGCGGCGTGGACGTCGAGTGGCACACCAGCGCGGCCCGGCACGAGGCCGGTTCGCCGAACGTCATCGGTGCCTACGCGATCGCCTCGGCCTGCCAGGCACTGACCGAGGCCGGATTCGACACCCTGGTCGCCCGCGAGCAGGAGCTGATCGCCCGGGTCACGGCGGGGCTGGCCGAGGTGCCCGAGGTCAGGGTGCTGTCGCTGTTCGGCGACGACGCCCCCCGGGTCGGCGTCCTCTCGTTCGTCGTCGACGGCTGGAACAGCTCGCACTTCGCTGCCGCACTGTCGGCCGAGTACGGCATCGGTGTGCGCGACGGCCTGTTCTGCGCGCACCCGCTGGTGCGCACCCTGCTGGGCGGCGAACCGGACGAGCCCGGCGAGTGCGGCGCCCCCGAGGCGGCCCCCGGCGAGCGCTCACTGAACGCCATCCGGGTCAGCTTCGGCGCCGGCACCCCCGACGAGCACATCGACCGCTTCGTACGGGCCGTGAAGGAACTGGTGACGGACGGCGCCCGCTGGAACTACCGCACGGAAGAAGGCCGTTGCGTCCCCGACGCAACCCGCTGAGGAGACAGAGGCGCGCCCAACCGACGACGCGCACCCCCCCATTCCCCCACACACATACGGGAGGGGCCGGACCGCAGGACGAAGTCCGGAGGTCCGGCCCCGCACCCGAACAGCCCCGCGCAGCGCCAACAGCCCGCCGCAGGCGCAACGGCGGAAATCCCCCACGGCGGGAAAGCCGGCAACGTGGGAAACAGCCCAGCGCAGCGCCTACGCGTCGAGCCCGATCGCGAACGCCGCCTCCAGGTCGTGCTGGGAGTACGTACGGAAGGCGATGTGGGTCTCCGTGGAGGCGACACCCGGCACCTTGCTGATCCGGCCGGGAATGACGTCGGCGAGGTCGTCGTGGGCGGCGACGCGGACCATGGCGATGAGGTCGTGGGCGCCCGTGACGGAGTAGACCTCGCTGACGCCTTCCAGCGCGGCGATCTTCTCGGCGATCTCCGGGATCTGGTCCACGCTGGTCTTGATGAGCACGATCGACGTGATCACTGCTGGCTCTCTCCCTCGGTCGCCGGTGCGTTCCCCCTGGTGGCCACCACACTAGCGCCCCGGTAGCGGCCCCACGCGTAGAGGAAGCCGAGGGCGAAGCCCACCACATGGGCGAGGTAGGCGACGCCGGGGCCGCTGGGGTCGCGCTGGGCCGCCAGCCACTGGAGCACGAACCAGAACAGCAGCACGATCCAGGCGGGGAAGCGCAGCGGCAGGAAGAAGAGGAACGGGAAGATGCTGGTCACCCGGGCCTTGGGGAAGAGGTAGAGGAAGGCGCCCAGCACGCCGGAGATCGAGCCGGACGCGCCGACCAGGGTCTGTCCCGACGTGGCGTGCGCGGCTGCGTAGCCGAGCAGGGCCAGGTAGCCGGTGCCGAGGTAGAAGACGGTGAACGGCAGCCGCCCCATCCGGGACTCGGCCATCCCGCCGAAGACGTAGAGGAAGAGGACGTTGCCGAGCAGGTGCAGCCAGCTGCCGTGCACGAACAGGGCGGTGAGCGGGGTGAGCAGGGCGTGCGGTGAGCCGCTCCACAGGTCGCGGGGGATCACGCCCCAGTGCGCGAAGTAGGCGGTCTGTGCCTGGAGCAGGGTGTCGCCGGTGCCGTAGAGGTGGTTGAGGCCCGAGGCGGGGCCGAGGGCGAAGAGCGCGCAGCACAGGCCGATCAGGACGTTCGTCATGCGGGAGAACACCGCGGTCAGGGAGCGTGCGGAGCGGAGCGCGCCGGCGGTCGCGGGCGGGTCCGACCGGGGCCTCGGGGGCCCGGGGGAGTGGGGTGGCGGGGGAGGCAGAGGCGGCGCCATCATGAAGCGATCATGACGTAATGCGGGCAATCGGGACAGACTGCCTCGCCGCACGGCACCTCCTGGACGGTGCCCGCACCGGCCCTTCATCAGGCCGTAGGGTTACGGGCAGTACTTTGCGTTCTTCCGCAGTCCGACGGCGCACCGCGTGAGCCCGCAGCTTCGGTCACCACGCTCGAACAGGAAAGAGGACGATCACGATGGCTGTTCCCGTGCCGACGGACGGAACCCGGTGGCGCTGCACCCTGTGCGGCAACCTCACGCGTTTCGATGTGACCCGCCGGTCGAAGGTCGTGGAGTACCTCCACCTCGACCTCGCCGGGGAGCCGAAGGTGGAGGAGCGCGAGGTGCTCAGTGAGAGCATCGAGTCCGTGCGCTGCCGCTGGTGCAACGCGGTCGACCAGATCGAGCTGGTGGACCGGCCGGGCGCGAGCACCTGAGATCGGAGCGAGACAGCCGTGGTGGAGCGTCCAGCAGGGGAGCCGGGGGCGGAGCACGATGACGCGCCCGGCCGGGCGGCCGAAGAGGCCCTCGACAGTCCGCTGCCCGAGGGCGTGAGGCGCCGTGTTGTGGCGCTCGCCGCGGACGCGTTCGGCGCCCTGACGGTGGCCGAACTCCCGCCGCCGCTGCGGCAGTACGCCCGTTTCACCCCCACCCGCCGGGCCAAGTTCGCCGGCAACGCGATGGCTGCCGCGCTGGAGAGTGACGCGGTGTTCCGGCAGCGGATCGCGGGCAAGGTCCGCGCGGCCCAGCCGGAGCTGGCCGGCGCCCTGGAGAACGGCACCCCGCCCGCCGCCGCCGACCCGCTGGACGTCGCCGCCGCGGCGTACGTGCTCCGCCCCGACGGCTGGGTCAAGCTCGTCGCCGCGGCCGGCGAGGAGGCCCAGCGGGCGCGCGCCGAGCGGGCCGGTGAAGAGGCCGACAGGGAACTGGTCAGGCTGCGCGACGAGCTGGCGCAGGCGCGTACGGATGCCCGCGCCGACGCCGAACGGGTGCGGGCCGACCTGGACGGGCTCCGCAAGGAGAACGAATCGCTCCAGCGCAAGCTGCGCAGCGCCCAGAGCGACGTCAAGCGCGGCGCCGCGACGGTGCGCAAGGCCGAGTCGGCGCTGGAGGCCGAACGCTCCCGGGCGGCTGCGGAGAAGACCGCGGCGGACAGCGAGGTGCGGCGGCTCAAGGCGCGCATCGCCGAGGCCGAGACGGCGCTGGAGACCAGCAGGCGGGCCGCCCGCGAGGGGCGCAGCACCGAGGACATGCGGGTGCGGCTGCTGCTCGACACCGTCCTGGACGCCGCCCAGGGGCTGCGCAGGGAGCTGGCGCTGCCGCCCGCCGACGTGCATCCGGCGGACACCGTCGACGCGGTCGCCCCCGGCCGGATGACGCCCAAGGACATCGCCACCCGCGCGCTGTCGGAGACCGATCCGGCACTGCTCGACCAGCTTCTGGCGCTGCCGCAGGCCCACTTGGTGGTCGACGGCTACAACGTCACCAAGACCGGCTATCCGACCATGCCGCTGGAGAAGCAGCGGCTGCGGCTGCTGGGCGGCCTCGCGGTGCTCGCCGCCCAGACCGGCGCGGAGATGACGTGCGTCTTCGACGGTGCGGAGCTGGCGGCGCCGGTGCTGCTGGCGCCGCCGCGCGGGGTGCGGGTGCTGTTCAGCAAACCGGGCGTGACGGCCGACGAGTTGATCCGTCAGCTGGTGAGGGCCGAACCGCCGGGCCGTCCGGTCGTCGTGGTCTCCACGGACCGGGAAGTGGCCGACGGGGTCGCGAAAGCCGGCGCGCGTCCGGTCGCATCGGCCCTGCTCCTCAAGCGACTTGCCAGGACCTGACGCGGCGGCGATATGTCCGTTGCTTCGTCTCTGGCTGTCAAATCCCCGCTACTGCCTGTGTGATGTTGGTAAAACCTCGGGCTGACGGACCGTTTTTTTCCCCTGAGGATTTGAAGCGATCACAACTCGGTCACTAAGGTCGGGCCTCGAACCTTCATGCAGTTGATCATCCAACCGGGATGAACAGTGAAGGAACCGCCGAGTCCGCGGCGTTCGCGCGGAGCCGGGGTCTCACCCCCCCACTTCCCGGTAGGCGGCTGGAGGAAGAAGGAGCTCGCCTTCGTGGCGTCCCACCGTCGACCCAAGCAGCCGAGCCGTATTCGTGTGACCGTGCTCACCGCGACCGCCGCCGCTGCCGTCGCCCTCTCGTCCCAGGCCGCCCAGGCCGCCCCCGAGCAGTCGAAGAAGGACGTGAAGTCCGAGGTCGACAAGCTCTACGAGCAGGCCGAGCAGGCCACCGAGAAGTACAACGGGGCCAAGGAAGACCAGGAGAAGCTCCAGAAGGAGGTCGCGGACCTCCAGGACAAGGTCGCCCGCGGCCAGGACGAGCTGAACCAGCTGCGCAAGGGCCTGGGCGCGGTCGCTTCCGGTCAGTACCGCAGCGGCAGCATCGACCCCTCGGTCCAGCTGTTCCTCTCCGGAGACCCGGACACCTACCTGGAGAAGGCGTCCACGCTCGACCAGTTGAGCGGCAAGCAGGCCGACCAGCTGAAGGTCATCGAGGACAAGCAGCGCCGCCTCGCGCAGGAGCGCGCGGAGGCCGCGAGCAAGATCCAGGACCTCGCCGACACCCGTAAGGCGCTCGGCGAGAAGAAGGACGAGATCAAGGGCAAGCTCGGCAAGGCCCAGGAGCTGCTGAACACCCTGACGGCCAAGGAGAAGGAAGCGCTCCAGGCCAAGGAGAACCGGGCCGACCGCAGCAACGACCGGGTCAACCTCGGTGACGACGCGCCCGCTTCGCAGCGGGGAGCCGCCGCCCTGGCCGCCGCCCAGTCGAAGATAGGCGCGCCGTACGTCTGGGGCGACACCGGACCGTCGTCCTTCGACTGCTCGGGTCTGACCTCCTGGGCGTACCAGCAGGCCGGCCAGTCGCTGCCGCGCACCTCGCAGGCGCAGGCCAACGCGGGCACCCGGATCGCATCGCAGAGCGCGCTCAAGCCGGGCGACCTGGTGCTCTTCTACGGCGACCTGCACCACATCGGCCTGTACGCGGGCAACGGCACGGTGCTGCACGCCCCCAAGCCGGGTGCGTCGGTGCGCTACGAATCGATCAACAACATGCCGTTCCAGTTCGGCGTGCGGCCCTGACACGGCCCAACCTGCCGCCCGAACGGGCGAATTGCGGTTCGCTCCGCTGACTTCCCGCCCCGCCGGTGACCTGCACAGTCACCGGCGGGGCGGCATTTTGCGTACCGGCAGGGGTTATTGGCCGCCGCGTAGTGGCCCGGTTACTGTCTGCCCTCGCAGCCGCCGGTCACGACCGTCCTCCCGGACGGCAGGGGCTGCACGGAAGGGAGTGCGGCCCGCGTGTCCCATCGCCGTACCTCGCAGCCAGGACCGCTCACCCGCGCACGGGCCGCCGCGCTGTCGGCCGTACTGGCGACCGCGGCGGCCACCCTCTCCGCGGCCCCCGCCACCGCCGACCCGACCGCTGGTCACCGTGCCGCAGCCGCCCGCGTCGACGCGCTCTACGCCCAGGCGGAGCGGGCCACCGAGAAGTACAACGGCGCCGACGAGCGGACCGATGAGCTGCGGGCACGGGCGGCGACCCTTCAGGACCGCACCGCCCGCGCGCAGGAGCGGGTCAACCGGCTGCGCGGCAAGGTCGGCGCGCTGGCCGCCGCCGACTACCGGGCCGGCGGCATCGACCCCACCCTCCGGCTGCTGCTCTCCGAACGCCCCGGCGCCTACCTGGAGAAGGCCGCCACCCTCGACCGGCTGCACCGCAGCAGGGCCGGCGAACTGCGCGCCCTGCTGGCCGCCCGCCGGGTCCTGGACCAGCACCGCAGCGAGACCGCGCACACCCTCGCCGAGCTGGCCGCGGGCCGCGAGGCGATGGCCCGCCACAAGCGGGAGGTCCAGCGCAAACTGGCCGCCGCCCGCCGGATGTTGCAGGACATGCCCACGGACGCCAGGACCGCCTACCGGTCGTCGCGGGACGACGGGCGGGCCGGGGTGGTCCCCGACACCGGCGGGGCCGTGGCGCCGTCGGGGCGGGCCGCGGCGGCCGTCCGGGCGGCGGTCGGCGCACTCGGCGCCCCGTACGTCTGGGGCGCCACCGGGCCCTCCTCGTTCGACTGCTCCGGCCTCACCCAATGGGCCTACGGCCGGGCGGGTGTCTCCATCCCGCGCACCTCGCAGGCCCAGCGGGGCGCCGGACGGCGGGTGCCGCTCGGTCAGGCGCGCCCCGGCGACCTCATCATCTACCGGTCGGACGCGAGCCACGTCGCGCTGTACGTCGGGGGCGGACAGGTCGTGCACGCCCCGCACCCCGGTGCGCCGGTGCGCTACGAGTCGGTGGGCATGATGCCGGTCACGTCCGTGGTGCGGCCCTGACCGGAGCCCCAGCGGTTTTGCCCCCGGGCGCCCGCGCATACGATCGGCCGCATGGCAGGTCAGCGAGGTGCGCGACACCCGTCACGGGCCCGGACGGCGGGCTGCGCCGTGCTGTTCATCGCGCTGCTCGCCTCGCTGGCCGGCTGTGCGGGCGGCGCGCCGCCGCAGTCCCGCCACCCTGACGTCCAGCGGATGCTCGCGGCTCGCGCGCGGGCCGTCGCGCAGCACGACGAGGCCGCCTTCCTCGCCTCCGTCGACCCGCGGCCCAGCGGCTACCGTGACCGTCAGCGCCGGATGTTCGGCAACCTCGCGGGGCTGCCGCTGACCGGCTGGCGCTACGAGCTGGTCGCCACCGACGCCTTCCCGCTGCCGCCCGGCGACGGCGAGCGGCTGGCGGCGAAGGTCGAGCTCAGCTACCGCCTCAAGGGCTACGACGCGGAGCCGGTCACCTCCGTGCAGTACCTCACGCTGACCCGGCGCGGCGGCGGCTGGCGGATCTCGTCGGACACCGACGCGACGGCCGCCGGGCACACCGGCACCCGCCAGCTGTGGGACCAGGGCCCGGTGCGGGTGGTCCGCGGCCGGCACAGCCTGGTGCTGGGCGGCGCGGCGGACCCGGACCGGCTGCGCGATCTGGCGAAGCGGGCGGACGCCGCGGTGCCGGCCGTCTCTTCGGCCTGGAAGGGGGCCTGGGCGGGGCAGGTCGTGGTGGAGGCCCCGGATTCCGTGGCGCAGATGGCGCAGCTGCTGGGCAGCGGCGACGCGTCCGGTTACACCGGCATCGCGGCGGTGACCACCGGCGAGGCGGGCGCGGCGGCCAAGGCGCCCGCGGACCGGGTGATCGTCAACCCGGACGCCTACGAGGAGTTGAACGATCTGGGGCGCGCGGTGGTGCTCACCCACGAGATCACCCATGTCGCCACGCGCACGGACACCACCGGATCGACGCCGCTGTGGCTCTCCGAAGGGTTCGCCGACTGGGTCGCCTACCGCGGCAAGGACCGCAGGGCCGGTATCGCGGCGCCGGAACTCTCCCGCGCGGTGGCGACCGGCCGGCCGCCGCAGCAGCTCCCCACCGACGCGGACTTCGGCTTCACCGGTGGCGCCGACCGGCTGGCGACCGCGTACGAGGGCGGCTGGCTGGCCTGCCGGATGATCGCCGACAAGTGGGGCGAGGCGAAGCTGCGGGCGTTCTACCGGGCGGCGGGACACAGCGCGGCCACCCCGGGCGGCAATGGCCCGGCGGCCCGCCCGGCGGCGCACCCGGCCGCCCCGCCGTCTTCCCGGGACGGCACCGACGACCACCGGCAGCCGGCCGGCCGCAGCACGCGCCTCGACCGGACGATGCGCGCCCAACTCGGCATCGGCATCACGGAGTTCACCCGGCGGTGGCGGGCCTACGTCAAGGGCGAGCTGAGCTGACCGGAGCGCGGTCGGCGGTGGCCTTCCCGGTGGGCCCGCCGTCCGCGCGGCGGGCGGCAGGGGGCGCCGCCGTCGCCCGCCACAGCCGTCGGCAGGCGAGCAGGCAGGCCGCGGCCAGCAGGCCGTTGCGGAGCAGCAGCACCGTCAGGCCCGTGCCGTCGCTCGCCACGACGTGGGCGAAGCCGAGCGGGAACTCCAGGAACGTGACACCGGTGGCGAGCAGGACGAGGACGGCGGGCAGGCCCTGCCGCCCCGCCCGCGCCGTCAGGCACACCGCGGCGAGCCCCACCAGCCACAGCAGGTACTGCGGGCTGAGCACGCGGCTGGTGGTGGTGAACAGCAGCACGGCGGTGAACGCGGCGTCGGCGCACAGGCCGGCGGTCAGCTCCCGCGCCCGCATCCGCCACCGCAGCAGCCAGCCGAACGCGGCGCAGGACAGCGCCAGAGCCACCGCGCTGACCTGCGGGACCAGCGGGCCGACGAACTCCATCGAGCCGTAGTTCAGCAGCACCCGGCCGCTCCAGCCGAACTGCCGGGCGACGTGGAGGACCAGGGCGCCGAGCGACTCGACCTCGGTGCCGCGGCCACGCTGGGCGCCGACGAAGGACAGGGCGCCCGGCGCGGCGGCCACGCAGCACACGGTCAGCGCCGCCGTGCCGAGCGCCGCGGCGCACCACAGCGCCCGCGCCCGCCCGCCGCGCACCGCGGCCCCGCACAGCAGCAGCGCGGGCCACACCTTCAGCAGCGTGCCGCACGCGATGAGGGCACCGGCCACCCGCGGCCTGCGCGCGGCGGCGAACAGGGCGGCGACCGCGACGGCGGTGACCATCAGGTCGTAGCGGGCGTACGCGGTCGGGCCCAGCAGCGCGACCCCGGCGATCCAGGCCCAGGCGCCGGCCGGCCGGTTGCCGGGACGCCGGGCCGCCCGCAGGAACAGCGCGAGGACGGCGGCGTCGACGGCGAGCAGCAGGACGAAGAAGGCGTGCGCGTAGCCGAGGAACGGCAGCAGGGCGGGGGAGAGGACGGCGAGGGCGGCGCCCGGCGGGTACTGCCAGGTGACGTCGTCCACCGGGAAGGTGCCGGTCCGCAGGACGTCGGACCAGCCCTGGTAGATCACCGACACATCACCGGTCACGTCGGGCCCCGGCACCACCAGCACCTTCAGGACGCACAGCAGCAGCACGGCACGGGTCGCCGCCCACACCGCGACGGGGAGCAGCACCGCCCGCGGGGTGCCGCGGGTGCTGCGGGATGTCATCGTCAACGCGTCCTTGCCGCCGGTCCTGCCCTTGCTGCCGTCTGCCCGGGGGCATCCCCGCATGATGCCGGACGGGTGCGGGCGCGGGCCGCCACCGGGCCGCCGCGCGAGCCGAGCCGGTACTGTCGGCGGCGGGCCCTCACGACCCGGCGGGCCCGCCGCCGAGACCGACGCCGAGAGACCAGCGTGCACAAGACCCTCATCGTCACCAACGACTTCCCGCCCCGCCCCGGCGGCATCCAGGCGTTCCTGCACAGCATGGCGCTGCGGCTCGACCCCACCCAGGTCGTCGTCTACGCCTCGACCTGGAAGCGCAGCAGGGAAGGCGTCGAGGCCACCGCGGCGTTCGACGCCGAGCAGCCGTTCCCGGTGATCCGCGACCGTACGACGATGCTGCTGCCGACGCCCCGGGTCACCCGGCGGGCCGTCGGCCTGCTGCAGGAGCACGGCTGCGGGTCGGTGTGGTTCGGTGCCGCCGCGCCGCTCGGTCTGATGGCGCCGGCGCTGCGGTCGGCGGGCGCCCGCCGGATCGTCGCGACCACGCACGGCCACGAGGCGGGCTGGGCGCAGCTGCCGGCCGCCCGGCAGCTGCTGCGCCGGATCGGCGAGGGCTGCGACACCCTCACCTACCTCGGCGAGTACACCAGGTCGCGGATCGCCGCCGCGCTCACCCCCGAAGCGGCCGGGCGGATGGCCCAACTCCCGCCCGGCGTCGACGAGAAGACCTTCCACCCCGGCTCCGGCGGCGACGAGGTACGGGCCAGGCTCGGGCTCACGGACCGGCCGGTCGTGGTGTGCGTCTCACGGCTCGTCCCGCGCAAGGGGCAGGACACCCTCATCGAGGCGATGCCCGCGATCCTGGCGGCGGTGCCGGACGCGGTGCTGCTGATCGTCGGCGGCGGCCCGTACGAGAAGGAGCTGCGGGCGCTGGCGGCGGCCAAGGGGGTGGCGGACGCGGTGCGCTGCACCGGCGCGGTGCCCTGGGATGAGCTGCCGGCCCACTACGGCGCAGGTGACGTCTTCGCGATGCCCTGCCGCACCCGGCGCGGCGGCCTCGACGTGGAGGGCCTGGGCATCGTCTACCTGGAGGCGTCCGCCACCGGTCTGCCCGTCGTCGCGGGCGACTCGGGCGGTGCGCCGGACGCGGTGCTGGACGGCGAGACCGGCTGGGTGGTGCCGGGCGGTTCCCCGGCTGCCGCCGCCGAGCGGATCGTGGCGCTGCTCGAAGATCCGGCGCTGCGCCGCAGGATGGGCGAGCGGGGCCGGGCCTGGGTGGAGGAGAAGTGGCGCTGGGACCTGCTCGCCGAGCGCCTCAAGGAGCTGCTGTAGGCCGCGGGCGGGGCGCTCACCGCGTCCCGCCCGTGCCCGACACCCTTGTCAGCCGCGGTAGATGGCCTCGATCTCCTCGGCGAACTCCTTCGCCACGACGCTGCGCTTGAGCTTCAGCGACGGCGTGACGTGCCCCGACTCCTCGGTGAACTGGGTCGGCAGGATACGGAACTTGCGCACCGATTCGGCCTTCGAGACCGCGGCGTTGCCGTCGTCCACCGCGCGCTGCACGGCGGCCAGCAGCTCGGGGTCGCCGGCGAGCGCGGCGGCGGTGGTGTCCTGCCGGCCGTGCTCCTCGGCCCAGCGGGGCAGGAACTCCTCGTCGAGGGTGATCAGCGCGCCGATGAACGGGCGGCCGTCGCCGACGACCATGCATTCGGCGATCAGCGCGTGCGACCTGATGCGGTCCTCGATGACCGCCGGGGCGACGTTCTTGCCGCCCGCGGTGACCAGTATTTCCTTCTTGCGCCCGGTGATGGCGAGGTAGCCGTCCTCGTCGAGGGTGCCGATGTCGCCGGTGTGGAACCAGCCGTCGGACAGCGCGTCGGCGGTCGCCGTCTCGTTGTTCCAGTACTCCGTGAACAGGTGCTCGCCGTGCAGCAGCACCTCGCCGTCGTCGGCGATCCGCACCACGGAGCCGGGCAGCGGCTGGCCGACGGTGCCGATCTTCTGGCGGTCCCACGGGTTGAACGCGGTGGCCGCGCAGGACTCCGTCAGGCCGTAGCCCTCCAGGGCGGTGAAGCCGATGCCGCGGTAGAAGTGGCCCAGGCGCTCGCCGAGCGGGGCGCCGCCGGAGATGGCGTGGGTGGCCCGGCCGCCGAGCACCGCGCGCAGCTTGCCGTAGACGAGGCGGTCGAAGAGCTTGTACTTCAGCTTCAGGCCGAACTTCGGGCCCGCCGCGGTGTCCAGGGCCCGGCTGTAGGCGATGGCGGTGTCCGCGGCCTTGTCGAAGATCTTGCCCTTGCCATCGGCCTGCGCCTTGGCGCGCGCCCCGTTGTAGACCTTCTCGAAGACCCGGGGGACGCCCAGGATCAGCGTCGGCCGGAAGGACGCCAGATCGTCGGTGAGGTGCTTGATGTCGGGGGCGTGGCCCAGCTTGATGGGGGCCATCACGGACGCCACCTGCACCAGCCGCCCGAAGACGTGCGCGACGGGCAGGAAGAGCAGCACCGATGACTCGCCGGTGGTGAACAGCGGGCGCAGCCGCTCGACGACGTTGCCGCACTCGGCGAAGAAGCTGCGGTGGCTGAGCACACAGCCCTTGGGACGGCCGGTGGTGCCGGACGTGTAGACGATGGTGGCGGGGGTGTCCGCGTCGGCGAGCGCGCTGCGTTCGTCGACCTCCTCGTCGGAGATGCCGTCCCCCGCGGCGTGCAGCCTGGCGATGGCGTCCCGCTCGATCTGCCAGATGTTCTCCAGTCCCGGCAGCCGGTCGCGCACCGACTCGACGGCGGCCTCGTGCGCCGGTGTCTCCACCAGGCAGGCCACCGCGCCGGAGTCGCCGAGAATCCACTGGATCTGCTCGGCGGAACTGGTCTCGTACACCGGGACGGTGATCGCTCCGGCGCTCCAGATGGCGAAGTCCAGCAGCGTCCACTCGTAGCGGGTGCGCGACATCAGGCCGATCCGGTCGCCTGGCCGGATGCCGGACGCCATCAGACCCTTGGCCGCGGCCCTGACCTCGTCGAGGAAGACGGTGGCCGTGACGTCCTGCCACCGGCCGTTCACCTTGCGCCCCATGACCGCAACATCCGGGTGCTGCGCGGCATTTCGGCGGATGAGATCCGTCAGATTGCCGTCTGCTGGGACCTCGTACAGGGCCGGAAGGCTGAACTCGCGCAAGACTGCTGCTCCTCATTGGCGCCGGTGCCACGACGCTGTGTGCTGCACCGGTTGCGGTCCATGATCAGGCAGGGGGCCTGGACTGCCCGGACGTTACCCACCGGTATTGCTGTTGGCATAGAGGGTTACGGCCAGATGTTCGATGCGTCACATGCCTGCGACACGCCATGGGACTGCTGCGCGCAGACTAGACCAGCGCTCCGGTGACCCGAAAGTAACCGCAGGTCCACGGGGCCCTGCCCGGAGCCCGTGACGACGACTTAGGCTGCGCCCATGCGACTGCATGTGGTCAGTGACGTACACGGGAACAGCCAGGACCTCGCCAGGGCGGGCGACGGCGCCGACGCGCTGATCTGTCTCGGGGACCTCGTCCTCTTCCTCGACTACGCCGACCACAGCCGCGGGATCTTCCCCGACCTCTTCGGCGCCGAGAACGCCGGCCGGCTGGTCGCCCTGCGCACCGCCCGCCGCTTCGACGAGGCCCGCGCGCTGGGGCGCCGCCTGTGGGGCGAACTGGACGCCGCCGGACACGACCGCGAGACGGTCATCGAAAGCGCGGTCCGCAAGCAGTACGCCGAACTCTTCGCCGCCTTCCCCACCCCCACCTACGCCACCTACGGGAACGTCGACATCCCGCGGCTGTGGCCCGAGTTCGCCCGCGAGGGCACCACCGTCCTGGACGGCCGGCGGATCGAGATCGGCGGCCGGGTCTTCGGCTTCGTCGGCGGCGGCCTGAGCACCCCCATGCGCACCCCCTACGAGATCTCCGACGAGGAGTACGCGGCGAAGATCGAGGCGGTCGGCGAGGTGGACGTGCTGTGCACCCACATCCCGCCCGACATCCCGGAACTCTGCTACGACACCGTCGCCCGCCGCTTCGAACGCGGCAGCTCCGCCCTGCTGCACGCCATCCGCACCACCCGGCCGCGGTACGCCCTCTTCGGCCACGTCCACCAGCCGCTGGCCCGCCGGGTCAGGATCGGCGGCACGGAATGCGTCAACGTCGGGCACTTCAACGCGACCGGCACGCCGTACGCGCTGGAGTGGTGAGCGCACGGGGCACCGTCCCGCGGCCCGCTGCTCGTGGGCCCGCTGGTGTCCGGCGGCCTTCCGCCGCGCGGTAGCCTTCAGCAGCACAGACACCGGGTTCGACGCGGGTCGGCGGGCCGGCGGGACCGGCAGGGATCGGCATGGAGGAGTCACGGCGATGGCCGAACACACCAGCTCTAGCATCACGATCGCGGCGGCACCCGCCGAGGTGATGGGAGTGATCGCCGACTTCGACCGCTACCCGCAGTGGACGGGTGAGGTCAAGGAAGCGGAAGTGCTGGCCAAGGACGACCACGGCCGCGCCGCGCAGGTGCGGCTGCTGCTCGACGCCGGCGCCATCAAGGACGACCACACCCTCGCCTACACCTGGACCGGCGACCACGAGGTCAGCTGGTCCCTGGTCAAGTCGCAGATGCTGCGGGCGCTCGACGGCTCCTACCGCCTCGCCGCGGTGGACGGCGGCGCGGGCACCGAAGTGACGTACCAGCTCACCGTCGACGTCAAGATCCCGATGCTCGGCATGATCAAGCGCAAGGCGGAGAAGGTCATCATCGACCGCGCGCTGGCCGGACTGAAGAAGCGCGTCGAGAGCGGCCCCGACGGCTCCGCGCCCGCCGACGAGGCCGAGAAGCACTGACCGTGCGCACCCTCCTCGTCACGGGACCGGGCGGCAGCGGTCGCAGCACCCTCGCGGCAGCCACCGCCCTGGCCGCCGCCCGGCGGGGAGCGCGGATCCTGCTGCTCACCACCGAGAGCAGCGCCCCGCAGACGGTGCTCGGCGCGCGGATCGCCGCCGACGCACCCACCGGGATCGCCCCCGGCCTCACGGCCCGCCGCATCGACCCGGGCGACCGCTTCCGGCAGGAGTTCCTCTCCTTCCAGGACCGCGCGGGCGCCGCCCTCGACCTGCTGGGCGCCGCCCCGCTCGACGAGGACGAACTCACCGAACTCCCCGGCTCGGAAGCCTTCGCGCTGCTGCACGCGCTGCGCACCGAGGCCGCGTCGGGCGCCTGGGACGCCGTCGTCGTCGACATGCCGCCCGCCGACGAAACGATCCGGCTGCTCGCACTGCCCGCCCAGGTACGCCGCTACCTGCGCCGCCTGCTGCCCCCCGAACGCCAGGCGGCCCGCGCCCTGCGCCCGGTACTCGCCCAGCTCGCCGGCGTCCCCATGCCGGCGCAGAAGCTCTACGAGGCCGCCGAACGCTGGGAGGCCGAACTCGCCGCCGTCCAGCGGGTGATCGACGCACCCGGCACGACCGTACGGCTGGTCACCGACGCGGGGCCGGTCGCCGCCGGCACCCTGCGCGCGGTGCGCGCGGGCCTCGCCCTGCACGGCCGCCGCACCGACGCCGTCCTCGTCAACCGGCTGCTGCCCACCGGCTCCGCCGACCCGTTCCTCGCCGGACTCTCCGGCAGCCAGCAGGACGCGCTCAAGGCGCTCCGCGAGGAGTTCCCCGACGTCCCCGTGCACGAGATCGGGCACCTGGGGCGCGACCCGCAGGGCATCGACGCCCTGGACGCGCTGGCCGGCGGGTGCGCCGACGGGACCTGGCAGATAGCCGGGGCGGCACCGCAGGACGCCGGGGGCGCGGCCGACCCGTGGGCCGTCGACGACCGGCTGGCCACCGAAGGACTGCTGGTCTGGCGGGTGCCGCTGCCCGGTGCGGCGCGCGAAGGGCTCGGCCTGGTGCGCCGCGGCGACGAGATCGTCGTCACCGTCGGCCGCCACCGCCGCATCCGCACCCTGCCGTCCGCGCTGCGCCGCTGCACCGTCTCGGGCGCCGGTCTGCGGGAGGGTGTCCTGGAGATCCGCTTCACCCCCGATCCCGCGCTCTGGCCCGTGAGCGACTGAACCGGGTACCCCCGTTCGGGTACCGTCGGATGTGAGTCCCGGCTGCCGCTGCGCCCCGCGCCGCCGCAGCCGCCCGCCGCAGGAGTCCACGGAGTTCACCATGAGTGATGCCACCGAGCGACCGGCCGACCGTACGGCCGGCCCCGACGCCGATGCCTGGGAGACGGCCTGCGCCGAAGACCTCGCCGCCGAGCAGGCCAGGCACCGCGCCGAGCACGGCCCGCAGCCCGGCAGCGCCGCCGATGAGCTGCGCAAGCTCGCCGAGGCGGTGACCGACAAGCTCGCCGGGATCCAGTTGCCCGGCGCCTTGGGCGGGATGGCCGCACAGGGCGCGGTCAACCAGCTGTTCAAGCAGGCGAAGGCCGCCGTCGAACCGGTCGTCGAGCGCCATCCCGACGTCTTCGACCACCTCGCGGCGGCCGGCTCCGAACTCCTCGCCGCCTACCGCTCGGCCGTCGAGGGCAGCGAGACCCGGTGGACCCGCGAGGACACCGCCGACCGCCCCGCGGGCACCGGCAGCGCAGGCACCGGACGCACCGACGACCCCCGCGACGACGACGGCCCGTCGGGCACCGAGCGGATCGATCTCGACTGACATCCGGGCCCCAGGTGCTCCGGTACGGTTGGACCCGGCGGGGTTCGAGCGAAAAACTGAGGGACACATGGGACTCACCATCGGCGTCGACATCGGCGGCACGAAGATCGCGGCCGGCGTGGTCGACGAAGAGGGCTCGATCCTGGAGACGTGCACGGTACCGACTCCGCAGGCCACCGACGAGCTGACCGAGGCCATCGCCGACGCGGTGCGCACGGTCGGCGCCGCCCACCCGATCGAGGCCGTCGGCATCGGCGCGGCGGGCTACGTCGACGAGAAGCGGGCCACGGTCCTCTTCGCGCCGAACATCGACTGGCGCCACGAACCGCTCAAGGACAAGGTCGAACAGCGCGTCGGCCTCCCCGTCGTCGTGGAGAACGACGCCAACGCCGCGGCCTGGGGCGAGTACCGCTTCGGCGCCGGCCAGGGCCACAGCGACGTCATCTGCATCACGCTCGGCACCGGCCTCGGCGGCGGCATCATCATCGGCAACAAGCTGCGCCGCGGACGCTTCGGCGTCGCCGCGGAGTTCGGCCACATCCGGGTCGTACCGGACGGCCTGCTGTGCGGCTGCGGCAGCCAGGGCTGCTGGGAGCAGTACGCATCGGGTCGCGCCCTGCTGCGCTACGCACGCCAGCGCGCCTTCGCCACCCCCGAGAACGCCGCGGTGCTGCTCGCGCTGGGCGACGGCACGTCCGCCGGCATCGAGGGCCGGCACATCAGCGAGGCGGCCCGGCAGGGCGACCCGGTCGCCATCGACTCGTTCCGCGAGCTGGCCCGCTGGGCCGGCGCGGGCCTCGCCGACCTCGCCTCGCTCTTCGACCCGTCGGCCTTCATCGTCGGCGGCGGCGTATCGGACGAGGGCGAGCTGGTGCTCGACCCGATCCGCAAGTCGTTCCGCCGCTGGCTGGTCGGCAACCAGTGGCGTCCGCACGCCCAGGTGCTCGCCGCCCAACTCGGCGGCAAGGCAGGTCTGGTGGGCGCCGCCGACCTGGCGCGCCAGGGCTGAGCGCCGCCGCCCGCCGCGCCCTGCGGGGATGCGGCGGGCGCTGTCCTATCGTGGCGGTGACGCCGCCGGCGAGAGGACCCGCATCCGTGATCGCGCTGCCCGATTCCCGTACCGAGCCGGACGGTTCGGCCGTCGTCCGGGTGCTCAGCTACAACGTCCGCTCGCTGCGTGACGACCGGGCGGCGCTGGCCCGGGTGATCCGCGCCTGCGCCCCCGACCTGGTGCTGGTCCAGGAGGCGCCGCGGTTCTTCCGCTGGCGCAAGGCCGCCGAGCGGCTGGCCAGGGCGAGCGGCCTGGTGTACGTCACCGGCGGCGCCACCACCGCGGGGCCGATGATCCTCTCCTCGCTGCGCGCCCGGGTCGAGCGCACCGACGACGTCCTGCTGCCCCGCACCCCCGGCCTGCACCAGCGGGGTCTGGCGACCGCGGTGGTACGGATCGGCGGGGCCAGGCTCGGCGTGCTCAGCTGCCATCTCAGCCTGGCGGCCGGGGAACGCCACACGCAGGCGGGGCTGCTGCTGGAGCAGCTGAAGCGGCTCGACGTGCCGTACGCGGTGGTGGCGGGCGACCTCAACGACCGGCCGCAGGGCCGGAGTTTCCGGCGTCTTGCGGGCGCGCTCACCGACGCGTGGGCGGCGCAGCCGTGGGGCGGGGAGTTCACGTCCACACCCCGCGACCCGCACCAGCGGATCGACGCGGTCTTCACCACCGACGGCATCGAGGTGCTGGGCTGCGGGGTGCCGCACGGCCTGCCGGGTGTGCGCGCCGCCGACCTCACGGCCGCCACCGACCACCTGCCGGTCCTCGCGGCGCTGCGGGTGCCGGCCGACGCGCCCTGAGCCGCGTCAGACCACCGCGCCGCTGCCCGGCGCCGGGCCGTCGTCGTCCTCGTCGTCGCTCTTCATCCGGGCCACGAGGGTGCCGAAGCCGCCGAGGAAACCGCCGACGCCCAGCACCGTGATCCACCACGTCATGGGCTGCTGGAAGAGCACCATCACGAGCAGCAGCAGCGGGCCGCCGAGCACCGCGAGCCAGGCGAACTTCGCGGTCACGTCGGCCTGCGGCAGCGGCGGCGGCTCGGGCGGTGTGAAGTGGCCTTCGTCGTTCTCGTCGAAGTCGTCGTCGGACGGCTGCCCGGCCTCCCAGTCGCGGGGGCCGACCCCCGGCGCGTAGACGACGAAGCTGCCGGGCGAGCCGCCGCCGGGCGCACCCGGGCCGCTGCGCGGACGCTCCTGGATCTCGCCGATGCCGTCGGGACGGGCGTCCGCGGCGGGCCGTTCACCGTCCGCTGCGGGCTTCGCCGGGTCGGGCCCGGTCGGGTCGGGCTTGGCCAGATCCGGCGCTCCGGTCCGGCCGGCCGGGTCGCCGCCGTCCTCGCCCGCGTGCCCTTCGTGGTCCGGATCGCGGGGCAGGTCCTCCCACCCCGGGATGCGCGGCTCCTCGCCGTACCCCGCCACGATCTCGGCCCAGGCGGCCTCTTCGTCCAGCGGATCCCGCGGATCGCGAGGGCTAGGCTCCGCCACGGCCCGCCGTCCTCTCGTCCGCCGCGTCCGTCAGCGCCTCCGGGGCCAGCCGGGAGATGAAGGCCGCGGTGTCGCGGAAGATCTGCTCGGCGTCGTGGTCGAGCGTGGCGACGTGGTAGCTGCGCTCCAGCAGCGTCTGGCGCACGTCGGTGGAGGAGACCCGGCCCAGGATGCGCTCCGAGTCGACGGGCGGCACGACGTGGTCCTGCGGGCTGGTCATCACCAGCAACGGCTGGGTGACCTGCGGGAGTTCGGCGTCCACCACCTGGAAGAAGCGGCGCAGCGAATGCGCGGCGTGCAGCGGCACCCGGTCGTAGCCGACCTCGGCGCCGCCCGGCCTGGCGATGTCGCTGGCCAGGCCCTTGGTGGTGCGGACGAGATGCCGCAGTACCGGCAGCAGCGGCGCCGCCGCGTCGTGCATCTTGTTGGCCGGGTTCACCACGACCACCCCGCTGATCGCGTCGCCGTGCCGGGCGGCGAGCCGCAGCGCCAGCGCGCCGCCCATCGACAGGCCGCAGACGAAGACCTTCGCGCAGCGCTCCCGCAGCGCCCGCAGCTCGCGGTCCACCTCCGCGTACCAGTCCTGCCACGTCGTGACCTGCATGTCCTGCCAGTGGGTGCCGTGACCGGGCAGCAGCGGCAGCGCGACGGTCAGCCCCCGGTCGGCCAGATACCCGGCCCAGGGACGGACGGACTGGGGGGAGCCGGTGAAGCCGTGACACACGAGGACGCCGACCTCTCCGCCGTCACGGCGGAACGGCTCGGCTCCGGGAAGGAGCGGCACCGGGGGACTCCGATCGGTAAAGGGGCCTGGCAGGTCACTTGCAGCGTACGCGGAGTGACGCCGTGCGGGTAGGCCGGAGTGCGGCGACGGGCACCACGGGGCGCCCGGGGCCGTCCGCGGTGCGGCTGCGGCAGGCCCGTTGCGGCGAGCCGGTCGCCGGGGGCAGGTTAAGGTCTTTGCGTCACACACAGGAGGCAGTCGGTTGATCTACGGCGCAATGAAGTTTTCCATCGGCGGCTCGCTCAAGCTCGCGTTCCGGCCCTGGGTGGAAGGCATCGAGAACATTCCCGCCGAGGGTCCGGCGATCCTCGCGAGCAACCACCTGTCCTTCTCGGACTCCTTCTTCCTGCCCGCGGTGCTCGACCGCAAGGTCACCTTCATCGCCAAGGCCGAGTACTTCACGTCCCCGGGTGTGAAGGGCAAGCTGACGGCCGCGTTCTTCAAGGGCGTGGGGCAGCTGCCGGTGGACCGTTCGGGTGGCCGGGGCGCGGGCGAGGCCGCCATCAAGAGCGGGATCGACGTGCTGGAGCGCGGTGAGCTGTTCGGCATCTACCCGGAGGGCACCCGCTCGCCCGACGGCCGGCTCTACCGCGGCAAGCCGGGCGGCCTGGCGCGGGTCGCGCTGGCGACCGGTGCGCCGGTGATCCCCGTCGCGATGATCGACACCGAGAAGGTGCAGCCCCCGGGCAAGGTCGTGCCGAAGATGATCCGTCCCGGCATCCGGATCGGCAAGCCGCTGGACTTCACGCGCTACCAGGGCATGGAGGGCGACCGCTTCATCCTGCGGTCGGTCACCGACGAAGTGATGTACGAGATCATGAAGTTGTCCGGCCAGGAGTACGTCGACATCTACGCGACGGCGGCCAAGCGACAGATCGCCGAGGCGGCCAAGGCGGCCGAGGCGAAGAAGAAGGCCGAGGCCGATCAGCCGGGCAGGGCCGGGCGCGACGGAACGGACGGCGAAGGCAAGGCCGGGGCCGGGGCGTAGCCGTGCCCGGCGAAGGGGTGGGGGCATGACCGACACCGACATGCGGACGGCGGGGCGCGGTGGCGCGCCGGACCGGAGCCGCGGCAAGCCGCCGCAGAAGCTGCGGATGTCGGTCGAACTCCCGCTGTGGCGGGCGCTGACCGGTTACCGCGTCCTGACGCTGATCTACACCCTGTGCCTGGTCGCCTCCCAGTACCGCGAGTACGAGCACCCGCTCGGCGCGGCCGGCTACATGGGGGCGCTCACCGTCTGGATGGCGCTGACCTGGCACCGGACGACCTCGGCCGAGCGCTGCACGCGGCCCTTCCTCCTCGCCGACCTGACCTTCGCGGTGGGCGGCATCCTGCTCACCATGCTGGTCGAGTCGCACGAGCGCATCATGGGCGGCGCGGCGACGCTGCCGTCCATCTGGACCGCGGGCGCCGTCCTGGGCTTCGCGATCAAGGGCGGCTGGCGCTGGGCGATGGCGGCGTCCAGCGCGGTGGCCGTCGCCAACCTCGTCGAACGCGAGGAATTCGCGGGCAACACCATCCACAACGTCGTCCTGGTCTGGGTGGCAAGCGTGGCGATCGGCTATGTCGTCGAGGTGGCCCGCGCCAGTGAGCGCACCCTCGCCCGCGCCCTCCAGATCGAGGCGGCGACCCGGGAGCGGGAGCGGCTGGCCCGCGACATCCACGACAGCGTCCTCCAGGTCCTGGCGATGGTGCAGCGGCGCGGCGCCGCGATCGGCGGTGAGGCCGCGGAGCTGGGCCGGATGGCGGGCGAACAGGAGGTCGCGCTGCGGACGTTGGTCTCCAGCGGCCTGGTGCCCGCGCCCCGTACGGAGGCGGCGGGTGCCCCCGTGGCGGTGCCGGCGCAGGATGGTGCGCAGGCGCGGTCGGGGGAGCCGTGCGACGTCCGCGCGCTGCTCGCGCCGTACGCGGGCCGTGGCGTCACCTTCTCCGAACCGGGCGCCCCGGTGGAGCTGCCGGCCGGCGCCGCCGCCGGTCTCGCGGCTGCTGTCGGTGCCGCGTTGGACAATGTCACGGTGCACGCGGGGGACGGGGCCCAGGCGTGGATCCTGGTGGAGGACGAGCCGGACGCGGTGATCGTGACGGTGCGCGACGACGGCCCCGGCATCCCCGAAGGCCGGCTCGCGGACGCCGAACGCGAGGGCAGGCTCGGGGTCGCCCTCTCGATCCGCGGGCGGCTCACGGAGCTGGGCGGCAGCGCCGCCTGGGTCTCGGTCCCCGGCCAGGGCACGGAAGTGGAGTTGACGGTTCCCAAGGGCGCTGCGTCCGAGGGCGACGACGGGGGAAGGCGGACACGTGAGTGAACAGACCGACCTGAAGGTGATGGTGGTCGACGACCACCCGATGTGGCGGGACGCGGTGGCGCGTGACCTGGCGGCGGCCGGGCTCGACGTGGTGGCCACGGCGGGGGACGGGCCCCAGGCGGTCCGCAGGGCGCAGGCGGCGGCGCCCGACGTGCTGGTCCTTGACCTCAACCTGCCGGGGCTGCCCGGCGTGCAGGTGTGCCGGAAGCTGGTCGGCGGCAATCCCGCGCTGCGGGTGCTGGTGCTCTCCGCGAGCGGCGAGCACGCCGATGTGCTGGAGGCGGTGAAGTCCGGCGCGACCGGCTATCTCCTCAAGTCGGCCAGTACGGAAGAGCTGTTGGACGCGGTACGGCGCACGGCCGCGGGCGAGCCGGTCTTCACGCCGGGACTCGCGGGCCTGGTCCTCGGCGAGTACCGCAGGCTGGCGACGGAGCCGGCGCCCGCGACGGATGACGAGCCGGGCGCACCGCGGCTGACGGAGCGGGAGACCGAGGTGCTGCGGCTGGTCGCCAAGGGCCTCTCGTACAAGCAGATCGCCGAACGGCTCGTCATCTCGCACCGCACGGTGCAGAACCACGTCCAGAACACCCTGGGCAAGCTCCAGTTGCACAACCGCGTCGAGCTGGTCAGATACGCGATAGAGCGCGGCCTCGACGAGGCGTGACCGCCCCGGGGCCGGACGGCCTTCGCGTCCACCGGGCGGCCCGTTCCGCTCGTACGGGTGAACGCTCCGCGTCAACTCCCCGACGGCGCAACGGAATCGGCATCCGCCCCATCCCGGAGTGACCCAGATCACCATTAGCGTGACCGGGTCGGCTCATTCACGGCCGTGCGCGGCCACTGACGGGATGTAGGTGAAGCAGCGATGCGGGTCGGAGTACTGACCGGCGGTGGCGACTGCCCCGGTCTGAACGCGGTGATCAGGGGTGCCGTCCGCAAGGGCACCCAGGAGTACGGATACGACTTCGTCGGCTTCCGGGACGGCTGGCGCGGACCGCTGGAGGGCGACACCGTGCCGCTGGACATCCCCGCGGTCCGCGGCATCCTCCCGCGCGGCGGCACGATCCTGGGCTCCTCGCGGACCAACCCCTTCCAGCGGGACGACGGCATCCGCCGGATCAAGGAGACGCTCGCCAAGGAGGAGGTGGACGCGCTGATCACGATCGGCGGCGAGGACACCCTCGGCGTCGCCGCCCGGCTCTCGGACGAGCACGGCATCCCGTGCGTCGGCGTCCCCAAGACGATCGACAACGACCTCTCGGCCACCGACTACACCTTCGGCTTCGACACCGCCGTGGGTGTCGCCACCGAGGCCATCGACCGGCTGCACACCACCGCCGAGTCCCACATGCGGGTGCTGGTCGTCGAGGTGATGGGCCGGCACGCCGGCTGGATCGCGCTGCACTCCGGTCTGGCCGGCGGCGCCAACGTCATCCTCATCCCCGAGCAGCGCTTCGACATCGAGCAGGTCTGCGGCTGGATCGAGTCCCGCTTCACGGTCCGCTACGCCCCGATCGTCGTCGTCGCCGAGGGGGCGATGCCCCAGGACGGCCAGATGGTGCTCAAGGACGGGAGCACCGACTCGTTCGGGCACGTCCGGCTGTCGGGTGTGGGGGAGTGGCTGGCCAAGGAGATCGAGCGGCGGACCGGCAAGGAGGCGCGCACCACCGTGCTCGGGCACACCCAGCGCGGCGGCACGCCCAGTGCCTTCGACCGCTGGCTGGCCACCCGCTTCGGGCTGCACGCCATCGACGCGGTGCGCGAGCGCGACTTCGGGAAGATGGTCGCGCTGCGCGGCACGGACATCGTGCGGGTGCCGATCGCGGAGGCGACGGCGCGGCTCAAGACCGTCGACCCGGCGCTCTACGCCGAGGCCGGGGTCTTCTTCGGCTGACCCGCGGGCGCCGGTGCCGTCCGCCGCCCGGACGGCACCGGCGCGCCCACAGCCGTATATTCGGCGTATCCGGGATGGTCCGGAACTTCTGCGCACGGAACGGGCCCATACGGCGAAAACGGCGGGAGGCGGACGTGGAGATCCTCGCATTCGGGGTGCAGGCCGACGAGCGGCCCCTGCTGGAGCGGGCGTTCGCCGGCCGGCACCAGCTCCGCAGCCTGGATGTCTTCCTCAACCGCGACACCGCGCCCATCGCCCGCGGCTACGAGATCGTCACGGCCAGTGTGAACGCCGCGCTGAACGCCGAAGTGCTGCAGACCCTCGCGGCCGGCGGCACGAAGATGATCAGCCAGCGCTCCACCGGCTACAACAACATCGACCTGGAGGCCGCGGCCGACCTCGGCATGACGATCGGCCGGGTCTCCTGCTACTCGCCCCACGCGGTCGCCGAATTCGCCTGGGCGCTCGCGCTGGCCGTCGAGCGCGGGATCGTCCGCGCCGTGGGCCGCACCCGCACCTTCGACTTCAGGCTGGACGGCCTGATGGGCCGCGACCTGCACGGCCGTACCGCCGGCGTGATCGGCACCGGCCGGATCGGCGAGGCGTTCACCCGCATCGCCCACGGCTTCGGCATGAACCTGCTGGGCTGGGACCTCGTCGAGAACCCGGCCTGCCGCGACCTCGGCATGCGCTACGTCGACCGGCGGCGCCTGTTCGCCGAGGCCGATCTGGTCTCGCTGCACGTCCCGCTCGTGGCGGACACCCGTCACCTCGTCGACGCGGACGCCCTGGCCGTGATGAAGGACGACGCGGTCCTGATCAACTCCAGCCGCGGCGGCCTGGTCGACACCGCCGCGCTGGTCGAGACCCTCAAGGACGGCCGGCTCTCCGGCGTCGGCCTGGACGTCTACGAGGAGGAGGCCGGGCTGTTCTTCTTCGACCGGTCGCTCGAAGTGGTCCGCGACGACACCCTGGCCCGCCTGATGACCTTCGGCAACGTCCTGGTCACCTCGCACCAGGCGTACTTCACCGCGGACGCGGTCGGCCAGATCGTCGACGCCACCGTCGCCAACGTCGAGGACTACCTGGCCGGCCGCACCGGCGAGAACCTGCTGGTCACACCAGGACAGCGGCCAGCAACTGCGCGGTGAGCGAGGCCCCGTCCAGCGTGAGCACCGACTCGGGGTGGAACTGCACCCCGGCGAACCCGGGCCCCCGCAGCGCGTGCACCTCGCCGCTCGCCGCGTCCCGGCTCACCTCGATGCGATGCATGGCCAGTTCGGCCGCCGCGGCCTCGTCGCAGCGGGCCGAGAAGGTGTTGTAGAAGCCGACCGTCTCCGGGCGCCCGAAGAAGTCGATGCGCTCCTGGGCGCCCTGGAACGGCACGTCCTTGCGCACGATCTCCAGGCCCAGCTCCGCCGCCAGCAGCTCGTGGCCGAGGCAGACGCCGAGGACGGGGCGGTCCGGAGCGCCCCGGTGCCCGGACACCAGGTCAGCGGTCAGCTTCCGCAGGAAGCGCATCTTCGGGTCGGCGGCGTCGGACGGGTCGCCCGGCCCCGGGCCCAGCACGACCGGGCCCCGGTGCGCCAGGGCAGCCGCGCGCAGCCCCGGCTCGTCGAAGCGGCGCACCGTCACCGTGAGACCCGAGGTGCGCAGCAGGTGCGCCAGCATCGAGGTGAAGGTGTCCTCGGCGTCGATGACCAGCGCGTGGCCGTGCAGCGCCGCGGTCGGCGCGGTGGTCTGCATCCGCAGCCAGAACGGCGCGAGGCCGGCCCTGCGGCGCTCCAGCGCGGCCTGCACCCGCGTGTCGTCGGCCAGCTGCGGCGCCCGCCCCGCGGCGGGCCGGTCCGGTGCCTGCCGGACGCCGAGCGCGGTGAGCACCCCGGCGGCCTTGGCGTGTGTCTCGGCGACCTCGCCGTACGGATCGGACGCGCGCACCAGCGTCGCCCCGACCGGTACCCGCAGCCGCCCGTCGGCCGCGATGTCCGCGGTCCTGATCAGGATCGGCGAGTCCAGCGTCTGCGCGCCGGTGGCGTCCCGCCCGATCAGCGCCAGGGCGCCCGCGTAGTAGCCGCGGCCCCGGCCGTCGGGGGCGACCGGTTCGTGGCGCGCGATGACCCGGCAGGCGTTCTGCACCGGCGACCCGGTGACGGTGGCCGCGAACATCGTCTCCCTGAGCACCTCGCGCACGTCCAGGGTGGTGCGACCGCGCAGTTCGTACTCGGTGTGCGCGAGGTGCGCCATCTCCTTGAGCCGCGGGCCGATCACCACGCCGCCCTTGTCGCCGACGGTGCACATCATCTTCAGCTCCTCGTCGACGACCATCGACAGCTCCTCCGCCTCCTTGCGGTCGCCGAGGAAGTCCAGGATGCCGTCGGCGGTGGGGCCACCGGCCGGGTAGCGGTACGTCCCGCTGATCGGATTCATCACGACGGTGCCGCCCACCCGCGCCCCGTCCGCCGCGCGCTCGCCCCGCTCGCCGGTCATCCTGACGTGCACCTCGGGGCTGGCCCCGACCAGCGTGCGCACCCCGGGCCTGTGCACGACGTACGTCCAGTACGCGCCCCGCTCGCCCGCCAGCAGCCGCCGGAACAGGGCCAGCGCGTCGGCGGCCGAGAAGCCCGCGATCTCGCCGTCGAACGTCCTGCGGATGACGAAGTTGGCGCCCTCGCCGTTGCCGATCTCGTCCCTGATCACCCGCCGGACGATCTCCGCGTACGCCGCGTCGTCCACGTCGAAGCCGCCGCCATCGACCCGCACCTCGTGCGCGGGCAGCGCGGCCAGCAGGTCGTCCAGGCCCATCTCGTGGCTCTCGCCGGGGCGCAGCACCGCCAGCGGGGTGCCGTCGTCGTGCACCTGGAAGCCGCGCTCGCGGATCTGCCGGAACGGGATCATCGCCAGCGCGTCGGTGACCGGCGCGCCCGCCGCCGGGGCCGCGCCGTCCGCGCCGAGCGGGATGTCGGCCAGCCGCTCGACCTCGACCACCTCGCCGATCAGCACCTCGACCGTGGCCCCCGACCGCCCCGGCGCCCGGCGGCGCAGCAGGGCGAACGGCGGGCAGTCGGGCGCCAGCAGCCGCCTGACGAGGGCCGCGGCGTCGTCGGGGGCGCCGCTCTCGGCGCGGTCGCCGCGTTCCTCGCGGGGCGTGTCACGGTGCATGTCGGGGGTTCCTTCCGGGTGGGAGGAACGGCCGGTGGAAACACCGAAGGCCGCCCCTCGGGCGGCCTTCGCGGAAATCGGGAGATGTACGCGCGTCTAGCGGGCCGCCGGATGAGCGGTCCACCACCAGTTCCTGGTCGTCGTGCGGGGCGCGTACATGCCGGGCACCCTACCCGACGCCTGGACGGACGCGGGACGGCGTTCCACGGTCCGGACGGGCGGCCCTACGGCAGCCGGTCGACGAACCCCGCGAGCGCCGCGTTGAACTCCTCGGGGCGCTCCAGGTTCGGCAGGTGCGCCGCCCCCTCGATGACGGTGAGCGTGGCGTCCGGGATGTGCCGGTACCAGCCCCGCGTCGCGTCGACCGGCGTGAAGGGGTCGTCGCGGCCTGCCACGACCAGGGCGGGGACGCCGAGCCGCGCCAACGACGCGGTGTGGTCCCGGCGTTCGGCCCGGCCGCGGAGCGCGGCTGCCGCACCCTCGGGCGGTGCGCCGCGCATCATCCGCAGGACGTGCCCCGCCACCTCGGGCAGCGCGGTGACGTTGTACGGCGCGACCATCGCATCCAGCACCTCGTCCGCGTAGCCGGCCATGCCCTCCCGCAGCAGCCGGTCGGCGAGCGCGTGCCGGCCGCGTTTGCCGGCCGCCGTCTCGGCGTACGGGGAGGTGGCGGCCAGCACGAGCCCGCGCAGCCGGCCGGGGAACAGCCGGGCGAACTCCATGGCGATCTGGCCGCCCATCGACAGGCCGCCGAGCACGATCCGCTCCCGGCCGAGGCCCAGCGCGTCGAGCAGCGCGGCGATGTCACGGGCGAAGGTCTCCAGCGTGGTGCGGCGCACCTCAGGGGCGCCGCCGTGCTCCCCGCCGGGCGCCACGTGCGAGGTGCCGTAGCCGCGCAGGTCGGGCGCGATCACCCACCGGCCGCTGCCCGGCGCGCCGAGCGACGCGAGCTGCGGCGCCCACATGGTGCGGTCGAAGGGGTGGCCGTGCACCAGCACCAGCGGGGCGCCGCTGCCCGCTTCCGCGTACCCCATGCCGATGTCGCCGACGATGGCCGTGCCCGGTGCGCTCCACACAACTCGCCTCGTTTTTCTGCTGGTTGGTGCCGTTCCCGTTGACATCACGATGCTAGGAAAGCCACACTCTCGGTGCAATAGCTGCATTGCACTCGGTGCAAAGTGGTGGATTGCTTCACGAGGATCACGGGCCGAGGAGCGTGCCGCCATGACCGCCGAGGAATACCAGCGCATCGCGGACACCGTCGCGGGCGCCATCGCCGCCGGCCGGCTGCGCCCCGGCGAGCGGCTGCCCACCCAGCGCGCCTTCGCCCGCACCCACCGCATCGCCCCCTCCACCGCCACCCGCGTCTACCGCGAACTGGCCCGCCGCGGCCTGACCGTCGGCGAGGTCGGCCGCGGCACCTACGTACGCGCCGCCCAGCACCCGCCGGGCCCCGCGCTCGCCGAACCGCAGGCCGCCGGCGCCGGCCACGTCAACCTCGAACTCAACTACCCCGCCGTCCCCGAGCAGTCCGCACTGCTGGCCGACGGACTCGCCCCGCTGCTGCGCCCCGACACCCTCGCCGCCGCGCTGCGCCCCTCGGCCCCTTCGGGCACCGCGGCGGCCCGCACCGCGGCGGCCGGCCTGCTCACCGGGCTCGGTCTGCGCCCCGACCCCGGCCACCTGCTGTTCCCCGGCAACGGCAGGCAGGCGCTGGCCGGCGCGCTCGCCACCCTGGTGCCGCCCGGCGCCCGCCTCGGCGTCGAAGCGCTCACCTACCCGATGATCAAGGGCATCGCGGCCCGGCTCGGCGTCACCCTCGTCCCGCTCGCCACCGACGAGAAGGGCCTGTGCCCCGACGCCGTACGGGCCGCCCACCGCACCGCCCCGCTCAAGGCCCTCTACGTCCAGCCGACCCTGCACAACCCGCTCGGCACGACGATGCCGCCCGCCCGCCGGGCGGAGCTGGCCGACGCCCTGGAGGACCTGGACATCTGGGCCGTCGAGGACGCGGTGTGGGCCTTCCTGCACAGCGCGGCACCGGGCGCCGGCCGGGCCGCGTCCGGCGGCGCCGCGCCCCGGCCGCTCGCCGCCCACGCGCCCGACCGCACCATCCTGGTCGACAGCCTCTCCAAGCGGCTCGCCCCCGGCCTGACCGTCGGCCTCGCGCTGGCGCCCCCGTCCCACACCGACCGGCTCGCCGCCGCGCTCCGCTCCGGCGGCTGGACCGCCACCGGCTTCGCGCTGGAGGCCGTCACCCGCTGGATGACGGACGGCAGCCTGGAGCGCATCGTCGCGGCCAAGCGCCGTGACGCGGCGGCCCGCCAGGCCCTGGCCGCCGAGCTGCTGGACGGCCAGGACGTGCGGGCCGATCCGCGCGCCTACTTCCTGTGGTGGCAGCTGCCGTCCCGGTGGCGGGCCGAGACGTTCCTGGCAGCCGCGGCCCGGCGGTCCATCGCGGTCACCCCGGCCGCCGCCTTCGCGGTCGCGGCCGAGGGCACCCAGGGCGCAGGACCCGCGCCGAACGCGGTACGGATCGCCCTGGCGGGCGCCACCTTCGACCAGCTCTCCCGGGCGCTGCCCGCCCTCGCGTCGATCGCCCGGGGCACGCCGGACGACACCCTGCCGGAGTGACCTGAACACCCCCGGACGGTGCCCGGATACCGAGTGGGCTGTGTCTCACAGTCCGGGCGGCGCCCGGAGCCCCTCCCGGAACCCCGTAATGTGGGCACTGTGACCGTGAACGCTGAAACCCATGCCGGTGGCAACACCTGGCGAGACCTGCCCGCGGCGCAGCAGCCTGACTGGCCGGACCAAAAGGCTCTGCGCGATGTGATCGCGGAGCTGGAGTCCTATCCGCCGCTCGTCTTCGCCGGCGAGTGCGACCAGCTGCGTGAACGCCTCGGCGCGGTCGCCCGTGGTGAGGCGTTCCTGCTCCAGGGCGGCGACTGCGCGGAGGCTTTCGACGCCGTATCCGCCGAGCACATCCGCAACAAGCTCAAGACGCTGCTCCAGATGGGCGCCGTGCTGACCTACGCCGGGTCCGTCCCGGTGGTCAAGGTCGGCCGGATCGCAGGCCAGTACAGCAAGCCGCGCTCCAAGCCGACCGAGACCCGCGACGGCGTGACGCTGCCGACCTACCGCGGCGACTCCGTCAACGGCTTCGAGTTCACCGAGGCGGCCCGCATCCCGGACCCCGAGCGCCTCAAGCGGATGTACCACGCGTCCGCCGCGACGCTGAACCTCGTGCGCGCCTTCACCACCGGCGGCTACGCCGACCTGCGCCAGGTGCACGCCTGGAACCAGGACTTCGTGAAGTCCTCGCCCTCCGGGCAGCGTTACGAGGCGCTGGCCCGCGAGATCGACCGCGCGATGAACTTCATGAACGCCTGCGGGGTGGACCCGGAGGAGTTCCGGACCGTCGAGTTCTACGCCTCCCACGAGGCGCTCGTCCTCGACTACGAGTCGGCGCTGACCCGCGTCGACTCCCGCACCGGCGACCTCTACGACGTCTCGGGCCACATGGTCTGGATCGGCGAGCGCACCCGTCAACTCGACGGCGCGCACCTGGAGTTCGCCTCCCGCATCCGCAACCCGATCGGCGTCAAGCTCGGCCCGACGACCACGGTGGACGACGCGCTCACGCTCATCGAGCGCCTCGACCCGGACCGCGAGCCCGGCCGGCTGACCTTCATCACCCGCATGGGAGCGGACAAGATCCGCGACAAGCTCCCCGAGCTGGTCGAGAAGGTCACCGCGTCCGGCGCGCAGGTCGTCTGGATCTCCGACCCGATGCACGGCAACACCTTCGAGGCGGCGTCGGGCCACAAGACCCGCCGCTTCGACGACGTGCTGGACGAGGTCAAGGGCTTCTTCGAGGTCCACAAGTCCCTCGGCACGCACCCGGGCGGCATCCACGTCGAGCTGACCGGTGACGACGTCACGGAGTGCGTGGGCGGCGGCGACGAGATCTTCGTCGACGATCTGCACCAGCGCTACGAGACCGCCTGCGACCCGCGGCTCAACCGCAGCCAGTCGCTGGACCTGGCCTTCCTGGTGGCGGAGATGTACCGCGATCAGTGAGACCGGCCGTCGTTGACGGCGAAAAACGCAGGTGGGGCGCGGATCACACGATCCGCGCCCCACGTCGTTGTGCAGCACCCGCGGCGGCAGGTAAGGTAAGGGTAACCTCACTCAAGATCAACGGGATCGACGAGTACGGCGCCACGGAGGTGAACCGCGTGTACGTATGCTCCTGCTTCGGCATCACCGAGCAGCAGGTCCGTGAGCACGCGGACACCGGCGCCTGCACGCCCCGCCAGATCGCCTCCGCCTGCAAGGCCGGCACCGACTGCGGCGGCTGCGTGCGCCGCATCCAGGCCCTGCTGGGCCGCGGTGCCTGCCCCCGCCGCGAGCTGATCGACAACGGCGCGGCCGAACCGCTGGTCGCCGAGCCGGGGCCGGTGCCGGTGCCGCTGGCGCCCCCGGCTCTCCCCGAGGCGGCCTAGGCTCCGGCCTTCCGGCGCCTCAGCTCGGCTGCTCGATCACCTGCGCGATGTACAGCGCCTCGCCGAGTTTCTCGACCAGTTCCAGCTGGGTGTCCAGATAGTCGATGTGATGCTCCTCGTCCGCGAGGATGTCCTCGAAGATATTGGCCGATGTGATGTCGCCCTTGGTGCGCATCATCTCGATTCCGCGCTTGAGGCGGTCGATGGCTTCCACCTCGACCTGCCGGTCCGCCTGGAACATCTCGGTGACGGTCTGGCCGATGCGTACATGGAACAGCCGCTGGTAGTTCGGCAGTCCTTCCAGGAAGAGAATGCGGTCCGTCAGGATCTCGGCATGCTTCATCTCGTCGAACGACTCGGACCTGGTGTACTTCGCGAGCTTCGGCCAGCCGAAGTTCTCCTGCATCTTCGCGTGCAGGAAGTACTGGTTGATCGCGGTCAGCTCGGCAGTCAGCTGCTCGTTGAGGAATTCGATGACCTCGGGGTCGCCCTGCATGGCAGCGGGCTCCTTCCGCGCGAGAACTGGGCAAGTGCCGCGCATCTTTGCACCGCCCGGAGCGTAACGTCCAGTAAGTACACACTTACTCCGCTATGCCCGATTGAGCCGTCTCCCTGGTCATCGGCACCCCTCCCCGTCTGACACCATGGAGGCATGGGTCAGCCGGAAAGCCGCGAAGCGGAGCATCCTCAGCTGCCCCCGGGGCAGCGACTGCAGCGGGGCTGGCCGGTGACGCACTACGGCCCGGTGCCCAAGTTCCGCCCCGAGCGCTGGGAGTTCCGCGCCTTCGGTGCCACGGCGGACGGTGACAAACACTGCTGGACGCATGAGGAATTCGCCGCGCTGCCCTATACGACGGTCGTCTCCGATATGCATTGCGTCACCAAATTCAGCATGCTCGGCGCCGAATGGGGCGGCGTACGGACACGGACGATCCTTGATCTCGCGCCGCCCGCGCCGGAGGTCACTCACGTCATGGTGTGGGCCGAATACGGATTCAGTTCGAACCTGCGCCTGGAAGACTTCGCCGCGGAGAATTGCCTCTTCGCCACCCACCGCTCGGGCGAACTCCTCACCGCAGAACACGGATTCCCGGTCCGGCTGATGGTCCCGCATCTGTACGCCTGGAAGGGCCCCAAGTGGGTCCGCGGCATCGAGTACATGACGGCGGACCGCCGCGGCTTCTGGGAGGAGCGCGGCTACCACAACCTCGGCGACCCCTGGCGGGAGCAGCGCTACTCCTACCAGGAGGAACCGGGCGACGGCCCCGAACTCTGATCCGGGCCCGACCCGGCACGGACCCGGGGCGGTCAGCCGCGCAGCTCCTTCAGCCGCGCCACATCCGCCGCATGCCCCTCCTTGCCACCGGGCGTCTCGATCACCAGCGGCACCCCGTCCGTCGCCGGATGCCGGAACAGCTCGGCGAACGGCTCGGCGCCGATGTGCCCGGCACCGATGTTCGCGTGCCGGTCCTTGTGCGCGCCGACCACGTCCTTGGAGTCGTTGGCGTGGATCAGCCGCAGCCGCCCCTCGCCGGTGACCTCCGTCAACTCGTCCAGCAGCGCCTTCATCCCGCCGGGCGCCGCCATGTCGTGCCCGGCGGCGAACGCATGGCAGGTGTCCAGGCACACACCGAGCTTCGGATGCCGGTCCAGCGCGTCGAAGTACGGGCCGAGATCCTCCGCCCGCGCGCACAGCGACGCGCCCTGGCCCGCCGTCGGCTCCAGCAGCAGCCACGGGTCGTCGTCGTGCGTCAGCTCGTCGAGCAGGGGCCGCATCCGCTCCCTGACCTGCGCGAGCGCCGTGCTGCGCGGACGCCCGCCGGTCGCCGATCCGGTGTGCACCACCACGCCGAGCGCGCCGATCTCCCGGCCGCGCCGCAGTGAATGCCGCAGCGATTCCACGGACTTGTCGACGGTCGCCTCGGTGTGCGAGCCGAAGTTGATCAGATAGGGCGCGTGTACGTACGCCGGGATGCCGTCCCGCGCGCAGCCGGCCCGGAACTCCTCGTCCTGCCCGGGGTTGCCGGGCGGCGTCGCCCAGCCGCGCGGATTGGCCACGAAGACCTGCACGCTCTCGCCGCCCAGCGCACGGGCGTACGGCAGGCCGACCTTGGCCAGGCCGCCGGCCACCGGCACATGGCCGCCGACCGGATTACGGGTACGGGCGGACGCGGCGCCCTGCGGGGACGGGGAAGTACTCACCCCACAAGAGTGCCAGGCGCCCGCGGCCCGCCGCCCCGGGGTCACCACCGCCCGGCTACAGCGCGCCCTTCAGACGGATGGTGACCGTGCTGCCCTTCGGCGCCTTCTTCCCGCCGTCGACCGACTGCGTGTCGACGGTGTCCTGCGGGAACAGGAACGGCTTCTTGACCTCGACGGCGAAGCCGAGATCCGTCAGCTGCTGCTTCGCGTCGTCGACGTTCTGGCCCGTGACGTCCGGAACCGTGATCATCTCCGGGCCCTGCGACAGGGTCAGCGTGACCGTCTCGCCCTTGCCCAGCTTGGCGCTGCCGGGGCCTGGCGACTGCCGTGCGATGGTGCCCTTGTCCTCGGGGGAGTGCACCGGGGCGTCCGCGAACTTCACGTCGAAGCCCGCCTTGCGCAGCTCCGTGACGGCCGCCTGCCGCTCGTCACCGGTCACGTCGGGGACGTCGAGTGCCGTGCCGCGGCTGACGGTCAGCGCCACCGCCGTGTCGGGCCGCCGCTTGCTGCCCGACTCCGGATCCGTGCGGATCACCGAGCCCTTGGCGACCTCGTCGCTGAACTCCTTGCGTTCGGTGCCGGGCACCAGACCCCGGTCCCGCAGCTTGCGCCGGGCGTCCGCGACCGGCGTGCCCGCCAGGTCGGGGACGGTGACGATGTCAGGGCCGCGCGAGACGGTGAGGGTGACCGTGCCCGTCCCGCGGATGCGCGCTCCGATGCCGGGCTCGGTGGCGATGATGTGGCCGCGCCGCACCGTGGAGCTGTAGTCGCGCCGCACCTTCACCCCCAGGCCCTCGTCCCGCAGCGTCCCGGTGGCCTTGGCCTGCGGCATGTCCAGCACCGCGGGCACGGTCGTGAACTGGCCGGAATTGATGTACCAGACGCCCGCGCCGACCCCGAGCGCGATCAGGACGGCCGCGACGAGGGCGGCGATCCTGCGCCGCGGGTCGGCGAAGGGCCCGCGGCGCACCGGCGGCGCGGGACGCAGCCGGGTGGTCCGCCCGTCCGGCGCGGCGGCGTCGGACGGCGGCACCTCCAGGACGCTGGTGCGGTTCAGCTCCGCGTCATCGGCGGTACCGGGCAGCGGCAGTTGGACGCCGGCCCGCGGCAGCACGCTCGTCCGCTCGGCGCCGTCACCGGCCGGTGCCTCCTTGGCCTGCGGCGGCACCGCGTCCAGCTGTGCGTCGGACAGCTCGCCGCGCGCCGTGCGGGCCGAGGAGAGCAGCGCCACCGCGTCCGGTGGCCGCAGCCGCGGGTCGCGGGCGGTGGCCTGCGCCACCAGGGCGTCCAACGGCGCGGCGAGCCCCGGGACGGCCTCGGACGGCGGGCGGACGTCCTCGTGCAGATGCTGGTAGAGGACCTGCGCCGCGGTGCCTCCGGTGTGCGGCTTGCCGCCGGTGAGCATTTCGTAGAGCACCACGCCGCAGGCGTAGACGTCCACGCACGCGTCGGACGTACCGTGCTCGATCTGCTCGGGGGCGAGGTAGGAGACGGTGCCGAGGACCGCGCCCGTGGCGTCGGTGGTGTGCGTGTCGACCGTCCGCACCAGGCCGAAGTCGGCGACCTTGACCCGGCCGTCGTCCCCGATCAGGACGTTCTCCGGCTTCATGTCGCGGTGCACGAGAGCGGCGCGGTGCGCGGCGCCCAGGGCGGCGAGGATCGGCTCCAGGATGTCCAGCGCGGCCCGCGGCTGGAGCGCGCCCCGCTCGCGCAGCACGTCGCGCAGCGTGCACCCGGCGACGTACTCCATGGCCAGATAGACGTACGTGCCGTCCGTCCCCTGGTCGAAGACGCCCACCACGTTCGGGTGCGAGAGCCGGGCGACCGACTTGGCCTCGCGGATGAACCGGTCGACGAACGCGTCGTCCACCGCGAGCGACGGGTGCATCACCTTCAGGGCGAGCACGCGGTCGAGCCGGGTGTCCATGGCCCGGTAGACCGTGGCCATACCGCCGGCGGCGATGCGCGCGTCGACGCGGTAGCGGCCGTCGAGCAACTGCCCGACCAGGGGGTCCTGAAGGGTCGTATCCACGGCAGACGAGTCTACGAGGACCCACCGACACGTCACACGTGCGGCGGCCTTCCCCGGCGTACTGAGGCCGAACGGTGACAGGAACGCGGGCGGCGGCGCCCGCGCCCCGCACGCGCTACCGGAACGCCGGCCGCTCCGGATCCAGCTCCGCCACCCCGTCCGCGGGCGAGGACGCCAGCGCGAAGTGCCGGCGCGGGATACGGCCCGCCCGGTACGCGAGCCGCCCGGCGTCGACCGCGTACCGCATCGCCCCGGCCATCAGCTCCGGCTCCTGGGCCCGGGTCACCGCGGACGCCAGCATCACCGCGGCGCAGCCCAGCTCCATGGCGAGGGCCGCGTCGGACGCGGTGCCCGCGCCCGCGTCCAGCACCACGGGCACCCCGGCCCGCTCGGTGATCAGCTGGAAGTTGTGCGGGTTGCGGATGCCGAGCCCGGAGCCGATCGGCGAGCCCAGCGGCATGATCGCGGCGCAGCCGACGTCCTCCAGCTTCCGGGCCAGCACCGGGTCGTCGTTCGTGTAGGGCAGCACCGTGAACCCGTCGTCCACCAGCGTCTCGGCGGCGTCCAGCAGCTCGATCGGGTCGGGCAGCAGGGTGCGCTCGTCGGCGACGACTTCGAGCTTGACCCAGTCCGTGCCGAGCGCCTCACGGGCGAGCCGCGCGGTGAGCACCGCCTCGCCCGCGGTGAAACAGCCCGCGGTGTTCGGCAGCACCCGGATCGCGTGCCGTTCCAGCACGGACAGCACCGAGCCCTGCACGGTCGGATCGAGCCGCCGCATGGCGACCGTCGTCAGCTCCGTCCCGGAGGCGAGCAGCGCCCGCTCCAGGACGTCCAGGCTGGGCGCGCCGCCGGTGCCCATGATCAGGCGGGAGGTGAAGGTGGTGCCTGCGAGGGTGAGGAGATCGTCGGCCATGGTCGGTTCAGCCTCCCTGGACTGCGGTGAGGACCTCGACGCGGTCGCCTTCGCCGAGCGGGGTGCGGGCCCACCGGGCGCGCGGCACCACGGTCTCGTTGACGGCGGCGGCCAAGCCGCCAGGCGCCCGGGACAACGTCGCCACCAGCAGGTCGAGCGTCAGCCCGCCCGGGATCTCGCGGACTTCTCCGTTGACGGTGACGGAAACGGGGGAGGCGTTCATACGGGCTGCTCCTGGGGGACGCGGGCCGCGGGGGCCGCAACGGGGGCGGCGTCGGTGAACCGCAGGGGGGAGAACGGGCGGGCCTCATCGGGCAGTTGCCCGCAGGTCAGCACCTCGGCCATGGCGTCCCCGGTGACGGGGGTCAGCAGGACGCCGTTGCGGAAGTGCCCGGTGGCCAGGAGGAGCCCTGGCAGCGAGGTCGGGCCGAGCAGCGGCGCGTTGTCCGGGGAGGTGGGACGCAGCCCCGCGCAGGTCTCGGCCAGTGGCAGTTCGGTGATGCCCGGCACCAACTCGTGGGCGTCCCGCAGCAGTTCGTACACGCCGCCCGCGGTGACGGTGGTGTCCCAGCCCAGCTCCTCGCTGGTGGCGCCGACGACCAGCTCGCCGTTCTCCCGCGGCACCAGGTAGAGGGGACCGCCGCGGACGACGGCCCGCACCGTGCGGGAGAGGAAGGCGGGGCTCCCCCGGGGGACGTCCGGCATCCGGAGCCGCAGCACCTGCCCCTTGACCGGGCGCACCGGCGGCAGCACCTCAGACGGCACCCCGGCCAGCCGGCCGCTGTGGCTGCCACCGGCCAGCACGACCCGGTCCGCGGCCGGCCGGCTGCCGTCCGCCAGTTCCGCGCCGACGGCCCGGCCCGCGGTGACCGTCAGCCGCTCGGCCCAGGTGTGGTGGAAGACCACCCCGGCCCGCGCACAGGCCGTCAGCAGCGCGCCCGCCAGCCGGCGCGGATCGACCTGATGATCGCCGTCCACCCGCAGGCCCCCGCGTACGCCGGGCGCCAGCATCGGCTCCAGGCGGCGGCACTCGCGCCCGGACAGCCACTCCGACTCCAGACCCGACCGGCGCTGGAGCGC
Source organism: Streptomyces sp. NPDC050161 (assembly GCF_044460025.1). Classification (NCBI taxonomy): domain Bacteria; kingdom Bacillati; phylum Actinomycetota; class Actinomycetes; order Kitasatosporales; family Streptomycetaceae; genus Streptomyces; species Streptomyces sp. NPDC050161. The sequence continues at coordinate 348,339 of NZ_JBITJM010000006.1, read as the reverse complement.
GTGCAACTCCCGCAGATGGGCCCGGTCGTCGGCGTCCAGCGCCACCGCCAGGGTGCCGCAGGCGCGGTAGCCGACGGCCTGCCCGCTCGCCTCCTCCAGCTCCGCGACGAACCCCGGATAGCGCCGGGCGGACGCGAGGTTGAGGCCCAGCAGGGTCTGCTCCCCGTAGTGCAGCTCGGTGACGGCGGCCAGCATGCCGGCCGCGACCCGGGCGGCGCCGCCGCCCGGCTCCGGGTCGACGACGGCCGTGCGCAGCCCCCGTGCGGCGGCCCGCCAGGCGGTGACCAGGCCGATGATGCCGCCGCCGATGACGAGCACGTCGGGGTGCCGCCCGGCGTGCGGCGGCGGTCCGTGTGGTGCGGCGGACGGTGCGGAAGATGCATGCATGGGCGTCCAGCCCCTCCCTTCGCCGGCATGACCCGGATCAGGTTCGTACGGTCGGAGGCCGCCAGCCTCCCTCTCAGCCCGGTGCGTCCGGGCTCCCGCGAGTGCGTATGACCCTCACCCTAATACCCGCTGCCGACGCCCCGTAAGGGAGCGCCCCCGGCACGGCGGACGGCGCTTCCCGGGCCCCACCGGGCGTGACGCTGTGTCAGAGATCTCCTTGCGCGCTGCTGCGGGCGCCGTCGCGCGCCGTCCTAGAGTGATCGGGTGAGCGAGCAGAGCAAGTCCTCCCAGGACCCTGACCACACGCCGCGCGTCGTGATCGTCGGCGCGGGAATCGCGGGTGTGCAGACCGCTGTCGCGCTGCGCGAACAAGGCTGGCGCGGCGCGATCACGCTGTTCGGCGACGAACCGCACCAGCCCTACGACCGCCCGCCGCTGTCCAAGGCGGTCCTGCTCGGCAAGGCCGAAGGCGCCGCGTTCGACGTGGACTTCGCCTCCCTGGGCATCGAGCTGCACATCGGCCGCCCGGTCACCGCGCTGCGGCCCGAGGCGCACCTCGTCGAGACCGCAGAAGGCCAGGTCCGCTACGACCACGCCGTCCTCGCCACCGGCGCCGAGCCCCTCGCGCTGCCCGGCAGCGCGGGGCTGCCCCACGTCCACCTGCTGCGCACCCTCGACGACGCCGAGCGGCTGCGGCCCGTCCTCGCCGCCCGGCACGAGATCGTGGTCGTCGGCGCGGGCTGGATCGGCGCCGAGTTCGCGACCGCGGCGCGCGAGGCGGGCTGCGCGGTCACCGTCGTCGAGGCCGCCGACCGGCCGCTGGCCGGCGCGCTGCCCGCCGAGGTCGCCGCCCACATGGCGGGCTGGTACGCCGGATCCGGTGCCCGGCTGCGCACCGGCGCGCGGGTCGCCGCCGTCGAAGCGGGCACCGTCCTCCTCGCCGACGGCACCGCGCTGCCCGCCGACGCCGTGGTCGTCGGCATCGGCGCCCGCCCCGCGACCGGCTGGCTGGCCGGCTCCGGTGTCGCGCTCTCACCCGATGACGGCTCGGTGCTCGCCGACGACCGGCTGCGGACCTCGGCCCCGGACGTCCACGCGGTCGGCGACTGCGCCTCCTTCCCGTCGGCCCGTTACGGCCGCAGGCTCCTGATCCACCACTGGGACAACGCGCTCCAGGGCCCCCGTACGGTCGCGGGGAACATCACCGGCGGCCCGGCCGAAGGCGTGGTCTACGACCCGGTGCCGTACTTCTGGTCGGAGCAGTTCGGCCGGTTCGTGCAGTACGCGGGCCACCACGACCGCGCCGACGAACTCGTCTGGCGCGGCGATCCGGAGAGCGCCGCCTGGTCGGTGATCTGGCTGCGGAAGGAGACGGGCCCGGCGGAGGGGCGGCCGGACCGGGGCAGGCTGGTCGCGCTGCTCGCGGTCGGCCGCCCGCGCGATCTGGCGCAGGGCCGCAAGCTCATCGAGCGCGGCGCCGTCCTGGACCGCGCGCGGGCGGCCGACGCGTCCGTGCCCCTGAAGGCGGCGGCTCTCTGAGGCGTGCCGGACGGGCCGCGGCGGGGCGGGCGGAGGCGGGCGGGAGGCGGACGGACGCGGTCCGCGTGCCAGGACCGGCGTCACCCGCCGGTGTGGGTCTCGTCCCGTTGGCGATGCCCGGCTACCGGCTGTCAGTGCGAGGTGGCAGGCTTGTCCTGTGACCGAGATTGACGCAAACATCGATGGACTCGTCCCCGCCTGGCTCACCCTCCCCGACATCGCCGAAGCGTTCGGCGTCGAGGTGACACGTGTCCGGCAGCTGGTCAAGGAGGGCCAGCTGATCGCGGTGCGCCGCGGTGAGAACAGGGCACTGCACGTGCCGGCCGATTTCATTCAGGACGGCAAGGTCGTCAAGGGCCTGGTCGGCACCCTGACCCTCCTGCGGGACGACGGCTTCGCCGACGAGGAGATGCTGGAATGGCTCTTCACCCCGGATGAGACCCTGCCCGGTACGCCGGCGCAGGCGCTGCGCGAGAACCGCGGCACGGAGGTGAAGCGCCGGGCGCAGGCGCTCGCCGTGTGACGCGGCGGGCGGCGCCGACGGCAGGCCCGCCCGCGCCTGAGCAGCTGAATCCGTAACCGCAACCGAGGTGGCGTACGAGCCGGAGAGCCCGGCCCGTACGCCACCGCCCCGGGGGGAACCGCCCGATGACCACCGCGACGACCACCGCCCGCGCAGCCCTGTCCGGCGCCAGGCTCTACCTCTGCACGGACGCCCGCACCCGCCAGGGCGACCTCCCGCAGTTCCTGGACGCGGTGCTCGCCTCCGGCGTGGACATCGTCCAGCTCCGCGACAAGGGCATGGAGGCGGCCGACGAGCTGCGCCACCTGGAGGTCTTCGCCGACGCCTGCCGCCGGCACGGCAAGCTGCTCGCGGTCAACGACCGGGCCGACGTCGCCCACGCCGCGGGCTCCGAGGTGCTGCACCTCGGACAGGGCGACCTGCCCGTCCCCGCCGCCCGCGCGATCCTCGGCACGGACGTCCTGATCGGCCGCTCCACGCACGCCGAGGCCGAGGTGGACGCCGCCGTCGCCGAGCCCGGCGTCGACTACTTCTGCACCGGCCCGTGCTGGCCGACCCCCACCAAGCCGGGCCGCCACGCACCGGGCCTCGACCTGGTCCGTTACGCGGCGGCGCAGGCACCAGGGCGTCCCTGGTTCGCGATCGGCGGGATCGACGCCGGCAATCTGGACGAGGTCCTGGCGGCGGGCGCCCGCCGGGTCGTGGTGGTCCGCGCGATCACCGAGGCGGAGGATCCCGGCGCAGCCGCCGCGTCCCTCGCCAAGCGCATTCGCACCTGGGACGCCTGAGCGGACGCGGCAGCGGCCTCCTGTCCAACCCGTGGACAGGAAGGGCTCTAATCAGGCATAACGTCCGCATCGGTTGGTGCGCGACCCGCCGGTGGTTAACCTGCCCGTATGGCCCTAGGTACAGCTTCCACCAGGACTGATCGTGCACGGACCGTCCGCGACCTGCTGGCTTCCGGCAAGCGGTCGTATTCCTTCGAGTTCGCCGCCCCGAAGACGGAGAAGGGCGAGCGGACCCTGTGGAACGCCATTCGCCGCATCGAGGCCGTCGCCCCGACCTTCGTCTCCGTGACGTACGGCGCGGGCGGCACCTCCCGTGAAGGCACGGTCCGCGCCACCGAACGGATCGCCACCGACACCACTCTCACCCCGGTCGCCCACCTGACCGCGGTCAACCACTCCCTGGCCGATCTGCGCAACATCATCGGCCAGTACGCCGACGCCGGCATCCGCAACATGCTCGCGCTGCGCGGCGACCCGCCGGGCGACCCGATGGGCGAGTGGGTGCGCCACCCCGAGGGCGTCACCTACGCCGCCGAACTGGTCCGCCTGATCAAGGAGTCCGGCGACTTCTGCGTCGGCGTCGCCGCCTTCCCCGAGATGCACCCGCGGTCCGCGGACTGGGACCAGGACGTCGCGCACTTCGTCGACAAGTGCCGGGCGGGCGCGGACTTCGCCATCACCCAGATGTTCTTCTACCCGGAGGACTACCTGCGGCTGCGCGACCGGGTCGCCGCGGCCGGCTGCTCGACGCCGATCATTCCGGAGATCATGCCGGTCACGAACGTGCGCCAGATCGAGCGATTCGCGCAGCTCAGCAACGCGGCTTTCCCGCCCGAGCTCGCGAACCGCATCATGGCGGTCAAGGACGACCCGGCGGCTGTACGCTCCATTGGCATCGAGTACGCCACGGAACTGTGCGCGCGCTTGAGTGCCGAGGACGTGCCCGGGTTGCACTTCATCACCCTCAACCACTCCACGGCGACCCTGGAAATCTACGAAAATCTGGGGCTGCACCAGCGGCCTTGATCACGGTGGCCGCGGCGCGGCGGAAGAGGGGCGTACATGGGCTGGGCGGTCCTCTACATCGCATTCGGCTTCGTTGCCCTGTGGTTGCTCGGAGAGGTGCTGTTCCAGCACAAGGCCCGGCTGCGCTGGCGGTTGCTCGCCTTCACCGGCTTCCTCGGCGTGGCGATCGGCGTCATCATCCCGGCGGTGATCGTGATCGCGCTGGGCGCCATCGCCTTCGCCGTCGGGCAGACGTATGTGACGCTCTCCTTCCGCCGCGGCTTCACCACCGGCTGGTCGCTGCGCAAGCCGCGGGAGAACCGCCGGCGCAGGGCCAGGCCGGGCGGCACCACGCCACCGGCCGCCGAGCCGACCCTGGAGGTCTCCGGCCTCGAAGCGGTCCCCCTGCCCGACGCTCCCGACGACGGCGCCCCGGGCGACCCCGCACCCCACCAGCCCTACCCGCAGGGCCCGTACGGCGACTCCCAGGCCCCGTACGGCACCCAGGACACCTACGACAACCACGACGGCCACCAGGGCGCGTACGCCCCGCAGAGCGGCTACGGCGGCTACGACGGGCACGGCGGCTACGACGCCGGACAGGGCTACCCGTCCCAAGGCGGCTACCCGGAGCAGACGTTCGCCGGGCAGGGCAGCTTCGCCCAGGACGCGACCGCCGTCTATGCCCCGCAGCCGCTGCCCGACGAGACCGGCCAGTACGGCGTCTACAGCCCCGACGCGCGCACCGCGCCGCCCGGCTACGGCGCCTACGCCGCGGCCGACGGCCGGGGAGCCGCGGACCCCAACTCCTATGACCACGGCGGCGGTTACGGCACTCCGGACGGCTACGCCGATCCCTACGCCCCCTACGGCGACCACCAGGGGCAGGCGCCCTACCCCGACCCGTACACCGGAGCCCAGCAGTACCCGGCGTCGTACGAGCCCTACGAGCAGCACGACCCCTACGGCCCGCAGGGGTACGGCGCCCCGCCGTACGACGCCTCGGCGCAGGCGTACGGCGACACCCCGCCCGGCGGTGTGTGGGTGCCGCAGCAGCGCGACGGCCAGCCCCCGGCCGAGCAGCCGCCGTACCCGCCCCACCAACAGCAGGGCTACGACGGGCAGTACCGCTACTGACGGCCGCGCCCGGTCACTTCACCGCCGGGCGCCTCACGTCGAGCCCTGCCAGTCGTCGCCGTTGACGATCAGGCCGGCGACGATGGCACCCGACATCCCGGCGTGCGCGAGCCCGCCGCCCGGATGCGACCAGCCGCCGACCGCGTAAAGCCCCGGTATCCGCGTGCGGTTGGCGGGCCGCAGAAAGCGCCCTCCGGCGCCCGCCAGCGCCGGCCCCGGCACCAGGGCGTCCCCGGACGGCGGCAGCACCTCCCGCCACAGCACCCGCTCCCGCAGGCCCGGCACGGCGGCCTCGGCCAGCTCCGTCATCCGGTCGGCCACCGCCTCCGCACCGGCCGCCGCCCCGCCCTGGCCCGGCGGGGCGACCACGGCGGTCAGCGTCACCGCCTCATGGCCGTCATCGGGCCGGGACGCGGGATCGTCGGGGCGCAGGACCGTCACCGTCGGCCGCGCGGCGCCCGCCGCCCCGCCGTCGAAGACCGCCGCCAGCTCCGCCGCCCGGTCGTCGGTGTGCACCACCGTCCGGTGCGCGGCGTCCCCGGTCCTGGGCCCGCGCAGCGCGAGTGCCACCGTCATCCGGGCCGGGGCGCGCCCGGCCCCCGATCCGGTGGCGGCGTCGTCGGCGCCCCACGGCAGCCCGTCCCGCAGCATCGGCCCCAGCAGTGCGGGCGCGATCCCCGCGACCACGAAGTCCGCGCCGGCCACCCGGCCTTCGGCCAGTTCGACCCCCGCGGCCCGGCCGTCCTCCTCGACGATCCGGGTGACCTCGGCGCCGAAGGTGAACTCCACCTTGCGCTCGACGCAGCGCGCGTACAGGGCGTCCGCGAGCGCCCGTATCCCGCCGGACGGATACCAGCTCCCGAACGTCTGCTCCATGTAGGGCAGCACGGTGGCGCTCGCCGGTGCGCTGCGCGGGTCGTAGCCGTACGCCGTGGCATGGCTCTCCAGGAGCGCGATCAGCCGCGGATCGGCCAGCTCCCTGCGGGCGGCCTCGGCCAGGGTGGCGGTCGTCGGGCCCTTGCCCCGCCCGAACCACCCGCGCCGCCGCACCGCCGGATACGGATCGCGCCCGAGCGCCTGCCGATCCGCCCGCAGCGGCTCCTCCAGGAGCGGCCTGCGGGTGGCGTCCCAGGCTTCCCTGGCGCGGTTGACCAGCGCGCTCCAGCGCTCTCCCGCACCGGCGCCCAGCGCCCCGTCAAGTGCCGCGACCACCCCGGCCCGTGAAGCGTTCGGCAGTGACACCGCCGTGCCGTCGGCGAAGACATGACGGCTCGCCGGATCGACCTGCGTCAGCCCGACACAGCTCTCCAGCGGCTGCCGCCCGGTCTTGACGAACAGGTCGCGGTAGACCGCGGGCAGATGCAGCAGCTGGGGGCCGGTGTCGAACCCGAAGCCGTCCCGCTCGATACGCCGCACCGCGCCGCCGTACGTCGCGTCGCGCTCGAACACCGCCACCCGGTGGCCCGCGACGGCCAGCCGGGCAGCGGCTGCCATCGCGCCCATCCCGGCGCCGATCACCGCAATCCGTGCCATGCCTGCGACTTTATCCGGGCCCACTGACAACGCCCGAACCGCAGCCGCCCACGGCCGCCTCAGCGCGGTGCGGCTGCCGCCCCGCCCGTGGCCGCCGACCGTTTCTCCTCGCGCCGCAGGCGCCTGCGGCGCAGGTACCGGCGGATCCGCGACCAGAGGAGCACCACCAACGCGATACCGCCGGCCAGCAGCACACCGGCGATGACCGCCGCGGCCACCGGATGGAAGACGGCGAACGCGATGAGCCCGGCGACCCCCAGGTCCTCGACGAGGCTCAGCACGATGTTGCTCGCGGGCTCGGGCGAGGTGTTGACCGCGATCCGCGCCCCCGCCTTGACCAGGTGGCTCAGCAGCGCCGTGGAGCCGCCCACGGCGCCCGCCGCCAGCTCGGGCAGCGAGCCGTCGTGCCCGGCCAGCAGCGCCGCCACGACGGCGCCGGCGATCGGCCGGATGACGGTGTGGACCCCGTCCCAGACGGAGTCCACGTAGGGGATCTTGTCGGCGACGGCCTCGCAGAGGAACAGCACCCCGGCGACGATCAGCACATCGGGCCGCTGCAGCGCCGCGGGCACCTCATCGGTGACTCCGGTCGCGCCGAGCAGGCCGAAGAGCAGAACGACGGCGTAGGCGTTGATCCCGCTGGCCCAGCCACTGGTGAATACCAACGGAAGTACGGACACGCCGACGATCGTAGGACAGTGCTGGGGCCAGGTGCTCACGTGTGAGTACACGTACTCAGACGCCGAGATGAGTAGCTACGCGGATGGGCCGCGACCTGCCAGGACGACAAAGTAGAGATCACCGAAGGGACGCGGCGCCGCACCGCCGGCACGGGGCGGCGGTACGGCGCGGCATCCCGGACGTGACGGGGGAAGCACGGGGGAAAGTACGGGGGAGCACGGGGGAGCACGGGGGAAGCGCTGTCCTGGTCGGATCGATGGGGGAACGATCCGCGCCAGGGCAGCGCGCTTTTTTGTCGGCCCCTCCCGGCCGGGCAGGACCGCCGGGCCGTCACGAGGCGGCCGGACTCAGGCCGGGCGCCCGCTGATCCGCCCCTGGAGCAGCCGCGACAGCGCGGCGTGCACCTCGTCGATCGACCGGTCCGGCTGGTACGACTGCCAGTCGAGCGCCGCCACCAGCACCATGCCGAACAGCGCCGACGCGGTGAGCGGAACGTCGATCTCCTCGCTCAGCTCCCCACTGCCGACCGCCTCCCGCAGCACACCCTCCACCACCGCGACGGCCCGCTCCCGCACCACCATCAAGGTCGACTGCCAGGCACGGTTGGTGCGCCACAGTTCGGCCACGTAGAGCTGGGTGAGCGCCGGATAGCGGGAGATGAAGTCCAGGCCGGCCCTGATCATCGCGTCCAGGGCGTCGATCCTGGTACCGCCCCGGTCCGCCACCTCGTCGGCCGCCGCCTGCAACGAGGTCGCCAGCAGCTCGATGCCGTGCCGCAGCAGTTCCTCGAAGAGCACGTTCTTGCTCGCGAAGTTGTAGTAGACCGTGCCCTTCGCGACCCCGGCACGCTCGGCGATCTCGTCCACCGTGGTGGAGGAGAAGCCCTGTTCGGCGATGAGCGTGACCGCGGCTTCGAAGAGCTTGCGCCGAGTGGCGTCGCGGCGCGTGTGGGAGCTGTCCATGAGGGTGATTGTGCCGGTCCTGGCACGTGCCGCGCGCACAGGCTCAGCTCCGGACGCAGGGACGTGAGCACCGCCGCGCCGCCGCACCGACGACGGAACCGGTGCAGCCCTTCCACGGGACAACTCACCGGTGGATACGGGCGGATGACGCCGAAGAACCCGGGGCCCGTCCGCGCAGCCCCCGAGAGTGCCTGTCTGCCCCCTTTTCCCTGACCCTTCGATGGAAAGGGCAGGTCAGGGCCGTTTGTCAGTGGTGTCCCTCACGATGGGGTCAGACGGTTCCGAACCGGTTTGCGACGACAGGAGGTTCGTCATGGCAGCTCGTCCCCTCACGGGCAGCTCCGCTGCGTACGGTCCCCCGAGCGATGTCCACCCCGTCCTGCGGCGCGCGGCAGCTCCACCCGCCGCCCTGAACCTGCTCATCCAGGCCCAGCAGGGCCTCGCGGAGGCAGAAACCCTGGAAACCCCCAACGAGCGCTTCGCCGCCGCGCACCTCGCCGCACTGCGCACCGCGGCGGCCGTGCTGGCCGTCCGCGGCAGACCGGAGGCCACGCTCCGCCGCCGGCGGCGCATCCGCAGCGCATGGGAGGTGCTTCCGGAGGTCGCGCCCGAACTCACCGAGTGGAGCGCCCTGTTCGCCGCGGGCGCCGACCGCCGCGCCAAGGCCGAGGCAGGCATAACCGGCGCGGCCGGCCGCCGCGATGCCGACGACCTCATCCGCGACGCCGGAATGTTCCTGCGCCTGGTGGAACGGATGCTGCTGCTCCAGCCGTCCCTGCCACCCCAGCGGGCGGGATGACGGCAGCTTCGGGAACCCCCGATGGCCGCTGCCGCCTCCGGGCGATCACAGCCCGTCCGGAGGTGGCGGCGACCCGGGGTGACGTCGGGAGACGCCGCAGGCTGCGCAGGTCGTGGGACGCAATAGGGTGGTGGGCGCCTAGATGTTCATGCCCCCGCCGAGGAGCCACCCGCCGTGTCTGACCCGCTGCGCCCGCGCGCATCCCTTCGTACCGCCGTGGTCTGGGAGGTTCTCAAGGACGCCCTGGAGCGCCGGGCCGTGGCCGCCGGGCGCGAGGACCTGGACGTCCTCGACACCGGAGGCGGCACCGGCAACTTCGCCGTGCCGGTGGCCCGCCTCGGCCACCGCGTCACCGTCGTCGACCCGAGCCCCAACGCCCTGTTCGCCCTGGAACGCCGCGCCGCGGAGGCCGGCGTCGCCGACCGGGTGCGCGCGGTCCAGGGCGACGCGGGCGGCCTCTTCGACGTCGTCGACCGCGGCGGCTACGACGCCGTGCTGTGCCACGGCGTGCTGGAGTACGTCGACGACCCGGCGGAGGGGCTGCGGAACGTCGTCGCCGCACTGCGCCCGGCCGGCACCCTCAGCCTGCTCGCCGCCGGTCTCGGCGGCGCCGTCCTGGCGCGCGCCCTGGCCGGTCACTTCAACGAGGCCCGCCAGGCGCTCACCGACCCCTCGGGACGCTGGGGCGAGGGCGACCCGGTGCCCCGCAGGTTCACCGCGGAGCAGCTTTCCGGCCTGGTCACCGACGCGGGCCTGCACGTCGGCGCGGTGCACGGCGTACGGGTCTTCGCCGACCTGGTCCCCGGCGTACTCGTCGACACCGAGCCGGGTGCCATGGAGGCGCTGCTGAAGCTCGAAGCCGCCGCCGCGGAGCAGCCCGCGTTCCACTCCGTCGCCACCCAGCTGCACGTCCTCGCCGAGCGCGGCTGATTCTTCACGGTCCGGCCGACTGCCGGGCGCAGTCGGCCACCGGCCACCCGATCAGCCCCTTCGCCCCGTATGATCGAGGTACGACGTTCCGGCATGACGGATAGGCGGGTGGGGAATGCAGGCAGCATCACCACCGGCCGCCCTGGCGGCCCGGACAGTGGACTGGCGCAGAGGGGCGGGTTTCACGGGGGCGATTCCCTGCCTATCCTGAAAGGGTCGCACCCGGTCGCCCCCCGCGACCGACGAGTAGGAGGACTCCGTGCCGCTCTCGGAGCACGAGCAGCGCATGCTCGAGCAAATGGAGCGAGCGCTGTACGCCGAAGATCCCAAGTTCGCGACAGCGCTTGAAGGAAGCGGGCTGCGTACGTATACCCGGCGACGGGTCTACCAAGCGGTCGTGGGCTTCCTGGTGGGTATCGGCCTGCTCATGGCCGGCATGGTCGCGCAGCAGATCTGGATCAGCGTGGTGGGCTTCCTCGTGATGCTCGGATGCGCGGTGCTGGCCGTCACGGGATGGCGCAAGGCACCGAAGCCGGGTGAGCAGAAGTCCGGCGCGGCTCCGGGCAAAGCGGGCGGGGCCGCCGCGCGTCGGCAGGCCAGGGCACGGCGCTCGATGATGAACCGCATCGAGGACCGCTGGCAACGCCGAAGGGACGAGCAGGGCCACTGAGGCCCCCGCCTCAGCTGACCTTGCGTTTCCCTCTCGCCGAGTCCTTTTTGTCACGTTGCTTCTACGTTGCTTCTCGCTGCGCAAATCTTTCGCGCCCGCACGAACCGGATCGGTTCGTCGGAACTGCCCTCCGTGGACGGACTTGTCGTTCCGTCCACGGAGGGCAGTTCCGTTCAGGCCATTTGAAGGCGTCGACGTGAGCGCCCCGCCCGCCGACCGCACACACCGGCCGGCGCCGAGCAGAGCGCAGCCGTCCCGCCGCCGCGGCTGCCCCGGTGCCGTCGGTCTCCGCCGCGGGACCGGCCGGCAGGTCCGTTCGGATTGGCCGGCTGATCCGAACGGAACCCGCTAGGCCCCCCGTCCCCCCGGCCGCAGCGCTGCCGCCGCGCGTCGGGAGGCGGTCGCCGGGCGGCTGGTGGTGCAGCGGAGACGGAAGGCCGTCCAGCGGGCGGTGAGGGACCACAGCAGCCGGGCGGCTGAGCGGGGGACGAAACGGGCGCGTAGCCGCTGGGCGCGGGAGGCGCGGGCGTGCAGACCGGCGCGGACCAGCCGCACGTCCGCGGCCGGTGCCGGTACGGGGCGGGGGCGCGGGGCGTACAGGGACTCCTCGACCGCGGCGGCCATCCGGTGGGCGGCGTCCGCGGCCTCCGGCTCCAGCTCGCCGACGCGTGCCAGCCGGGTGGCCGTGCCGCGGGGCGTGAGGGCGCTGTCCGGCGGGATACCGAAGTCCCAGCCGGTGTCGATCAGCTCGCTCCAGGCCGCGAGGACGTCGGTACCGGCGCCCCCGCCGAGCCGGCGCGTACGCATCCGGGTCCGCCACAGCAGCGGGGTGGCGAGGAGCAGCAGGACCAGCAGGGCGGCGACCGTGAGGATCGCGACGGTCCAGGGGGAGGTGCCGCCGTCCGACGGGCCGCCGCCCGATTCCGCGGGCAGCGCCGCACAGCCGGTGGCCCCCTGCTGGGTGCCGGGGGCGCAGGTCGGATCCGCCGACGGGCGGTCCGACGGGGCGGCGGGATGCGAGGTCTCCGGGGCGGGGGCGGACGGGTCGTTGTCGCGCGGGTTGTCGGGAAGGGCGTAGTCGGGGACGCTGCCACGGCTCGGCGTCGGCTCGAAACGAGTCCATCCGGCGCCCTCGAAATACAGCTCGGGCCAGGCGTGCGCGTCCTTGAGGCCGACCGACGTCGTGCCGTCCGGCTGCCGGGTGCCCGGGGTGAAGCCGACCGCTACCCGGGACGGTATGCCCAGGGTGCGCGCCATCGCGGCCATCGAGAACGCGAAGTGGACGCAGAACCCCTCCTTCTGCTTCAGGAAGCGGGCGATGGCTTCGGAGCCGCTGCCCGCCCGGACCTCGGTGTTGTAGCTGAACCCACCGTCCAACGCGAACCAGTCCTGCAGCTTGACGGCCTTGTCGTACGGGGAGACCGCGTCCCGGGTCACCTGCCGGGCCGTCGTCCGTACCACGTCGGGCAGCGAAGCCGGGACCTTCGTGAACTCCTGCCGCAGCTTCGCGGGCGGCGGCGGGGCGGTGGCCAGCTGCTGGGCCGTCGGCCGCACCCGCAGGCTCTCCACCTGGTACTGGATGCCGCGGGTGGTCTGGCCGCGGTCCCCGACCAGGGTGCGGCCCTCCGGCTCGAAGCGCCACTGCCCGGAGATGTCGACGCGGGAGGCGGGGTAGGGGAGCGGCAGCCAGTTCTGGCCGTACCACTCGGCGGTCGATATCGAGGTGTTCACGCGGGTGGCGTCCACGTCGTCGGCAAGCCCCGGGGGCGGGGCAGCTCGTCCGGTACGTCCATGACCTTGCGCTCGGACGGTTTCCAGGCCGTGCCGTCGAACTGGTCGAGGGCCACGATCCGCAGATACATGTCGCGGGTGTCGCTCGCGGTGGTGCGGTAGTTGAGGACTTCCTTGTCCTCGGGCTGGTTCAGGCTGTTCTGCAGGGAGACGAGCGGGTTCACCGCCGAGATCGTGCCGCCCTTGTCGCCGGAGCCGTCGCCGCCGGACGGGCCGAGCAGCCCGCCGCCGAGCGAGGGCAGTGCGGCCGGCACGACCAGGGCGATGCCGAGTACCAGGGCCCCGATCCGGCGGCCGGTACGGACCGGGGCCAGGGCGGGGCCGCCGGCGCCGAAGCCGGGCACACCGAGGGGGGAACGGGCCGGGTCGGGGCCGCCGAACACCCGGCCCCACTGGGACAGCCGGTCGCGGCCCTCGGCGAGGAGGAGCAGCAGATAGCCGCCCGCCGCGACGAGGAACCACAGCCAGCCGGCGCCGTCCTGGGCCAGCCCGGCCGCCACCGAATACAGCGCCAGCAGCGGAAGCCCGGCGGGCGCCGCACTGCGGTAGGTGACCGCCAGCGCGTCCACCACCAGGCCGATGAGCAGGACGCCGCCGACCAGGAGCAGCCGGATGCCCGGCGTCACCGGGGCCGGGATGGCGTACCGGCCCACATCCCTGACACCGGACTCCACCAGCCGTACGACCTCCGCCACCGCGTCGGGGCCCGGCAGTACCCCGGCGATCGCCTGGTCGCGGGCGAACAGCAGGGTCAGCAGCAGCACGCCCACCGCGGCCTGCACCACGATGGTCAGCGGCCGGGCCAGCGGCACCCGGCGGGTCGCCGCCCCCACGCCCGTCACGAGCGCCAGCAGGGCCGCCGCCTGGATCATCCACGTGAACGGATCGACCAGCGGCAGCAGCGCACAGGACGCGCAGAGCGTCGCCACCGCCGCGCACAGCGCCAGCCGCGCCCGGCCGCTCATGCCCCGGCCCCGCTCCGCCGCAGGGCCCCGCTCCGCCCGCCGTACGCGGAGCCGTTCCCCCTGCCGTGCGCCCGTCGGCCGTACCCGAGGCCCGTGCGCCCGCTGCTTCCCCGCCTGTTCATGCTCCGCTCCCCGCCCCCGTTGCCGTGCCTGCCGTGCTGTGGTCGGCGGGGCCTGCCGGGGCCGCCGCTGCCGGGTCGTCCGGAGGTATGCCGCCCGTGCGGTTGGTGGAGCGCCACAGGTCGGGCAGGGCGGCGCCGGGGGTCACCGGGAGGGCCGTCCAGCCCGCCTCGCGGAGCAGCCGCAGGCGGTCGGCCAACGGCGCCTGGACGCCGGCGTGCCCGGACCCGGCAGGTCCCCGCGTCCACGCGTCGCCGTCCAGGACGAAGGCGACCGCCGCGCCGCTGCGCCGCCGCATCCGGGCGGCCACCGCCACCCCCTGTGCGTCCAGATCGCCGAAGAACCCGATGAGCAGCCCTTCCTGGCCGGCGCGCAGCGCCTCGTACGCCGGGGACAGGTCCTCCCCGTCGGAGTGCTCCACCATGGCGAGGGTGTCCAGGAGCAGACCGGTGTCGGCGGATTCCGCGCCGCCCGCGAAACCGCCGCTCCCCTCGGTGTGCGATACCGCCGGGCCCGTGTCGGTCAGCAGCCGGACGGAGAAGCCGCGCTCCATCAGATGCACGGCGGTGGAGGCGACGCCGGAGACCGCCCATTCGAACGCCGAATCGGGGCCGCTTCCCTGATGGACCGTCCGCCGGGTGTCGAGCAGGATCGTGCAGCGGGCCTTCTGCGGCTGCTCCTCACGGCGCACCATCAGCTCGCCGTGGCGCGCGGTGGACCGCCAGTGGACCCGGCGCAGGTCGTCGCCGTGGCGGTAGCCGCGCGGGATGACGTCGTCGTCGCCGGCCAGAGCAGGCGAGCGCTGCCTGCCGTCGCCGTACCCGGGGGTCTCGCCCGCCAGCCGGACCGGTGGCAGCGGCTCGGTGCGCGGCACCACGGTCAGGGTGTCCGACGTGCTGAAGGAACTGGTCAGCTCGCACATCCCGAACGGGTCGGAAAGCCGCAGCTGCAACGGGCCCAGGGGGTAGTGGCCGCGCAGGTCGGAGCGGACGCGGTAGGACACCTCGCGCCGGCCGCCTGCCTCCACCCGGTCCAGTACGAACCGGGGCCGCGGCCCCAGGACGTAGGGCACCCGGTCCTGGAGCATCAGCACGCCGGTGGGCAGCCGCGAGATGTTCTCGACGCGCAGCCCCACGCGGGTGGCGACGGCGGTGGGCACCCGGGCGGGGGCGAGCGTACGGCTGCCCGCGACGCGGTAGCGGGTGCGGTGCAGGACCACGACGCACACCAGCGGCAGCGCGGCCAGCAGCAGTCCCACGCGCAGCAGGTCCGCCTGCCCCAGGAGGTAGGAGCACACCGCGGCGGCGATACCGGCGGCCAGGAACGACCGGCCACGGGTCGTCAGGCCACCGAAGGCGGCCCGCAGACCGCCGGGCTCCGGTGTCCCCACGCCGCCCCCGCCGGACATCACAGTCCCCGGACGCCGGGCTGCCGGTCGCCGCCGTGTGGCCACGGCGTGGCCGACGGGGCGGCCGACGGGGTGGGGACCGGCGTGCGGTGCAGGATCTCCAGCACGATCTGTTCGGCAGTCCTGCGGTTCAGCTGCGCCTGGGAGCTGGGCAGCAGGCGGTGCGCGAGGACCGGCACGGCCAGCGACTGCACGTCGTCCGGCAGCGCGTACTCCCGCCCGGCCAGCGCCGCCGCCGCCTTCGCCGCGCGCAGCAGATGCAGCGTCGCCCGTGGCGAGGCGCCGAGCCGCAGCTCCGCGTGGCCGCGGGTGGCCGCCACCAGGTCGACGGCGTATCTCCGCACCGCATCGGCGACATGCACCGTCCGCACCGCGTCGATCAGGTCCACGACGTCCTGGGCGTCCGCCACCGGCCGGAGCGTGTCCAGCGGGGAGGCGCCGCCGTGTACGTCCAGCATCTGCAGTTCGGCGGCCGGGCTCGGGTAGCCGATGGACACCCGCGCCATGAAGCGGTCCCGCTGCGCCTCCGGGAGGGGGTAGGTGCCCTCCATCTCCATCGGGTTCTGGGTGGCCACCACCATGAAGGGACTGGGCAGTTCGTAGGTCTGCCCGTCCATCGTGACCTGCCGTTCCTCCATCGACTCCAGCAGCGCGGACTGGGTCTTGGGCGAGGCGCGGTTGATCTCGTCGCCGATCACGATCTGGGCGAAGATCGCGCCGGGCTTGAACTCGAAGTCGCGGCGCTGCTGGTCGAAGATGCTGACGCCGGTGATGTCGGACGGCAGCAGGTCCGGGGTGAACTGGATCCGCCGCACCGAGCAGTCGATGGACCGGGCCAGCGCCTTGGCCAGCATCGTCTTGCCGACACCGGGAACGTCCTCGATGAGCAGGTGCCCCTCGGCGAGCAGCACGGTCAGCGCGAGCCGTACGACCTCAGGCTTGCCCTCGATGACTTCCTCGACCGAACGGTGGACCCGCTCAGCTGTGGTGGTCAGATCAACGAGGCTCGCTCGCTCGTCATACGTCGTCACCGGCCCTCCTCGGCCCTTCCCCGCGCTCCGGTGAAGCGGGGGATACCCCTGTCAGGGCCGGCGCCCTCCGTACGGACCCGGCCCCACCCCGTATGCGGCGTCGTGCCGGCCAGGGCCGCGACGACGTCACTCAGGCATTCTCACCGCCGATCGCGCCTCACGTCATGGGCTGTGGATAACTGACGGCGATATGTCCCGACCCTCCCGGCTCTCCCCGTCGTTCCGGCCACCCGCGCCGTGCGAGTCGTCCGGAACGGCGGCACACCGGCACGGCCCGGGACAGGACACAGCCGGGTGCGGGGCACCGCCCCGCACCCGGCACTCCTGCGGAGGTCAGCGCTGCGGGTCGATCTCCCGCAGCAGACCGGTGGTGACGTCGAAGACAAAGCCGCGGACGTCGTCCTTGTGCAGCAGGAACGGCGAGGTACGCACCCGTTCCATGGACTGCCGCACGTCCTCGTCGAGGTCCTTGAACGCCTCGACGGCCCAGGTGGGCCGCTGCCCGACCTCGGCCGCCAGCTCGTGGCGGAAGTCCTCGGTGAGGCCCAGCAGACCGCAGCCGGTGTGGTGGATGAGCACCACCGAACGGGTGCCCAGGGCGCGCTGGCTGATGGTCAGGGACCGGATGATGTCGTCGGTGACCACGCCGCCCGCGTTGCGGATGGTGTGGCAGTCGCCGAGTTCGAGCCCCAGCGCGTCGTGGAGGTCGAGCCGGGCGTCCATGCAGGCCACCACGGCGACCTTGAGTACCGGCCGGGCGTCCATGCCGGGATCGGTGAAAGCGGCGGCGTAGTGGGCGTTTGCTTCGACGAGACGGTCGGTGACGGTGTCACCGGCAGGAACGGCGGAGCCGTCGGCGGACGGCGGCAGCGGCTGCGACGCAGATATGGACATGAAGTCACCGTAATAGGCGGCGCCCGATCCGGCTGCATGTAAGGGCGGGCATAGGGGACGACATTGGTCCTTGTGACGTAATCGACAGGAACCGTTACCGTGCCGCCGTCCGGGTGAGAGGCGGGCGGAAAAGCCGCCGCGGGACGCGCGGAACCGGTTGATTGACCGGGGCAGGCGGTGGACTAAAGTGGCGCGAAGTGGGAGGCGTGACGCTCTCCTTGGATCCCGGATCCCTCGCGTGCACCTCACACGTACGGCTCGGCCTCCTCCCGCTCCACCGGCCTTCCGACGCCACTTCCCCGTCGCCGGAGAGCCATTTCCCCTTCAGAGCGGGCGGGGACCAAGCGGTACGTGCGGCACATCCCCCGCCAGCGGCCGGGGAACCCCTCCTGCCGCTCACCCATCGGAAGGCATATGAGCGAGCGCAGCGAGCGAATCAGAATGAGGTGCGCCCTCTGCGGAAGCGGGCCCACCGAGCGAAGCGAGGTCGGCGCATGAGCAGCAACACGCGTCACGTGCCCGTCATGCTCAGGCGCTGCCTGGACATGCTCGCCCCCGCGCTCGCCGAACCCGGAGCGGTCGTCGTCGACTGCACGCTCGGCCTCGGAGGACACAGCGAGGCACTGCTGTCGACCTTTCCTTCGGCCCGGCTCGTCGCGCTCGACCGCGACACGTCGGCGCTGCGGCTCGCGGGGGAGCGGCTGGCCCCCTACGGCGAGCGCGCCACCTTGGTGCACGCGGTCTACGACGAACTTCCCGACGTCCTGGAACGCCTCGGGCTGCCGCGCGTCCAGGGTGTCCTCTTCGATCTCGGCGTCTCCTCCATGCAGCTCGACGAGGCCGACCGCGGCTTCGCCTACGCCCAGGACGCACCGCTGGACATGCGGATGGACCAGACGACCGGCATCAGCGCCGCCGACGTCCTCAACACCTACGCACCCGGTGAACTGGTCCGGATCCTGCGCTCCTACGGAGAGGAGAAGCAGGCCAAGCGGATCGTCGAGGCGGTCGTACGCGAGCGCGCCAAGGAGCCGTTCCGCAACAGCGCGCGGCTGGTCGAACTGATCCGTGACGCGCTGCCGCAGGCCGCCAAGCGGCACGGCGGCAACCCCGCCAAGCGCACGTTCCAGGCCCTGCGCATCGAGGTCAACGGCGAACTGGCCAGCGTGGAGCGGGCGGTGCCGGCCGCGGTGAAGGCACTGGCGGTCGGCGGGCGGATCGCCGTCCTCTCCTACCAGTCGCTGGAGGACCGGATCGTCAAGCAGGTCTTGGCGGCCGGCGCGGCCAACACCGCTCCGCCCGGCCTGCCGGTCGTGCCCGAGCAGTACCAGCCGCGCCTGAAGCTGCTGACCCGGGGCGCCGAACTGCCCACGGAGGAAGAGGTCGCCGAGAACCGCCGGGCGGCGCCGGCGCGGCTGCGCGGCGCCGAACGCATCCGCGAGGACATCGCGTGACCGCCCGGGGGCGTTCGCGCGGGGGGCGCTCACGCCTCTCGGCGCTGTTCCCCTCGGGCGGCTCAGCCGCCGCGCGCACGCCCTTCGTCCTCCTGGTCGTCGTCCTGCTCGGCTCCGGTCTGATCACCCTGCTGATGCTCAATTCGGCGCTCAACCAAGGGTCGTTCGAACTGAGCAAGCTGGAGAAGAAGACCGACGGGCTGACGGACGACCAGCAGGCACTCCAGCAGGAAGTGGACGCCAAATCCGCGCCGGGCGCGCTGGAGAGGCGCGCCCGGGAGCTGGGCATGGTCCCGGGCGGCAACCCGGCGTTCCTCAATCCGGACGGTACGGTCCGGGGCAAGCCGAGCGAGGCGACGGCCGAGCCGGAGCCGATGAGCGCACCCGCCACGCCGTCGCTCCCGGGGACGCAGGCCGCATCCGGCGTCCCCGTGTCGGCGGCCGTCTCCGGCTCGCCGCCGGCCACGCCGTCCCCAACGGCCGCGCCGTCCGTACCCGTCCCGTCCGCCTCGCCTGGCGCGCCCCGCCCGGCGGCCCCGCCCGTCCCGTCCGGCGCCGCGTCCCCGGGCGCCCCCGCCGTCCCCGCGACCGTCCCTTCCCCGACGACATCCGGCAGGTGAAACCCGTGACGTACGAGGCCGCTGCGCCCTACGACGCAGGCGTCCCCCGGCCGCCCGGCGCCCCGCAGGCGTCCGCGACCGCGTCCGCACCGCGTCCGGAGGGGGCGGCATGACGGGGCCGAAGGAACCGCGCCGCCGGGTGCCGCGGCCCGCGCAGCGCGGCCGGAGCGAAGGGCAGCGGCGGCCCGCCGCCCGCCCGTCCGGCAGGCCGGCGGCCGGGAAGGCGACGGCGCCGAAGGGCGGCAGGTCCGGCGCGTCGGGCAAGCCACCGGCGGCCCGCCGCCCCACGTCGGCGCCGCGCCCCGCCCGCCCCCGGCCCGCCGGCCCGATCCGGCTCGGCAGCCCCCGGCCCCGGCTCCGGCTGGTCGCCGTCGCGCTGACGCTGGTCATGCTGGTCTTCGCGGTGCGGCTGTTCCAGGTACAGGCCGTCGACGCCGCCGCGTACGCGGCCAGGGCCAACGTGAACCGCTACGTCCCGGTCAAGCTGGCCGCCGAGCGCGGCACCATCACCGACCGGAGCGGCGTGGACCTCGCCACCACCGTCGACGCGTACGACATCACCGCGGACCCGAGCCTGCTGGCGCCCGACAAGACCAAGATCGACGACGCGCCGCAGCAGGCCGCCGCGCTGCTCGCGCCGATCCTCGGCGAGGACCGGGCCGTCCTCGCCGGGAAGCTCGGCAAGTCCTCGTCCCGTTACGTCCTGCTCGCGCGCCAGCAGACCCCGCAGGTGTGGAAGCGGATCAAGGACCTGCGGGCGAGCCTCAACGCGAAGGCCGCCGCCGCGCCCAGGTCCGCGCCGCGCCCGAACGTCCTGGTCGGCATCTTCGCCGACCGGCACAGCAAGCGGATCTACCCGAACAACGAACTGGCGGCCGGCGTCCTCGGCTTCGTCAACAGCGAGGGCAAGGGCGCGGGCGGCCTGGAGGCCCGGCTCGACACGAAGCTCGCGGGCAAGGACGGCAAGCTCGTCTACGCCCAGTCCGGGGGCCGCCGGGTGCCGACGGCCGACGCCCAGGAACACCCCGCCGTCCCCGGCACCGACGTCCAGCTCACCCTCGACCGCGACATCCAGTGGGCCGCCCAGAAGGCCATCTCCGAACAGGTCACGAAGTCCAAGGCCGACCGCGGCTACGTCGTCGTCCAGGACACCAGGACGGGCAAGATCCTCGCGCTCGCCAACGCGCCCGGATTCGACCCCAACCACATCGCAGGGGCCGACCCGGCGGCGCTGGGCAACGCGGCGCTCACCGACGCCTTCGAACCGGGATCCACCAGCAAGCTGATGTCGATGGCCGCCGTCCTGGAGGAGGGCGCCGCGACCCCGGCGACCCGGGTCACCGTGCCCAACCGGCTGCACCGCGGCGACCGGCTCTTCTCCGACGACATCGACCACCCCACCTGGCACCTCACGCTCAACGGCGTGCTCGCCAAGTCCAGCAACATCGGGACCATCCTCGCCACGGGACAGCTCGGCAAGACCCAGCCCGAGGCCAACCGGGTGCTCCACTCCTACCTCCACAAGTTCGGCATCGGCCGGCCCACCGGACTCGGCTTCCCCGGGGAGACCGACGGCATCCTGGCCAAGCCCCAGGACTGGAACACCTCGCAGCAGTACACGATCCCGTTCGGCCAGGGTCTGTCGCTCAACGCCGTCCAGGCCGCTTCCGTCTACTCCACGATCGCGAACGGCGGCGAGCGCATCGCCCCCACCCTGGTCAGCGGCACCACGGGCCCCGACGGGCAGTACGTACCCGCGCCCACGCCGCAGAAGAACCGCGTGGTGAGCCCGAAGACCGCGGCGCAGCTCGCCACCATGCTCGAATCGGTGGTCGACGACGAGGCGGGCACCGGAGCCAAGGCGAAGATCGACGGGTACCGCGTCGGCGGTAAGACCGGCACGTCCAACCGGGTGGATCCGAAGACCGGCAGGTACCACGGCTACACCGCGTCCTTCGCCGGTTTCGCGCCCGCCGACAAGCCCCGTATCACCGTCTACTGCGCCGTGCAGAACCCCACCAAGGGGAGCTATTTCGGCGGCTCGGTCTGCGGCCCGATCTACCAGCAGGTCATGCAGTTCGCGCTGAAAACCCTGCAGGTCCCGCCGAGCGGCGCGAAGGCGCCGCGGCTGCCCGTCACCTTCACGCCAGGCGAATGAAATCGAGGCAACATCGCCGTGACGACCATCACCCCCCACGGGTCTCCGCACCCCGGCAACCGCCCCTGCGCACACCCCTCACTTCGCCTCAAAGCCGCCGAGCCCGGTACGCTCACCGCCGTGTCACATGCTGATCAGTCCCCCAACGCCCAGAAGGACGCACCCGGTAAATACCCGGGAGCGCCCCGCCCCGAGCAGGTCCGCCCCACCCCCCTGGCGGTACTCGCCGAGCAGCTGGGCACCCCGGCTCCGGCCTCCGGCGCGCATCCCGGTGCAGGCACCGGCTCCACCGGAGCGGCTGACGCCGCGCGGCCCGTTGTGGTCACCGGCATCACCCACGACTCCCGTGCGGTCCGCCCCGGTGACGTCTACGCCGCGCTGCCCGGTGCCCGTCTGCACGGTGCCGACTTCGTCGCGCAGGCCGCCGACCTCGGAGCCGCCGCGGTCCTGACCGACCCGTCGGGCGAGGAACGCGCCGCGGCGACCGGCCTCCCGGTGCTCGTCGTCGACGACCCGCGCTCCCGGATGGGCGCCCTGGCCGTCTCCATCTACGGGGCGCCGGGCGACGACCTCCTCCAGATCGGCATCACCGGCACCTCGGGGAAGACCACCACCGCCTACCTCATCGAGGGGGGCCTGCGCGCGGCGCTGTCCCGTGCGGACGGCGGCGGCCTGCCGACCGCGGCCAAGGGCGACGGCGGGCTGACCGGCCTGATCGGCACCGTCGAGACCCGCATCGGCGACGAGCGGATCAAGTCCGAGCGCACCACTCCCGAGGCCACCGAACTGCAGGCGCTGTTCGCCGTCATGCGCGAGCGCGACGTCCGCGCGGTCGCCATGGAGGTCTCCAGCCACGCCCTGATGCTCGGCCGGGTCGACGGCTGCGTCTTCGACGTCGCGATCTTCAACAACCTCAGCCCGGAGCACATGGAGTTCCACTCCGGCATGGAGGACTACTTCCAGGCCAAGGCCCGGCTGTTCACCAAGGCCCGCAGCCGCGCCGGCGTCGTCAACCTCGACGACGCGTACGGCAAGCGGCTGGCCGACGGCGAGTCCGAGGTCCCGGTGACCACCTTCTCCGCCGAGGGCCACCCCGACGCGGACTGGCGGGCCGCGGACGTCGAGGTCGGCACCCTCGGCTCGACGTTCACCGTCCTCGGCCCCAACGGCGAGCACCTGAAGGCCGCCTCGCCGATCGCCGGTCCTTTCAACGTCGCCAACGCGCTCGCCGCCATCACCTCGCTGGTCGTCGCCGGTGTCGACCCGCAGACCGCGGCCGACGGCGTCGCCGCGGTCCCCGGTGTCCCCGGCCGCCTGGAGCGCGTCGACGCGGGCCAGCCCTACCTCGCCGTCGTCGACTACGCGCACAAGACGGACGCCGTCGAATCGGTTCTGCGGGCGCTGCGCAAGGTGACCGACGGCAAGCTGCACGCCGTGCTGGGCTGCGGCGGCGACCGCGATCCGCACAAGCGCGTCCCGATGGGCGCCGCCGTCGCGCGTCTCGCCGACACGGCCGTGCTGACCTCCGACAACCCGCGTTCCGAAGACCCGCTGGCGATCCTCGCCACCATGCTCTCCGGCGCCGCCGAGGTGCCGATCCACGAGCGTGGCACCGTCCTCGTCGAGGAGGAGCGCGCGGCGGCCATCGCCGCAGCCGTCGCCCGTGCCGAGCCGGGCGACACCGTGATCGTCGCGGGCAAGGGCCACGAGCAGGGCCAGGACATCGCCGGAGTGGTCCGCCCCTTCGACGACCGCCAGGTGTTGCGCGAGGCCATCGAAGCCTCGTTGACCGTGCAGCAGCCGAACCACCAGGGATGACACACCGCCATGCGCGCACAACCCTTCTGTTGGCATTTTCCGCCGCTCACCGGGGGTGACCTGTGATCTCCCTGTCCCTCGCCGAGATCGCGAGCATCGTCGGCGGGCAGCAGCACGACATACCGGATCCTGAACTCCAGGTCACCGGGCCGGTCGTGAAGGACTCCCGCGAGATCCGCCCCGGCAGCCTGTTCGTGGCCTTCGCCGGCGAACGGGCCGACGGCCACGACTTCGCGCAGCGCGCCGTCGGCGACGGAGCGGCAGCCGTGCTGGCCTCCCGTCCGGTCGGCGTCCCCGCGATCGTCGTCGACGACGTGGTCGCCGCGCTCGGCGCGCTGGCCCGCGCCGTCGTCGAACGCCTCGGCACCAACCTCGTCGCCCTCACCGGCTCGGCCGGCAAGACCAGCACCAAGGACCTGATCGCCCAGCTCCTGCAGCGGCACGGGCCGACCGTCTGGCCGGACGGCAACCTCAACAACGAGATCGGCCTGCCGCTCACCGCGCTGCGCGCCGACGACGGCACCCGGCACCTCGTCCTGGAGATGGGGGCCCGCGGCGTCGGCCACATCCGCTACCTCGCGGCGCTCACCCCGCCGAAGATCGGTGTGGTGCTGAACGTCGGCACCGCGCACATCGGCGAGTTCGGCGGCCGTGAGCAGATTGCCCTGGCAAAGGGCGAACTCGTCGAGGCGCTCCCCGCTGCGGCCGACGGCGGTATCGCCGTGCTCAACGCCGACGACCCGTACGTCCGTGCCATGGCGGACCGCACGAAGGCCCGCACGGTCCTGTTCGGCGAGGCACCGGAAGCCGACGTACGTGCCGAGAATGTCCGGCTCACCGGCCTCGGTCAGCCCGCCTTCACGCTTCACACACCCTCCGGGTGCAGCGATGTGACCATGCGGCTGTACGGTGAGCACCACGTGTCGAACGCGCTCGCCGCGGCCGCCGTCGCCCATGAGTCGGGCATGTCCGTGGACGAGATCGCCACCGCGCTCTCCGAAGCCGGCACGCTCTCCCGGTGGCGGATGGAGGTCACCGAGCGCGCGGACGGCGTGACGGTCGTCAACGACGCCTACAACGCGAACCCCGAGTCCATGCGAGCGGCGCTGCGAGCGCTGGTCGCGATGGGCGCAGCCGCCAAGGCGACGGGCGGGCGCACGTGGGCGGTGCTCGGTGAGATGGCCGAGCTGGGCGAGGACGCACTTGCCGAACACGACGCGGTCGGACGCCTGGTCGTCCGGCTCAACGTCAGCAAGCTCGTGGCAGTCGGCGGCAGGGAAGCGGCCTGGCTGCAAATGGGCGCCTATAACGAGGGTTCGTGGGGTGAGGAGTCGGTGCACGTGTCCGACACGCGGGCGGCGGTCGACCTGTTGCGCAGCGAGCTGCGGCCGGGGGACGTCGTACTGGTGAAGGCCTCCAGGTCGGTGGGCCTTGAGCGGGTCGCAGCGGCATTGCTGGACGGCGAGGGCGTGCAGGGCGCCGAGAGCGGGTCCGCGGCCCGATGAACTCGATGAAGCAGATCCTCTTCTCCGGAATGATCGGGCTCTTCCTGACCCTGATCGGTACTCCGGTGCTGATCAAACTGCTGGCCCGGAAGGGCTACGGGCAGTTCATCCGCGACGACGGACCGCGGGACCACCACAGCAAGCGCGGTACGCCCACCATGGGTGGCATCGCCTTCATCCTGGCCACGATCATCGCGTACGCGCTGACCAAGGTCATCACGAGCAGCGACCCCACCTTCTCCGGTGTGCTGGTGCTGTTCCTGATGGCGGGGATGGGCCTGGTCGGCTTCCTCGACGACTACATCAAGATCGTCAAGCAGCGTTCGCTGGGCCTGCGGGCCAAGGCGAAGATGGCCGGGCAGCTGATCGTCGGCATCGCCTTCGCGGTGCTCTCGCTGCAATTCGCCGACCTGCGCGGACAGACACCGGCATCCGACCGGCTGTCCTTCACCCAGGACTTCGGCTGGCAGATCGGCCCGGTGATCTTCGTGATCTGGGCGCTGTTCATGATCCTGGCGATGTCCAACGGCGTGAACCTCACCGACGGTCTCGACGGCCTGGCCACCGGCGCCTCGGTGATGGTCTTCGGCGCGTACACCTTCATCGGCATCTGGCAGCACCAGGAGTCGTGCGCCAACCAGATCACCGCGGGCCCCGGTTGTTACGAGGTACGTGATCCACTCGACCTCGCGGTCGTCGCCTCCGCCCTGATGGGCGCGTGCTTCGGCTTCCTGTGGTGGAACACCTCACCCGCCAAGATCTTCATGGGGGACACCGGTTCGCTGGCCCTGGGCGGCGCGCTGGCCGGCCTGGCGATCTGCTCCCGCACCGAGCTGCTGATGGCGGTACTCGGCGGCCTGTTCGTCCTCATCACCATGTCCGTGGTGATCCAGGTCGGATCCTTCCGCCTGACCGGCAAGCGGGTCTTCCGCATGGCGCCACTTCAACATCACTTCGAATTGAAGGGATGGTCGGAAGTCCTGGTGGTGGTCAGATTCTGGATCATCCAGGGCATGTGCGTGATCGTCGGACTCGGTGTCTTCTACGGCGGTTGGCAGGCGGCCAAGTGACCACGCGGGACTTCGCAGGGCAGCACATCACCGTTGCCGGCCTGGGCGTGAGCGGCAGCAGCGCCGCCCGCGCGCTGGCCGGCCTCGGCGCCCGCGTCACGGTCGTGGACGGCGGCGACGGCGACAAGCAGCGCGCCGCCGCCGCCGAGTTGGCGGCGCCCGGCATCACGGTGCGCCTCGGCGACGGCGAGACCCTGCCCGACGGCACCGACCTCGTCGTCACCTCGCCCGGCTGGAAGCCGGACAGCCCGCTGTTCGCGGCGGCGGCCGAGGCCGGCGTGGACGTGGTCGGCGATGTCGAGATCGCCTGGCGGCTGCGCGGCCCGGACGCCGCGGCCTGGCTCGCGGTCACCGGCACCAACGGCAAGACCACCACCGTCCGGATGCTGGCCGCCATCCTGGAGGCCGAGGGCCTGCACACCGCGGCCGTCGGCAACATCGGCACCCCGATCATCGACCTCGTCCTCGGCCAGGGGCAGCACGGCGAACGGCCCTACGACGTCCTCGCGGTGGAGCTCTCCAGCTACCAGTTGCACTGGGCGCCCTCGCTGCGGGCGCACTCCGCGGCCGTACTCAACCTCGCCCCCGACCACCTCGACTGGCACGGCTCCATGGAGGCGTACGCCGCCGACAAGGGCCGGATCTACGAGGGCAACACCGTCGCCTGCGTCTACAACGTCGCCGACAAGGCGACCGAGGACCTGGTGCGCGGGGCCGACGTCGAAGAGGGCTGCCGCGCCGTCGGCTTCACCCTCGGCACCCCAGGACCCTCCCAGCTCGGTGTGGTCGAGGGACTCCTCGTCGACCGCGCCTTCGTCGAGAACCGGCAGCAACAGGCCCAGGAACTCGCCGAGATCACCGACATCGCGCCCGGCTCCGGCAGCCCCGCCCCGCACAACATCGCCAACGCCCTTGCGGCGGCGGCGCTGGCCCGTGCCTTCGGCGTGCGCCCCGCTTCCGTACGCGAGGGGCTGCGGGCCTTCCACCCGGACGCACACCGCATCCAGTACATCGCGGACATCGCGGACGTCACGTACATCGACGACTCCAAGGCGACCAACACCCATGCCGCCGAGGCGTCGTTGGCCGCGTACGAGCACATCGTGTGGATCGCCGGCGGGCTCGCCAAGGGCGCCACCTTCGACGAGCTGGTGGCGAAGTCGGCGCAGCGGCTGCGCGGGGTGGTGCTGATCGGCGCCGACCGCGCGCTGATCCGCGAAGCCCTGGCGCGACACGCCCCGGATGTCCCGGTGGTCGACCTCGACCGGACCGACACTGGGGCGATGCCCGAGGCGGTACGCGAAGCGACCGGTCTCGCCCAGCCCGGTGACACGGTCCTGCTGGCCCCGGCCTGCGCCTCGATGGACATGTTCGTGAATTACAACAAGCGGGGCGACGCCTTCGCCGAAGCGGTGCGCGAGCTGCGCGCGCGAGCCCAGTAGTCCGCTCGTCCCGCTCGCGTCGACGACCTGCGGCGAGCACCTGTGGAGGGGACGAGGATGACGGCCCGATCGGCGAAGGCGGCTCCGCCGCGTCCGCGGCGGCGGCTCGTCACCGCACCCCGCCCGCCCCGCGGCAGCCGCCGGCCGGGCGGCCTCCGGCGCCTGTACACGCGGGCGAAGCGGGCCTGGGACCGGCCGCTGACGGCGTACTACCTGATCCTCGGCGGCAGCCTGCTGATCACCGTGCTCGGCCTGGTGATGGTCTACTCGGCCTCGCAGATCAAGGCGCTCCAGTCCGGGCTCGCGCCGAGCTTCTTCTTCCGCAAGCAGCTGCTGGCCGCGGTCATCGGCGGCGTTCTGCTGCTGTGTGCCGCGCGGCTGCCGGTACGGATGCACCGCGCCCTGGCCTACCCGCTGCTGGCCGTCTCGGTCTTCCTGATGTGCCTGGTACAGGTGCCGGGGATAGGGGTCGCGGTCAACGGCAACCAGAACTGGATCAACCTCGGCGGCCCTTTCCAGATGCAACCCAGCGAGTTCGGCAAACTCGCGCTCGTCCTGTGGGGCGCCGATCTGCTGGCCCGCAAGCACGACAAGAAGCTGCTGGCGCAGTGGAAGCACCTGCTGGTGCCGCTGATCCCGGTCGCCTTCCTGCTGCTCGGGCTGATCATGCTCGGCGGGGACATGGGAACCGCGATCATTCTCACGGCGATCCTCTTCGGCCTGCTGTGGCTGGCGGGCGCCCCCACGCGGCTGTTCGTCGGCGTCCTGGGCGCCGCGACGGCCATCGGGGCCCTGCTGATCAAGACAAGCGCCAACCGCATGTCCCGCCTGGCCTGCATCGGGGCCACCGATCCCGGCCCCGGCGACCAGTGCTGGCAGGCCGTCCACGGCATCTACGCACTGGCCTCAGGCGGATTTTTCGGTTCCGGGCTCGGTGCGAGTATGGAAAAATGGGGTGAACTCCCGGAACCGCACACCGACTTCATCTTCGCCATCACCGGGGAGGAACTGGGTCTGGCGGGGACGCTGTCGGTGCTCGCCCTCTTCGCGGCTCTAGGCTATGCGGGTATCCGCGTGGCCGGACGCACGGAGGACCCCTTCGTGAGGTATGCCGCGGGAGGCGTGACCACCTGGATCACGGCCCAGGCCGTGATCAACATCGGTGCGGTGCTCGGCCTGTTGCCGATCGCCGGCGTCCCGCTCCCGCTGTTCTCCTACGGGGGTTCCGCCCTGCTGCCGACGATGTTCGCCATCGGGCTGCTGATCGCCTTCGCGCGTGACGAGCCCGCGGCTCGGGCGGCATTGGCCGCACTGGCGACGCGGAAGCCGGTTTTCGCAAGGAAACCGGCTGGGGTGAGATGGAAGACGATGAGACGGCGCGTCAAGAAGCGACCGTCCGGAGAGCGGTGAATTTCGGTGCATGTCGTACTCGCCGGTGGGGGGACCGCCGGCCACATCGAGCCCGCGCTCGCCCTCGCGGACGCACTGCGGAGGCAGGACCCGACCGTGGGGATCACGGCACTCGGCACGGAACGGGGCCTGGAGACCCGGCTCGTCCCGGAGCGCGGCTACGAACTGGGTCTGATTCCGGCCGTCCCGCTGCCCCGTAAGCCCACCCCCGAACTGATCACCGTCCCCGGGCGGCTGCGCGGCACCATCAAGGCCGCCGAGCAGATCCTGGAGCGCACCAAGGCGGACTGCGTCGTCGGCTTCGGCGGCTATGTGGCGCTGCCCGGCTACCTCGCAGCCAAGCGGCTCGGTGTGCCGATCGTCGTCCACGAGGCGAACGCGCGCCCCGGCCTGGCCAACAAGATCGGCTCGCGGTACGCCAAGTTCGTCGCCGTCAGCACCCCCGAGAGCAAGCTGCGCGGGGCCCGTTACGTCGGCATTCCGCTGCGTCGCACCATCGCCACCCTCGACCGCGCGGCGGTCCGCCCCGAGGCGCGGGCGGCCTTCGGGCTCGACCCCAACCTCCCGACGCTGCTGGTGTCCGGCGGTTCCCAGGGCGCCCGCCGGCTCAACGAAGTCATCCAGGCCGCCGTCCCCGCGCTCCAGCGCTCGGGCATCCAGGTGCTGCACGCGGTCGGCCCGAAGAATGAAATGCCGCATGTGGACAACATGCCGGGAATGCCGCCGTATGTGCCGGTACCGTACGTGGACCGGATGGATCTCGCCTACGCCGCGGCCGACATGATGCTCTGCCGCGCGGGCGCGATGACCGTCGCCGAACTGTCCGCCGTCGGGCTGCCCGCCGCCTACGTCCCGTTGCCGATCGGCAACGGCGAACAGCGGCTGAACGCCCAGCCGGTGGTCAACGCCGGCGGTGGCCTGCTGGTCGACGACGCACAACTGACCCCGGAATGGGTGCAGAACACCGTGCTCCCGGTCCTCGCAGACCCGCACCGGCTGTACGAGATGTCCCGCGCGGCCTCCGAGTTCGGCCGCAGGGACGCGGATGAACTGCTGGTCGGCATGGTGTACGAGGCGATCGCCCAGCAGCACAACTAGCGACGAAAGGCAGGGGGAGCGTGGCCGGACCGACGACCGCCCGGAGCGGTGGAGCGAAGAAGTCGTCCGGCCCGCCCGCCGCCGAACCGTCCCGCACCCGGTGGTTCCGCCGGCTGCGGCTGCCGCTCCCCGGGCCGCGCCGCCGTGGTCCGATCATCATTCTGATCCTCGCCGTTCTCCTCGCCGCCTTCGCCATCTGGGCGCTCTACGGCTCGACATGGCTGCGGGTGGAGAGCGTCAAGGCGAGCGGCACCGAGGTGTTGACCCCGCGTGAGGTCGTTGACGCGGCCGATGTGCCGATGAACGCGCCGCTGGCATCGGTCGATACCGACGCCGTGGCCCACAGGCTGCGCAAGCGGCTGCCGCGCATCAGGACCGTGGACGTGGTGCGTTCCTGGCCGCATCGCATCGGTCTGAAGGTGACCGAAAGAACACCTGAACTGATCATGCGATCGGGCCGGAAGTTCGTCGAAGTGGACGTCGATGGCGTCCGTTTCGCCACCGTCGACACCGCGCCGAAGGGCGTTCCGCAACTGGAAATGGCGGCGCAGGACGCTCCGAGTCTGCACCGCTTCGGAAACGACCGGTTGCGTCGTGCCGCGGTCGAAGCCGCAGCCGATCTGCCCGAAGACGTACACAAACAGGTCCGCATCGTTCGCATCCGGTCCTATGACTCGATCACTCTGGAACTGGCCGGGAACCGCACCGTGGTGTGGGGGAGTGGTGAACGCGGCCCGGAGAAGGCCAAGGTGCTCACCGCCCTGCTGAAAGCCGCGCGTG
This sequence comes from Streptomyces sp. NPDC050161, assembly GCF_044460025.1. Taxonomy (NCBI): domain Bacteria; kingdom Bacillati; phylum Actinomycetota; class Actinomycetes; order Kitasatosporales; family Streptomycetaceae; genus Streptomyces; species Streptomyces sp. NPDC050161. The sequence goes on along the minus strand of NZ_JBITJM010000006.1, from coordinate 317,821 downwards.
ACGCACGCCACTTCGACGTCTCGGTTCCCAGTGCCCCTGCGGTATCCGGGAGTTGACGTACGTCGTCGCAGGCCAGCACCCTGGATGGCTACCACTATGGGTGATCACATAGGGTGAAAAGAAAAACGGGAGGTTCGGCGTGTTCGTTGAACGTGCGCCACTTGTCGACTTAGTGTCTCGTTCCAAAGGGACTTTGCTTCCAAGGAACACAGGCACAGGTAACCCTAAACTCCAACGTTAGGGTTCGGGTCGGCATTACGGACCGTCCCATCGGCATCAGTCGGCGTCCACACGGAATGTGAGGCGACGACACGTAACTCGAGGCGAGAGGCCTTCGACGTGGCAGCACCGCAGAACTACCTCGCAGTCATCAAGGTCGTCGGCATCGGCGGCGGTGGCGTGAACGCCATCAACCGGATGATCGAGGTCGGGCTCAAGGGCGTCGAGTTCATCGCGATCAACACCGATGCGCAGGCGTTGCTGATGAGCGACGCCGACGTCAAGCTCGACGTCGGCCGCGAAATGACCCGCGGACTCGGCGCCGGCGCCAACCCGGACGTGGGCCGCAAGGCGGCCGAGGACCACCGCGAGGAGATCGAGGAGGTCCTCAAGGGGGCCGACATGGTCTTCGTGACCGCGGGTGAGGGCGGCGGCACCGGCACCGGCGGCGCCCCGGTCGTCGCCAACATCGCCCGCTCGCTGGGCGCCCTGACGATCGGTGTGGTCACCCGCCCGTTCACCTTCGAGGGCCGCCGTCGCGCCAACCAGGCCGAGGACGGCATCGCGAGCCTCCGTGAAGAGGTCGACACCCTCATCGTCATCCCCAACGACCGGCTGCTGTCCATCTCGGACCGCCAGGTGAGCGTGCTCGACGCGTTCAAGTCGGCGGACCAGGTGCTGCTGTCGGGTGTCCAGGGCATCACCGATCTGATCACCACGCCCGGCCTGATCAACCTCGACTTCGCCGACGTCAAGTCCGTGATGTCCGAGGCCGGTTCGGCGCTGATGGGCATCGGCTCGGCGCGCGGCGACGACCGTGCGGTGGCGGCGGCGGAGATGGCGATCTCCTCGCCGCTCCTGGAAGCCTCCATCGACGGCGCGCGCGGCGTGCTGCTCTCCATCTCCGGCGGTTCGGACCTCGGTCTCTTCGAGATCAACGAGGCCGCGCAACTGGTCAGCGAGGCGGCGCACCCCGAGGCGAACATCATCTTCGGCGCAGTCATCGACGACGCGCTGGGCGACGAGGTCCGGGTGACCGTCATCGCTGCGGGCTTCGACGGCGGTCAGCCGCCGGCCCGTCGGGACACGGTGATCGGTTCGTCCTCCGCCAAGCGTGACGAGCCGGCGCCCGCGCCGAGCCGTCCGGCGGCCCCCGCCGAACCGCGGTCCTCGTCCTTCGGCGGACTCGGCGCGGTGCCCGTACGGGACGAGGAGCCGGTCTCGGCCGAGACTCCCTCGCTGGGTGAGGTGCCGGCGCAGCCGACCATCACCCCGCAGGTTCCCCCGGCCCGTCCGTACTCGGACACCGCGGCCGAGGAGCTGGACGTCCCCGACTTCCTGAAGTAGCCGAAGAACCCACGTGATAGGGCAACAGCACCACGAGAGCGGCGCGCACTTCGCCTTCACCGACAGGTGGGGCGGGGTGAGCGCCGCTCCGTACGATCAGCTCAATCTCGGCGGTGCGGTCGGTGACGACCCGCGGTCCGTACGGGACAACCGCGCGCTCGCCGCGCGCGGGCTCGGCCTCGATCCGGGCGGCGTCGTCTGGATGAACCAGGTGCACGGCAAGGACGTCGCGGTGGTCGAGGGGCCGTGGCGCACGGACGACATCCCTTCCGTGGACGCGGTGGTGACCGCGCGCCGTGGACTCGCGCTCGCGGTACTGACCGCCGACTGCACCCCCGTCCTGCTCGCCGACCCGGTCGCCGGGATCGCGGGCGCCGCGCACGCCGGGCGCCCCGGTCTGGTGGCCGGCGTGGCACCGGCGGCCGTCGAGGCGATGGTGGGGCTCGGCGCGCGAGCCGACCGGATCGTCGCGTACACCGGACCCGCCGTGTGCGGACGGTGCTACGAAGTCCCCGCGGAACTGCGGGACGACGTCACCGCGGTGGTGCCACAGGCGTGGTCGACGACCGGTTGGGGCACTCCCGCCGTGGACATCGCCGCGGGTCTGACGGCCCAACTCGCCGCAGCCGGCGTGCAGATCCGTGAGCATTCCCACATCTGCACCCTGGAATCGGCGGACCACTTCTCTTATCGGCGCGACCGCACGACCGGGCGGCTCGCGAGCTACGTATGGCTGGACGGCTGACGCTGTGACGGACCGCAGGACTGAACTGGCCGGCAATCTGGCGCGGGTGGAGGAGCGTATCGCCACCGCGTGCGCCGCCGCGGGCCGCAGGCGCGACGAGGTGACCCTGATCGTGGTCACCAAGACCTATCCCGCGAGCGATGTCCGGCTGCTCGCCGAGCTGGGGGTGCGGCAGGTTGCGGAGAACCGCGATCAGGATGCGGCACCCAAAGCTGCCGAATGTGCCGATCTTCCCCTTACTTGGCATTTTGTTGGTCAATTGCAGACCAACAAGGTGCGCTCGGTGGCCGGTTACGCCGGGTTCGTGCAGTCGGTGGACCGCGCCAGGCTCGTCACCGCGCTCTCCAGGGAAGCGGTGCGCGCGGAGCGGGAGATCGGGTGTCTGGTCCAGGTCGCGCTGGACGCCGGGTCGGGGGAGCGGGGCAGCCGCGGCGGGGTGGCACCGGACAGAGTTCCGGCGCTCGCCGAGGAGATCGCCGGAGCCCAAGGGCTGCGCCTGGACGGTGTGATGACGGTCGCACCGCTGTCCGGCAGCTACGCCGGGCGCCAACGCGCCGCTTTTGAGCGGCTGATGGAAATCTCATCCGACCTGCGCGCCGCTTATCCTGCTGCCAACATGGTGTCAGCAGGCATGAGTACGGACCTGGAAGACGCCGTAGCGGCCGGAGCGACACATGTACGCGTCGGCACTGCGGTACTCGGAGTCCGACCACGCCTCGGGTAACGTCGCCAAGAGTCGGACCACAGCACAAAATATGGTCATTACCGCAAGAAGCGGGACAGGCCGAGTGGATCCAAGGCGCCCGGTGACGGAGCCGATCCACCACAGAGCGGAGGACGCAGAGAATGGCCGGCGCGATGCGCAAGATGGCGGTCTACCTCGGCCTCGTGGAGGACGATGGGTACGACGGCCGGGGCTTCGACCCCGACGACGAGTTCGAGCCCGAGCTTGACCCGGAACCGGATCGAGGACGACGGCAACAGCACCAAGTGCAGCCCGAGACACGCCCGGAACGGGAGGAACCGGTCAGATCCGTGCAGCCTCCCGCGCAGCGCGAGCCCGTCTCGCTCCCCGTCGAAAGCGGACGACCCGCCCGAATCGCCCCCGTGGCATCCATCACACCCGACCGTCCGAATCTGGAGAAGAACGCACCGGTGATCATGCCCAAAGTTGTGTCCGAGCGGGAGCCCTACCGCATCACCACACTTCACCCCCGGACCTACAACGAAGCCCGTACCATCGGGGAACACTTCCGTGAGGGCACTCCGGTGATCATGAATCTCACGGAGATGGACGACACGGATGCGAAGCGACTTGTCGACTTTGCGGCCGGTCTTGTCTTCGGTCTGCACGGCAGCATTGAGCGAGTGACGCAGAAGGTGTTCCTGTTGTCGCCTGCTAACGTCGATGTCACGGCGGAGGACAAGGCCCGTATCGCTGAGGGCGGGTTCTTCAACCAGAGCTGAGACGCAACACCGGGCACACCAAGGCCGCGAGGCCAACACAGGGATCAAGGGGAGGGACGCGCGAGATGAGTGTCTTTGGGCAGGTGATCTACATCGCGCTGTATTGCTTCCTGATCGTGTTGATCTTCCGGCTGGTGATGGACTATGTCTTCCAGTTCGCCCGTTCATGGCAACCCGGCAAGGCAATGGTCGTCATTCTTGAGGCCACTTACACTGTCACTGATCCGCCACTCAAGCTTCTGCGGCGGGTCATCCCGCCGCTGCGTCTCGGGGGCGTGGCGCTCGACCTGTCCTTCTTCGTATTGATGATCATCGTGTACATCCTGATCACCGTCGTGAGGTCGGTGTTGTTGGTGTGAACGATACGGTCTTGCCGATTGCCGACGACTACGTTGAGGTGAAGTAGAGATGCCGTTGACCCCCGAGGACGTGCGGAACAAGCAGTTCACGACCGTCCGCCTCCGAGAAGGCTATGACGAGGACGAGGTCGATGCCTTCCTCGATGAGGTCGAAGCCGAACTGACCCGCCTGCTGCGGGAGAACGAGGATCTGCGCGCGAAACTGGCCGCCGCCACGCGTGCCGCCGCGCAGAACCAGCAGCAACAGGGCCTGCGGAAACAGCAGGACCAGCAGCAGGAGCAGCAGCAGCGACCGGGTGCACCGGTGCCCGCCGCCATATCCGGTCCGCAGCCGGTGCCGCCGCAGCAGCAGGGGATGGGTGGACCTCCCCAACTGCCCGGTGGAGCACCCCAGCTGCCGGCAGGCCCCGGTGGGCACGGCCCGCAGGGCGGACCGCACGGTCCCGGCCCGATGGGCCCCGGCGGTCCGATGGGTGGCGGCCCTCTGGGCGGCCCCGGCGGACCGCAGCAGCTGCCGCAGGCGCAGCAGCAGGGCGGTCCCGGTGGTGACAGCGCGGCTCGCGTGCTGTCGCTGGCTCAGCAGACCGCCGACCAGGCGATCGCGGAGGCCCGTTCCGAGGCCAACAAGATCGTCGGCGAGGCGCGCAGCCGCGCCGAGGGCCTGGAGCGGGACGCCCGCGCCAAGGCCGACGCGCTGGAGCGGGACGCGCAGGAGAAGCACCGCGTGGCGATGGGCTCGCTGGAGTCCGCACGCGCCACGCTGGAGCGCAAGGTCGAGGACCTGCGCGGCTTCGAGCGCGAGTACCGCACGCGTCTGAAGTCGTACCTGGAGAGCCAGTTGCGTCAGCTGGAGAACCAGGCGGACGACTCGCTGGCCCCGCCGCGTACCCCGGCGACCGCTTCGCTGCCGCCGTCGCCTTCGATGGCGTCGGCCGGTGCGGGCAGCATGGGCGGCAACCACACCATGGGTGGCGGTCAGTCGATGGGCAGCCACAACGGCGGTTCCAGCGGCGGCCCTTCGTACGGCGGTCAGCAGCAGATGTCGCCCGCGATGACGCAGCCGATGGCTCCGGTCAGGCCGCAGAGCCCGCAGCCGATGGGGCAGGCGCCGTCGCCGATGCGCGGCTTCCTCATCGACGAGGACGACAACTGACGTACTGACGCCCAGGCGTCGGACACGGTCGGCAATCAGGGCCGGGCCCCGAGGGAAACTTCCCTCGGGGCCCGGCCTTTTGTGTGGCCGGATGTGCCCCGGCTTACCGTCCGCGGTGTGTGTCTCGGGGGGCGCAGAGTCCGCACGGTGACGGCGTGTGGGAGCACAAGAGGGGCCCCCGGCGCGGTGTGCGCCGGGGGCCCGGTGGCGTACGGCGGCCGGAGCCGCCCGGGGGTTACGCCTTGCGCAGCCGGAAGGCCAGGGCCAGGGCCTCGTCGGAGAACTGCTCGCCGTAGCCGTCCGCGGCGTCGGTGGCGTCCCCTTCCGCGGCGAAGCCGGTGGCCAGCACCTCGTCGGCGATCAGGCCGGCGTGGTCGGTGAGGGCCAGGCGGACCTCCTCGTCGGAGGACTCCCAGCGCAGCGCGATCCGGTCGGCGACGTCGAGGCCGCTGTTCTTGCGGGCCTCCTGGATGAGGCGGATGGCGTCACGGGCCAGTCCTGCGCGGCGCAGTTCCGGGGTGATCTCCAGGTCCAGGGCGACGGTCGCGCCGGAGTCGGACGCCACCGACCAGCCCTCGCGCGGGGTTTCGGTGATGATGACCTCGTCGGGAGCCAGCGTGACGCGTTCGCCGTCGACCTCGACCGCGGCCTCGCCGCTCCGCAGGGCGAGGGAGAGGGCCGCGGCGTCGGCGCCGGCGATGGCCTTGGCGACCGCCTGGACGCCCTTGCCGAACCGCTTGCCCAGGGCACGGAAGTTGGCCTTGGCGGTGGTGTCGACGAGGGAGCCGCCCACCTCGGAGAGCGACGCCAGGGACGAGACGTTCAGCTCCTCGGCGATCTGTGCGCGCAGGTCGTCGGAGAGGTCCGCGAAGCCGTGCGCCGCGACCAGGGCACGGGACAGCGGCTGACGGGTCTTCACACCGGACTCGGCGCGGGTCGCCCGGCCCAGTTCGACCAGCCGGCGCACCAGCAGCATCTGGCCGGACAGCGTCGGGTCGATCCTGGCCCGGTCGGCGACCGGCCAGGAGGACAGGTGCACGGAGTCCGGCGCGTCCGGGGTGACCGGGACGACCAGGTCCTGCCAGACCCGTTCGGTGATGAACGGGGTGAGCGGCGCCATCAGGCGGGTGATGGTCTCGATGACCTCGTGCAGGGTGCGCAGCGCGGCCGGGTCGCCCTGCCAGAAGCGGCGGCGGGAGCGGCGGACGTACCAGTTGGAGAGGTCGTCGACGAAGGAGGAGAGCAGCTTGCCCGCGCGCTGGGTGTCGAAAGCGTCCAGGGCCTCCGTGGCCCCTTCGACCAGTGTGTTCAACTCGCCGAGCAGCCAGCGGTCGAGCAGCGGGCGGTCGGCCGGCGCCGGGTCGGCGGCGGACGGCGCCCACTGGGAGGTGCGGGCGTACAGGGCCTGGAAGGCGACGGTGTTCCAGTAGGTGAGGAGGGTCTTGCGGACGACCTCCTGGATGGTGCCGTGACCGACGCGGCGGGCCGCCCACGGGGAGCCGCCGGCCGCCATGAACCAGCGGACCGCGTCGGCGCCGTGCTGGTCCATCAGCGGGATCGGCTCCAGGGTGTTGCCCAGGTGCTTGGACATCTTGCGGCCGTCCTCGGCCAGGATGTGGCCCAGGCAGACGACGTTCTCGTAGCTCGACTTGTCGAAGACCAGGGTGCCGACGGCCATCAGCGTGTAGAACCAGCCGCGGGTCTGGTCGATGGCCTCCGAGATGAACTGCGCCGGGTAGCGCTTCTCGAACAGCTCCTTGTTGCGGTACGGGTAGCCCCACTGCGCGAACGGCATCGAACCCGAGTCGTACCAGGCGTCGATGACCTCGGGGACGCGGGTGGCGGTGGCCTCGCAGGTCGGGCAGGGGAAGGTGACCGCGTCGATGAACGGGCGGTGCGGGTCGAGCGATGACTGGTCGGTGCCGGTCAGCTCGGTCAGCTCGGCGAGCGAGCCGACGCAGGTGAGGTGGTCGTCATCGCAGCGCCAGATGGGCAGCGGGGTGCCCCAGTAGCGGTTGCGGGACAGCGCCCAGTCGATGTTGTTCTGGAGCCAGTCGCCGAAGCGGCCGTGCTTGACCGAGTCCGGGAACCAGTTGGTGTTCTCGTTCTCGCGGAGCAGGGCGTCCTTGACCGCGGTGGTGCGGATGTACCAGGACGGCTGGGCGTAGTAGAGCAGCGCGGTGTGGCAGCGCCAGCAGTGCGGGTAGCTGTGCTCGTACGGGACGTGACGGAAGAGCAGGCCGCGGCTGTCCAGGTCGGCGACCAGCGCCTCGTCGGCCTTCTTGAAGAACTGGCCGCCGATGAGCGGCAGTTCCTCGCCGAAGGTGCCGTCCGGGCGGACCGGGTTGACCACCGGCAGGCCGTACGCCTTGCAGGTCTTGAGGTCGTCCTCACCGAAGGCCGGGGCCTGGTGGACGAGTCCGGTGCCGTCCTCGGTGGTGACGTACTCGGCGTTGACGACGAAGTTGGCGTCCTCCAGCTCGACGAGGCCGAAGGGGCGCTCGTAGGACCAGCGCTCCATCTCGCGGCCGGTGAAGGACCGGCCGGTGGGCTGCCAGCCTTCGCCGAGGGCCTTCTCCAGCAGCGGCTCGGCGACGACGAGCTTCTCCGTGCCGTCGGTGGCCTCGACGTAGGTGACGTCCGGGTGCGCGGCGACGGCGGTGTTGGAGACCAGGGTCCAGGGGGTGGTCGTCCAGATCAGCAGGGCGGCATCGCCGGCCAGCGGGCCCGAGGTCAGCGGGAGGCGGACGAAGACGGACGGGTCGACGACGGTTTCGTAGCCCTGCGCCAGCTCGTGGTCCGAGAGGCCGGTGCCGCAGCGGGGGCACCAGGGGGCGACGCGGTGGTCCTGGACGAGCAGGCCCTTGGCGAAGATCTCCTTGAGGGACCACCACACCGACTGGATGTAGTCGGGGTCCATGGTGCGGTACGGGTCGTCGAGGTCGGTCCAGTACCCCATGCGGGTGGTCAGCTCGGCGAAGGCGTCGGTGTGGCGGGTCACCGACTCGCGGCACTTGGCGTTGAACTCGGCGATGCCGTACGCCTCGATGTCCTTCTTGCCGGTGAAGCCCAGCTCCTTCTCCACGGCCAGCTCGACCGGGAGGCCGTGGCAGTCCCAGCCGGCCTTGCGGTCGACGTGGTAGCCCTGCATCGTGCGGAACCGGGGGAAGACGTCCTTGAAGACGCGCGCCTCGATGTGGTGGGCGCCGGGCATGCCGTTCGCGGTCGGGGGACCTTCGTAGAAGACCCACTCGGGCCGGCCTTCGGACTGCTGGAGGGTGCGGGCGAAGACCTTCTGCTCCTGCCAGAAATCGAGCACGGCGTGCTCAAGGGCGGGGAGGTCTACCTGGGCGGGTACCTGGCGGTACTGGGGCTGCGGACTCATCGGGGGCTTCCTCCGGCGGACACCTGCTGTGTTTTCCGTCCGGAGGGACGAGAGCCGTGCTCCCGCGGTACCACCCTCCTTGGCGGTGACACTCCACCGCCCCCTCATTGGGGTCGCGCTGCCGGTTCTACTCACCCCGGGTGTGATCCCGCGGGCTTTCTTCCGGCGGCTCCGGGGTGATCTTCACGTCGTGCACGCCTCCGGGCTCGCACCGTCCCCGGATCGCTGCTGGCTGCGTACGACGCTACTCGTCCCGTCGATGCCTTTCGCTGGGCCCAGTGTACGGGCCCGCGACGACAGCGGCCGACCGGTTTTCCGGCGCCGGGCCCCGGGGCGGCCGGTCACCGGCGTGACCCGAATGCGCGGGGCCGGCCGCGGGGTGCCCGGAGCGGGGCGGGCCTGCGGAGCGTCCCGGGGCGCGGCGGATTACCGGGGCGGGGGCGGGGCACAACCGGGGGCAGAGCGGGGGTACGGGCGGTGCGTCCCGTTGCCGCGGTCGGTGCGGCGATTTATCGTTCCCGTCACGATTCGCGAACAAGATCACATATGTGAAGGGGTCGCGGCCATGGTGGCGAAGAAGACCGCCGCGAAGAAGAGCACGACGCCTGCCGAAGAGGCCGACGCGACGCGGCCGGCTCCGGAGGGAGCGCACGCCGACGCGCCGGACGCCGGGACGCCGGCCCCGAAGAAGGCCGCGGCGAGGAAGACCCCGGCGAAGAAGACCGCGAAGACCCCGGCCAAGAAGACCCCGGCCAAGAAGACCCCGGCCAAGAAGGCGGCGGCCAAGAAGACCGCGAAGACCCCGGCGAAGAAGACGCCGGCGAAGAAGGCCGTGGCCGGGAAGGCCGCGGTGCCCGCGAAGAAGACGGGAGCCAAGACGGTGGTGGCGAAGAAGACCGCGGCGGCACGGGCGGCACACGGCGAGGAGTCGGCGGTGCCCAAGGCCCGCGCGGCGGCGGCCCCCGACGAGCTGGCCGTACGGCCGGGCGAGGAGCCCTGGACGCCGGACGAGGTCGCCGACGCGCGGGCCGGCCTGATGAGCGAGGCGGAGCGGCTGCGTGCGGAGATCGCCGCGTCCGAGGACGCCATCGCCGGGCTGATGCGCGACTCCGGGGACGGCGCGGGCGACGACGAGGCGGACACCGGCACCAAGAACATCACCCGCGAGCACGAGCTGGCCCTGGCGTCCAACGCCCGCGAGATGCTGCTGCAGACCGAGCGGGCGCTGGTCAGGCTGGACGCGGGCACGTACGGGCTGTGCGAGAACTGCGGCAAACCGATCGGCAAGGCGCGGATGCAGGCGTTCCCGCGCGCGACGCTCTGCGTGGAGTGCAAACAGAAGCAGGAGCGGCGCGGCTGAGGGCAGGTCCTGGCGTCTCCCGGCCCGGTCGTGCCCGTATGCCCGTGCCGTACCCTCGTGCTGTGCCAGGCGTGGCCTGGTCACGGACCGACGGGCTGAGGGACGCACACGTGGCAGAGGCGGGACGCACCAGCGGTACGCCGGACTCCGGTACGGGTTCCGGCGGGGAACCCGTTGCGGGGTCCGACGGCGGACGGCCGGCGGAGCCCGGACAGGGCGCGGGCCGCGGCAAGCGGCGGATCTTCGCGCTGCTTCTCGTCGCTCTCGTCGTGTACCTGCTGGACCTGGGCAGCAAGCTCCTGGTGGTCGCGAAGCTGGAGCACCACGCGCCCGTCGAGGTGATCGGGACGCTGCTGCAGTTCGACGTGATCCGTAACCCCGGCGCGGCGTTCAGCATCGGCGAGGCGCTGACGGTCTTCCTCTCGCTGATCGCCGCCGCGGTGATCGTGGTGATCGCCAGGATCGCCCGCAAGCTCTACAGCCTTCCCTGGGCGATCGCTCTGGGGCTGCTGCTGGGCGGCGCCTTCGGCAATCTGACCGACCGCATCTTCCGGTCGCCCGGTGTCTTCGAGGGCGCGGTGGTCGATTTCATCGCCCCGGCGAACTTCGCGGTGTTCAACCTCGCCGACTCGGCGATCGTCTGCGGTGGCGTCCTGGTCGTGATCCTGTCCTTCCGGGGCCTGGATCCCGACGGCACGCTCCACAAGGACTGACCGCCCGCCCCGGCAGGGGTCACGGGCCGCGGATCCACCGCCGGGCAGGTCACCCCCGCCGGACTGCCATACTCGTGGGGTGAGCACCCTTCCCGAGATCCGCACCCTGCCCGTACCGGACGGCCTGGAGGGCGAGCGCGTCGACGCCGCGCTGGCCCGCATGTTCGGCTTTTCCCGTACGAAGGCCGCCGAGCTGGCGGCGGGCGGCAAGGTCCGGGTCGACGGCGCCGAGGTGATGAAGTCCGAGCGGGTGCACGGCGGTGCCTGGCTGGAGGTCGAGATGCCGCAGGCCGCGGCGCCGGTCGAGATCATCGCCGAGCCGGTCGACGGCATGGAGATCGTGCACGACGACGAGGACATCGTGGTGATCGTCAAGCCCGTCGGCGTCGCCGCGCACCCCAGCCCCGGCTGGAGCGGCACCACCGTCATCGGCGGTCTCGCCGCGGCCGGGTACCGCATCTCCACCTCCGGTGCCGCCGAGCGGCAGGGCATCGTGCACCGTCTCGACGTCGGCACCTCGGGGCTGATGGTCGTCGCCAAGTCCGAGCGCGCCTACACGCTGCTCAAGCAGCAGTTCCGCGAGCGCACGGTCGACAAGCGCTACCACGCGCTGGTCCAGGGCCACCCGGACCCGATGAGCGGCACCATCGACGCCCCCATCGGGCGGCACCCGCAGCACGACTACAAGTGGGCGGTCACCGCCGAGGGCAAGCCGTCGGTCACGCACTACGACCTGATCGAGGCGTACCGCGCGGCCAGCCTGCTCGACATCAAGCTGGAGACCGGCCGCACCCACCAGATCCGGGTGCACATGTCCGCGCACCGCCACCCGTGCGTCGGCGACCTCACATACGGCGCCGACCCGACGCTCGCCAAGCGGCTCGGGCTGACCCGGCAGTGGCTGCACGCCATGCGGCTGGGTTTCGAGCACCCGTCGGACGGCCGCTGGGTCGAGTTCGAGAGCGCCTATCCCGAGGACCTCCAGCGGGCGCTGGACACCGTGCGGGACGAGAGTTCCTGACGCCGTAACAGGGCGGCGTCCGCACATCGGGGCGGACCGGCCGAGTCCGGTTGCTGTGCGGACATGGCAGGCTTGGGGCGGAATGTGATCGAAATCGACCCCGGAGTGTAACCCCGTGGACCAGCTCGCCCTGCTGTTCTTGCTTCTTCTCGGGGCTGTGGTCACGGTCCCTGTCGGTGACCGGCTGGGGCTGCCTTCGCCGGTGCTGATGACTCTGGCCGGCGCCGTGCTCGCGCTGCTGCCGTTCGTCCCGAACGTCGACATTCCGCCGGAGTACATCCTTCCGCTGGTCCTGCCGCCACTGCTCTACGCGGCGGTGCAGCGCACCTCCTGGCGGCAGTTCACCGCGAACATCCGGCCGATCTTCCTGCTCGCCGTCGCGCTGGTCTTCGCGACCACCGCGGCCGTCGCCGCGGTCGCCCAGGCCGTGGTGCCCGGCATGCCGCTCGCCGGGGCCGTGGTGCTCGGCGCGATGGTCGCACCGCCCGACCCGGTCGCGGCGACCGCGGTGGCCGGCAAGCTCGGACTGCCCCGGCGGATGGTCTCCATCCTGGAGGGCGAGGGGCTGTTCAACGACGTCACCGCGATCGTGCTCTACCACGTGGCCCTGGCCGCCGCGGTCAGCGGCACCTTCTCCGCGCCCGCCGCGGTCGGCTCGCTGGTGCTCTCCGCCGTCGTCGCCATAGCGGTCGGTCTGGTACTCGGCTGGGTCGCCAACAAGCTGATGGGGCTGCTCGGCGACCCGACGCTCCAGATCGGCCTGACCCTGCTGGTGCCGTTCATCGCCTACGTCATCGCCGAGGAGTTCCACGGCTCCGGCGTGCTGGCGGTGCTGACCACCGCGCTCTTCCTCGCCGAGTACGCGGTCGACGCCGACGACGTGATGGGCAGACTCGCCGGATACACCTTCTGGGAAGTCGTCGACACCCTCGTCACCGGCGTCGCCTTCGGCCTGATCGGTCTGGAGCTGCACAACATCTTCGGCGCCGCGTCGGGCCGTTGGGGCGAGATGCTCGGCGCCGGAGCGGCCGTCGTCGGCGTGGTCGTCGCGGTACGCCTGCTGTGGCTGCTGCCCGCCGCCTGGCTCGCCAAGCGGATGCACAAGCGGCGTGACTTCGACGAGGACATCCCGATGAGCTGGCGGGAGACGCTCATCATGTGGTGGTCGGGGATGCGCGGGGTGGCGTCCGTCGCGCTGGCGCTGGCCATCCCGTACACGGTGGACGGCGGCGGCGACTTCCCCGCCCGCGAGGAGATCCTGTTCATCGCCTTCGCCGTGGTGCTCACCACCCTGGTCGTGCAGGGCCTGACGCTGCCCTGGCTGGTGCGCAAGCTGCGGGTGCGGGCCGACACGGAGGCCGAGGACGAGCTGGAGCGGGCGCTGGCGCTGCGCGTCATCAAGGCGTGCAAGCACCGGCTGCGGGAGATCCTGGAGGTCGAGGAGCTGCCCGAGGAGATCAACGACCAGCTGGCCCGCCGCGCCTACGACATCGGGGCCAGGATCGCGCCCGACATCGTGGACGACGACCGGCGCGAGCACTTCGAGAAGCGCATCACGCGGATGAAGAAGGTGCAGCGCATCCAGGGCGAGATGCTGTCGGCGGCCCGCCACGAGGTGCTCGCCGCCCGCAGCGAGCCCGGTGTCGACCCGGAGATCGTCGACCGGGTGCTGCGCCAGCTCGACATGCGCAGCCTGCGCGGTACGCCGTAGCGGGACGGCGTGGCCGGGGGAGCGGACCGGCCGCTCAGCGGCCGTCCTTGGACAGCGGCGGGGCGGCCCGCTGCTCGATGAGGGCGGCCGGGGTGTGGCCAGGGGCCGGCGCGGTGCTGATCCGCGGCAGCGCGTAGGGATGGTCGGTGCGCAGCCACTCGATCATCCGCTCGCGGACCTGGCAGCGCACCGTGAAGATGGTGTCCGCGTCCCGGGCGGTGACCAGCGCGCGGACCACCATCGTGGACGGCGTGGTGTCGGTCACCACCAGGCTCCAGGCGCGGCCGTCCCACTCCGGGCACTCCTGGAGGATCTCGTGCAGCCGCTGCCGCATCTTCTCCAGCGGCGCGGAGTGGTCGAGGTGGAAGAAGACCGTGCCGGTCATCTGGGCGCCGCCGCGCGACCAGTTCTCGAAGGGCTTGCCGGTGAAGTACGAGACCGGCATGGTGATCCGCCGCTCGTCCCAGGTCCGCACGGTCAGGAACGTCAGGGTGATCTCCTCGATCGTGCCCCACTCGCCGTCCACCACGACCGTGTCGCCGATCCGCACCATGTCGCCGAAGGCGATCTGCAGCCCGGCGAAGAGGTTGCCGAGGGTGGACTGGGCGGCGACACCGGCGACGATGCCCAGCAGACCCGCCGAGGCCAGCACGGAGGTGCCGACCGTACGCATCGCGGGGAACGTCAGCAGCATCGCCGACGCGGCGACGATGATCACCACCGCGGTCACCACCCGCTGGATCAGCGTGATCTGGGTGCGTACTCGCCGCACCCGCGCCCGGTCGTGCGCGTTCGCCGCGTAGCGCGAGTACGACGCCTCGACGATCGCCGCCGACGCGCGCACCGCGAGCCAGGCGGACGCCGCGATCAGCACCAGGGTCAGCGTCCGGCCGATCCCCACCGTGTGGTCGTCGACGAGACCGAGACCGGTCGCGTCGTACGAACCGCGCAACAGGGCCGCGCACAACAGGAGCCGCAGCGGTATCCGGCAGCGGCGGAGCAGTCCCCACAGCGGGGTCTCCGGGTGGGCGGCGTCGATACGGCGCAGGGCCCGGTCGGCGAGCCAGCCCAGGACGAGCGTGATGACGAGCGAGCCGCCGATGACGGTCAGCGGACGCAGCACGTCCTCCATGGACACGTCGGAATCCTCCTTGACAGTGCGGTTTCCCGGCCGTGCCGGAGCGGTCAGTTCCCTGTGCGGGGGTGCGCGGCGCCCGGCGCGAGGCGCGCGTGGCGGTTCCACCGACGGTAACTGGCAGGATGGGCGCAGAGCGATTCAACAACAAGGGTGTGATCTCAGTGCCGGCCTCCACCGAGCCCGTGACCAGCGGTTCTCCGACGATTGTGCTGTTTCATTCGGTGTGCGGGCTGCGTCCTGCGGTGCACGCGGGCGCCGACCGGCTGCGGGCCGCGGGGCACGAGGTGATCGTGCCCGACCTGTTCGACGGCAGGACCGCCGATTCGGTCGCCGACGGCATCGTGATCAAGGACGAGATCGGCAAGGACGAGCTGCTGCGGCGCGCGGTGACGGCGGCGGCACCGTACTCGGACCGCGGCCTGGTCTACGCCGGTTTCTCCTTCGGCGGCTCGGTGGCCCAGAACCTCGCGCTGGCCGACGAGAAGGCCCGCGGCCTCCTGCTGCTGCACGGCACGTCGGACATCGCGGAGGACACCGATGCCGACGAGCTGCCCGTGCAGCTGCACGTCGCCGACCCGGACCCGTACGAGCCGCACGACTGGCTGACCGCGTGGTACCTCCAGATGCGCCGGGCGGGCGCGGACGTCGAGGTCTTCCGCTACGCGGGCGCCGGCCACCTCTTCACCGACCCCGACCTCCCGGACTACGACGCGGAGGCAGCGGAGAGCGCCTGGAAGGTGGCGCTGGGATTCCTCGCCGGTCTGTAGCGGACTCGGGGCGCTTCTGACGGAAGCGCCCCAGGGCGGCGCGTCTCCCGGTGGTGCCGGGTTCCGCGCCGCCTGCGCCGTCTCAGCGCACCGGCGCCCGGCTCCGCTCCACCCGCTGGGTGCCCGAGCGCGTCAGGTACGAGCGCAGCAGGCGGCTGGTGGCCCGCGGGTCGGTCTTGTCGGACACCGCGAAGTAGTCCATCTGCGTCCGCTCGGCGGTGACGTCCAGGACGCCGTAGCCGTGCGCGTCCATGTCCAGCCACTTCACGTGCCGGTTGGCGGCCCGTATCGCGGCGACCCCGGCCAGCGAGACGGTCTGCGGGGCGACGCGCAGGAGGTCGTCGACGTTGTCCGAGGTGACGGACGTGACCACGAACTCGGTCGCCACCGGAGCGGTCGCCGGGTAGGTCGCCGCCCGCATCGGCACGTCGTTGGCCCAGGACATGTGGATGTCGCCGGTCAGGAAGACGGTGTTGCCGATGGAGCGGTCGCTGAGGTGGCCGAGCAGTTCGCGGCGGTCGTCGGTGTAGCCGTCCCACTGGTCGGTGTTGACGGCGATGCCCTCCTTGGGGAGGCCGAGTACCTCGGCGAGCGGCCCGAGCAGGTGCGCGGGGACGGCGCCGAAGGCCACCTGAGAGACCATCACCGAGGTGCCGACCAGCCGCCAGGCGGTGTCCGAGCGTTCGAGTCCGGCCTTGAGCCAGTCCAGTTGGGCCCGTCCGGTGAGCGTGCGGCCCGGGTCGTCGACCGCGCCGCTGCCCGGCTTCGCCTGCTCGTCGCGGAACGACCGCAGGTCCAGCAGGTGCAGATCGGCGAGGGTGCCGAAGCGCAGCCTGCGGTAGGTGGTTCCGGCGGTGGACGGGCGGACGGGCATCCACTCGAAGTACGCCTGCTTCGCCGCCGCCATCCGGGCGCTCCAGGAACCCTCGGTGTCCGGGGTGTGGTTCACCGCGCCGCCCGACCAGGCGTTGTCGGCGAACTCGTGGTCGTCCCACATCGCGATGACCGGGTGCGCGGCGTGCAGCGCCAGCGCGTCCGGGTCGGTCTTGTGGACGCCGTGCCGGGTGCGGTAGTCGGCGAGCGTGAGGAGTTCGTGGGCGGGCGCGTGCGGGCGTACGACGTGGGCGAAGTCCGGGTACTCGCCGGACTTGTACTCGTAGAGGTAGTCGCCGAGGTGCAGCACCGCGTCCAGGTCGGCGCGGGCCGCGAGGTGGCGGTAGGGCGAGAAGTAGCCGGACTCCCAGTTGGCGCAGGAGACCACGCCGAAGCGGACGTTGCCGGCCGCCGCGTCGTGCGCGGGCGCGGTGCGGGTGCGGCCGACGGGGGAGTGCGTGCCGTGCGCGGTGAAGCGGTAGAAGTAGCGGGTGGCGGGCCGCAGTCCGCGCACGTCGGCCTTGACGGTGTGGTCGGCGCTCGCGGTCGCGGTGGCGTGGCCGCGGGCGACGACCTCGGTGAAGTCCCGGTCGGTGGCCACCTCCCAGCCGACCTCGGTGGCCGGTCCGCGGCCCGACCCCGGCACCGCCGATGGCGCCGGGGTGACGCGGGTCCACAGCAGGATGCCGTCCGGCAGCGGGTCGCCCGATGCGACGCCGTGCCGGAACAACTGCCCAGGGTCCGGCGCCTCGTGGGCGGTCGCGGCGAGGGCTGCGGGGGCGCCGGCGAGCGGCAGCAGGGCGGCGGTGGCGGCTACGGCCGTGACGGCGGTGCGGCGGGAGATCTGGTCGTGATCGGTCACGGCGGATCACCTTACTGGCCGGTACGGGCGACGGGGAGAGCGCTCTCCTGGAATTCATCCACCCGTCGCCCGTACGGCAGTTGCGCCGCGGCGGCGCGGACCGCGGGGCTCAGTGCCCGGCCGTCGGGTCCTTCTCGCCCGCGGCGATGCCCTTTCCGCCGCCGTCCTTGCCGCTGTCCTTCCCGCCGTCCTTGCCGGTGTCCTTCGCCGGGCCGAACTCCTTGTCGATCATCTTCCGGAAGTTGGCGTCGGCGTACTCGTTGTACTCCTCCTGCGTCATCCGCTGCTGCGGCACCTCGGGCAGCACCAGCTTCTTGTCGCCGTGCATGAAGGACGGCGTGGCCTTGATGCCCTTGCGGCCGAACAGCGCCGTCATGTCCATCGCCCAGCGGTCGTAGGTGCCCTTCTTGACCGCCGTCTCGAACGCCTTGTTGTGCCGGAGCGCCGGCACCTCGGCCGCGACCTCGATCAGCCTGGCGTCCTTGGCGTACGCGTCGTCCCGCTCGTCGGGGTGGTTCTTCGCCGAGTACAGCGCGGACTTGTACGCGAGGAAGGCGTCCGGGCTGACATTGAGCGCGGCGCCGAGTGCGCTCAGCGCGTTCTTCGAGCCCTCGCCCTGGGTGCCGTCCAGGAAGGTGTAGAGGGTGAAACGGGCCTTGTAGCGGCCGTCCTTGATGTCTTTGAGCAGGGACTTGCCCGAACTCTGCTCGAAGGACGCGCACATGGGGCAGCGCAGGTCCTCGAAGACCTCCAGGGTCTCCTTGGCGTTCTTGTCGCCTATCAGGATCTCGGTGCCGTTCTTGCCCTGGGTGTGCGCGGGCTTGACCAGCTTCGCCTCCTTGGCGGCTTCCCAGCCGGTGGGCTCGGTCGCCTTGACCACCGCGAAACCGATGGCGCCCGCGACGACCAGGACGCCCACCACGGCGCCCGCCACCGTGAGTTGACGGCGCGCCTTCTCCTTCTTCTTCTGCCTCTCCCGCTCGGCGCGGATCCGCTCGCGGGCCGCCGACTTGCCTGCCTGGCTGTTGCGATTGCTCATGGGGGGTTGTCCGATCCTCGTCGTGACTGATGGGCGCGTGTACGGCGTGCTCAGGGAGCGACGGCGGCCGGCGGGCCGCGGCGCGGCAGACAGCGGACCAGGAAGAGGAGGCCGCACACCCGCGGCCGTGGGTCGGGCGGGCCGGTGCGGTGGCGGGGCGGCGGTGGCGCGACGGCCGGCGCGCGGAGGGCGCGCAGCGGCCGGAACGCCTCGGTGGCGGCGGCCCGCAGCAGCCGGTCGAGCGCGGCGTCGCCGCGGCGCAGCCAGGCGGCGGCGAGCAGCCCGGCCGCCAGATGGCCGGCGAGCAGCAGCCAGGGCACGGCACCGGACGCACCCGGCAGCGGACCGCCGGAGTGGGCGGCCACCCCGGCCAGCGGGGTGCCCCACGCGCCGCCCCGGCACAGCAGATCGACGCCGACGGAGTGCAGCGGACCGGTGACGGGCCCGCCGGCCGGGCCGTAGCAGGCGTACTGGCCCGTGGTGAGGACCGTGTCGGCGGCCAACTCCAGCGGCACCAGCAGCGCGGCGATCGCGGCGTACCCGCGCTCCCTGCCGGTCAGCGCGTACGCCGCGGCGAACACGGCGGTGCACAGGGCCGCGAGGATCGCGTACGGCAGCGGGGCGCGGGAGAGCAGGACGTGGGAGGCGGCGGACAGGGTGACGCACAGCGCGGTGAACACCGCGGCGCGCACCGCTCTCGGCCCGGCCCCCGAACGGGCCCGGTGGTCAACTCCGGTCCCCTGCATGCCGGGAGTCTGCCATGAGCACGGCAGACTCCCGGGTCAAGATTTGGCATCGGCCCGCCGACGGGGGGCGGCGGGCCGCGATGCCCCCGAGAACCGGATCCGGTGGCCGGATCCGGCCGGGATCAGGACTTCTCGGCCTCGTCGACCATGCTGGTGAACTGCTCGGGGGTGGTCGGCGCGACCTTGCTGCCCGTCGAGCCGTCGGCGCCGATGACCTTGCCGTTGACCTTGACCGTCGGGGTGTTCTGGACGTCCTTGTGCGAGTTGAACTCGTCGGACATCTCCAGCGCCCACCGGTCGTAGGTGCCCTTCTCGACCGCCTTCTGGAAGGCCGCGTTGCCCTTCAGCGCGGGGACGGTGTCCGCGACCTTGATCAGGTAGCTGTCGTCGGCGAACTTGTCGGGGCCCATCTCGTCCGGGTGGAACTCCTTCGAGTACAGCGCCTCCTTGTACGAAAGGAAGGCGTCGGGGCTGACGTTCAGCGAGGCGCCCAGCGCGCTGAGGGCGTTCTTGGAGCCGGTGCCCTTGAGGTTGGCGTCCAGGAAGGTGGCGAGGTGGAAGTGCGCCTTGTACTTGCCGGCCTTGATGTCCTTGCGGACCGTCTCGCCCACGTTCTGCTCGAAGTTGGCGCAGCCGGGGCAGCGCGGGTCCTCGAAGAGTTCCAGGGTGTTCTTGGCGTCCGGCTTGCCGACGACGAGGGTGGTGCCCTTGTCGCCCGAGGTGTTGGCCGGCTTGACCAGCTTGGCCTTGGCGGCCTTCGCCCACACCTTGCTGTCGCCCGCAGCGGCGGCGGCGCCCCCGCCGTCATCGCCGCCGGAGTTGGCGACCATGACACCGATGCCGCCGGCCACGGCCAGTACCGCGACGATCGCGCCGCCGACCGTCAGCTGCCTGCGGACCTTGTCCTTCTTCGCCTGCCGCTCGCGCTCGGCGCGCAGCCGCTCACGCGCCGCCTGCTTGTTGGCCTGGTTGTTGCGATTGCTCATGACTGATCCTGCTCCGTGGAAGGGATGTGCGTACTGACGTACCGGCGCGGCGACCTCTGTGGGTGCCGCGCGTGGTGCCGGGCCGTGGCCTCAGGCGGCGAGCACGCAGGGCGGTCCACGGCGTACGACGCAGTGCACGAGCAGCGGGACGGCGCGGGCGGGCGGCCCGTCGGCGGCGCGCGGGGCGGCCGGGCGGTCCGTGGCGGACACCCGGGCGACCATCGCCGCGGCGATCAGCAGCGGCCGGAAGGCGAAGCCGGCGACGGCGCCGAGCAGTTGGGCCAGTGCCGCCTCGCCGCGGCGCAGCCAGGCGGCGGCCAGCAGGCCGATGAGCAGATGCGCGCCGAGCAGCAGCAGCCAGGCCGCGGCGGACGCGTCGCGCGGGCCGTGCTCGGGCAGCTGCGCCAGCGGCGTGCCGACGTCGCCGCCGCCGCACAGCAGGTTCACGCCGAGGGAGCGCAGCGGACCGGTCACCGGGCCGCTGCCGTAACAGGTGTGCTGGCCGATGCTGAAGGACGCGTCGGCGGCCAGTTCCAGGGGCACCAGCAGGGCCGCGATCCGGCCATAGCTCCGCTCCTGTCCTGCCAGCGCGTAGGCGAGCGCGAACACGGCGGCGGACAGCACGGCGACGGTGGTCAGCGGCAGCGGCATCCGGGACAGCAGGACGTGGGACGCCGCGGACAGCGTCACGCACAGCGCCGTGAAGAGCGCCGCGCGCACCGCCCGCAGGTGCGCCGCCGAGATGTCCATGGCAGCGAGTGTGCCATGGGCCGGGGCGGGGGCCACGAAAGGGGTGGTGAGGGAGGGTGCGGCGGATACCGCGCGGGAGGCGGGCGGCCCGTGGAGCCGGCTCTTGCCGCCAGGACCGCCCCGGACGGCCCGGCCGCCGCGGGTCACAGCCCCGGGATCCGGCCGTTGCGGAAGAGGTCCACGAAGATCTGGTGGTCGGCGCGGGCGCGGGCGCCGTAGGTGTGCGCGAAGTCCACCAGCAGCGGACCGAAACCGTCCTCGTCGGCGGCGATGGCCGCGTCGATGGCCCGCTCCGTCGAGAACGGCACCAGCGAGTGGCCGCTCTCGTCGTCCGCCGCCGCGTGCATCGTCGCCGTGGCCCGGCCCAGGTCGGCCACCACCGCGGCGATCTCCTCCGGGTCGTCCAGATCCGACCAGTCCAGGTCCACCGCGTACGGCGAGATCTCGGCGACCAGCTGGCCCGCGCCGTCCAGCTCCGTCCAGCCGAGCCACGGGTCGGCGTGCGCCTGGAGGGCGCGCTGCGAGATGACCGTGCGGTGCCCCTCGTGCAGGAAGTACGCGCGGGCCCCGGCGTCGGTGACGTGCCGGGAGACCGCGGGGGTCTGCGCCTGCTTCAGGTAGATCACCACGTCGTTCTCCAGGGCGTCGCTGTTGCCCTCCAGGAGGATGTTGTACGACGGCAGCCCCGCCGAGCCGATGCCGATGCCGCGCCGGCCCACCACGTCCTTGACGCGGTAGGAGTCGGGCCGGGACAGGCTGGACTCCGGCAGCGTCTCCAGATAGCCGTCGAAGGCCGCCAGGACCTTGTAGCGGGTCGCCGCGTCCAGCTCCACGGACCCGTCGCCCGCGGCGAAGCGCCGCTCGAAGTCGCGGATCTCGGTCATCGAGTCCAGCAGCCCGAACCGGGTCAGCGAGCGCGCGTCGCGCAGGGCGCCCAGCAGCGGGCCCTGGGCGGTGTCCAGGGTGAAGGGCGGCAGCTCCTCGCCGGCGGGGCCCCCGGGCGCGGACGCCAGCGCGTGGATCCGCTCGCGGTAGGCCGCGGCGTAGGTGCGCACCAGCTCCGTGATCTGCCCGTCCGAGAGCGCCTTGGCGTAGCCGATCAGCGCCACGGACGCGGCGAACCGCTTGAGGTCCCAGGTGAACGGGCCGACGTACGCCTCGTCGAAGTCGTTGACGTTGAAGACCAGCCGCCCCGTGGAGTCCATGTACGTGCCGAAGTTCTCGGCGTGCAGATCGCCGTGGATCCACACCCGGCCGGTGCGGTCGTCCAGGTACGGGCCGCCGTCCGGCACCGCCTCCAGGTCCTTGTAGAACAGGCACGCCGCCCCGCGGTAGAAGGCGAACGCCGAGGCGGCCATCTTCCGGAACTTGACGCGGAAGGCCGCGGGATCGGCGGCGAGCAGCTCTCCGAAGGCGGTGCCGAAGACAGCGAGGATCTCCTCGCCGCGCTGCGCGGTGTCCTGCGCCGGGGCGTGCTGGGGCGACATCGCTGGGTGCCTCCTGGCTGTGACGGTCGGGACGGATGGCCGGACGGACGAGCGCACCGGTGGCCGGAGGGACGACCGGTGCGGGCGCTCCGCCGGTGACAACGCGCGAGGACGCCCGCGAGTGCCCGGCGGGGCCGCCGTCCGCCGCCCGGCGCACTGCCGGGCCGGCCGCCTTCGCGGCGGCGATGTCAGTGCCGGGTCGTAGACTTCGAGACCGTCCACCCGTCCGCCGGCACCCCCTCGCCGAGGTCGCCGAGCGCCGCGCCGTCCCCGCCGTCCCCGCCGTCTCCGGAGGTCTCCAGCCGTGTCCAAGCCGCCCTTCACGCACCTGCACGTCCACACCCAGTACTCCCTGCTGGACGGTGCCGCGCGGCTGAGCGACATGTTCAAGGCGTGCAACGAGATGGGCATGACGCACATCGCCATGTCCGACCACGGCAACCTCCACGGCGCCTACGACTTCTTCCACTCCGCCCAGAAGGCCGGGGTGACGCCGATCATCGGCATCGAGGCGTACGTCGCGCCGGAGTCCCGGCGGACCAAACGCAAGATCCAGTGGGGCCAGCCGCACCAGAAGCGGGACGACGTCTCCGGCTCGGGTGGCTACACCCACAAGACGATCTGGGCGGCCAACAAGACCGGCCTGCACAACCTCTTCCGGCTCTCGTCCGACGCGTACGCCGAGGGCTGGCTGCAGAAGTGGCCGCGAATGGACAAGGAGACCATCGCCAAGTGGTCGGACGGGCTGATCGCCTCCACCGGCTGCCCCTCGGGCGAGCTCCAGACCAGGCTGCGCCTGGGCCAGTACGACGAGGCCCGCAGGGCCGCGGGCGAGTACCAGGAGATCTTCGGCAAGGACCGGTACTTCCTGGAGCTGATGGACCACGGCATCGACATCGAGCGCCGGGTGCGCGAGGACCTGCTGAGGATCGGCAAGGAGGTGGGCATCCCGCCGCTGGTCACCAACGACTCGCACTACACCTACGCGCACGAGTCCGTCGCGCACGACGCGCTGCTGTGCATCCAGACCGGCAAGAACCTCTCCGACCCGGACCGCTTCCGCTTCGACGGCACCGGCTACTACCTCAAGTCCACCGACGAGATGTACGCCATCGACTCGTCGGACGCCTGGCAGGAGGGCTGCCGCAACACCCTCCTGGTCGCCGAGCAGATCGAGACCGACGGCATGTTCGAGAAGCGCGACCTGATGCCGAAGTTCGAGATCCCGGACGGCTTCACCGAGGTGACCTGGTTCCAGGAGGAGGTCCGGGTCGGCATGAACCGCCGCTACCCGGGCGGTGTCCCCGAGGACCGCCAGAAGCAGGCCGAGTACGAGATGGACATCATCATCCAGATGGGGTTCCCCGGGTACTTCCTGGTCGTCGCCGACTTCATCATGTGGGCCAAGAACAACGGCATCGCGGTGGGTCCGGGCCGTGGTTCGGCGGCCGGTTCGATCGTCGCGTACGCCATGGGCATCACCGACCTGGACCCGATCACGCACGGCCTGATCTTCGAGCGGTTCCTCAACCCCGAGCGCGTCTCCATGCCCGATGTCGACATCGACTTCGACGAGCGCAGGCGCGTCGAAGTGATCCGGTATGTGACGGAAAAGTACGGCGCCGACAAGGTCGCCATGATCGGCACCTACGGCAAGATCAAGGCCAAGAACGCGATCAAGGACTCCGCGCGCGTCCTGGGCTACCCGTACGCGATGGGCGACCGCCTCACCAAGGCCATGCCCGCCGACGTCCTCGGCAAGGGCATCGACCTCTCCGGCATCACCGACCCCAAGCACCCGCGCTACAGCGAGGCGGGCGAGATCCGGGGGATGTACGAGAACGAGCCGGACGTCAAGAAGGTCATCGACACCGCCAAGGGCGTGGAGGGCCTGGTCCGGCAGATGGGCGTGCACGCGGCCGGCGTGATCATGTCCAGCGAGCCCATCGTCGACCACGCCCCGCTCTGGACGCGGCACACCGACGGCGTCACCATCACGCAGTGGGACTACCCCCAGTGCGAGTCGCTCGGCCTGCTCAAGATGGACTTCCTGGGCCTGCGCAACCTCACCATCATGGACGACGCCGTCAAGATGGTGGAGGCCAACAAGGGCATCGACCTGGAGATGCTCTCGCTCCCGCTCGACGACCCGAAGACCTTCGACCTGCTCTGCCGCGGTGACACGCTCGGCGTCTTCCAGTTCGACGGCGGCCCGATGCGCTCGCTGCTGCGCCAGATGCAGCCCGACAACTTCGAGGACATTTCCGCCGTTTCGGCCCTGTACCGGCCGGGCCCGATGGGCATGAACTCGCACACGAACTACGCCGAGCGCAAGAACGGCCGCCAGGAGATCACCCCGATCCACCCCGAGCTTGAGGAGCCCCTGAAGGAGACCCTCGGCCTCACCTACGGCCTCATCGTGTACCAGGAGCAGGTGCAGAAGGCCGCGCAGATCATCGCCGGCTACTCGCTCGGCGAGGCCGACATCCTGCGCCGCGTGATGGGCAAGAAGAAGCCCGAGGAACTGGCGAAGAACTTCGTCCTCTTCCAGGAGGGCGCGAAGAAGAACGGCTACTCCGACGCGGCGATCCAGGCCCTGTGGGACGTGCTGGTCCCGTTCGCCGGCTACGCGTTCAACAAGGCGCACTCCTCCGCGTACGGCCTGGTCACCTACTGGACCGCGTACCTCAAGGCCAACTACCCGGCCGAGTACATGGCCGCGCTGCTCACCTCGGTCAAGGACGACAAGGACAAGTCGGCCGTCTACCTCAACGAGTGCCGCCGCATGGGCATCAAGGTGCTGCCGCCGAACGTCAACGAGTCCGAGCAGAACTTCGCCGCCCAGGGTGACGACGTGATCCTCTTCGGCCTCTCCGCCGTCCGCAACGTCGGCACCAACGTCGTCGACGCGATCATCCGCTCGCGCAAGGCCAAGGGGAAGTACGCCTCCTTCCCCGACTACCTCGACAAGGTCGAGGCCGCCGCCTGCAACAAGCGCACCACCGAATCGCTGATCAAGGCCGGTGCGTTCGACGAGATGGGGCACACCCGCAAGGGCCTCACCGCGCAGTACGAGCCGATGATCGACAACGTCGTCCAGGTCAAGCGCAAGGAAGCCGAGGGGCAGTTCGACCTCTTCGGCGGCATGGGCGACGCCACGGCGGACGAGGGCCCCGGTTTCGGCCTGGACGTCGAGTTCTCGGACATTGAATGGGACAAGGCGTATCTCCTCGCCCAGGAACGGGAGATGCTGGGCCTGTACGTCTCCGACCACCCGCTGTTCGGACTCGAACACGTACTGTCCGACAAGGCGGACGCCGCCATCGCCCAGCTGACCGGCGGCGATTACTCGGACGGCTCGATCGTCACCATCGGCGGCATCATCTCCGGCCTCCAGCGCAAGATGACCAAGCAGGGCAACGCCTGGGCCATCGCGACCGTCGAGGACCTGGCGGGCTCCATCGACTGCATGTTCTTCCCCGCCACCTACCAGCTCGTGTCGACCCAGCTCGTCGAGGACACCGTGGTGTTCGTCAAGGGCCGCCTCGACAAGCGCGAGGACGTACCGCGGCTGGTCGCCATGGAGATGATGGTCCCCGACCTCTCGGAGGCGGGGGCGAACGCGCCGGTGACGATCACCATCCCGACGGTGAAGGTCACCCCGCCGCTGGTCGAGAAGCTGGGCGAGGTGCTGACCAGCCACCGCGGTGCCACCGAGGTGCGGATCAAGCTCCAGGGCACCCGGAAGACGACGGTGCTGCGCCTCGACCGGCACCGCGTCACGGCCGATCCGGCGCTGTTCGGCGACCTGAAGGTGCTGCTCGGCCCGTCCTGCCTGGCCGGCTGAGCGGCAGGCATACACACGCGAGGGGCGCGCCCGCATCGGGCGCGCCCCTCGACTTCGTTGCGGGATACGTCAGTTGTGGCCGAAGCGCCGCTGGTGCTTGCGGGCCACGTCCGCCGGGCTGCCCTGCGCGGACTGCTGCGGCTGCGAGATGGCTTCGATGGTCGACTTCTGGGCCTGCTCGCGGCCGTGTTCGGCCGGGCCGCCCTTCTGCTGCTTACTTCGGTCCTTCTTGTGCTTGGCCATGATCTGCCTCCTGAGGGGGATCCCGGGATCGGGGCCGCGACCAGAGTTACATGCCGGACACCACCCTGCATTTCGGGCAATTACCATGAGTGAGAAGCGCAAGTGTCCGGCACCACCCGCGGAACCGCCGAATCCGCCACGCCGATGATCCAGGTCGGGCAGATAACCCCCGTACGGTCGGGCAGACTCGAAGGTAAACCCGAAGGAAACTCGCGCCGCCAGGCCCGAGTCGGGGGGCGACCGGACTTCAGCACCTCAGGGAAGAGGGTGGAACATGGATCGCTGCGTCGTCCTGGTGGACGCCGGATACTTGCTCGGCGCCGCCGCGAGCCTGCTGGCAGGAGAGCCCGCCCGGTCCCGGATCACCGTCGACCACGCCGCCCTCATCCAGGGCCTGCGTCAACGTGCCGAAGCCGACACCGAACAGCCGCTGCTGCGCATCTACTGGTTCGACGGCGCCCCCGACCGCGTCCCGCAGCCCGAGCACCGCAGGCTGCGCGTGATGCCCCGGGTCACCGTCCGGCTCGGCGCACTGACCCGCAGCGACGGACGCTGGGCACAGAAGGGCGTGGACGCGGCCATGCACGCCGAACTGACCGAACTCGCCCGTAACCGCGCCTGCTCCGACATCGTCCTGGTCACCGGCGACGGCGACCTGCTGCCCGGCCTGATGTCCGCGAAGGAACACGGCGTCGCCGTCCACCTCTGGGCCGTACAGGCCGCCGACGGCGACTACAACCAGTCCGAGGACCTGGTCGCCGAGGCCGACGAACGCCGGGTGCTGGACCGCGCCTGGATCACCCGCGCGGTACGCGCCAAGGAACTCGGCGGCCCCTGCGCCCCGCCGCCGGTGCCCCGCCCGGAGATCGCCGCCATCCTCTCCGCGCCGCTGCCCGAATCCGCCGTCGCGGCAGCCGCGGCAGCGGCCTCCGCCTCCGGGCCCGACACCGCCGAAGGCGGCCACGAACGGAACGGCAACGGCAACGGCAGCGCCAGGCCCGCGGCCGAACGCGACGGGGCGACGGCCGGGAGCGAGAACGGCTCCGGCGGCGCCAAGGTCGTCCCCACCCCCAAGGACCTCGCCGGTCTCGGCCGCGCGCCCGGCGCGTCGCCCGCCGCACCCCAGGTGCCCGCCCCCAGCGCCACCCTGCGCTGGTCGTCGGACAAGGGCTGGGTGGAGCGCGGCGGCCCGGTCGGCGAGCCGTCCGAGACCGCGCTGCTGCCCACCCTCGCCCAGCTGACCAGCGCCGAGCAGCGCTGGGCCGACCGCGAGGAGGACATCACCGCGGTCAGCGGCGACCCCTTCGAGGTCGGCCAGGTCTTCGCCAGGCGCTGGACCGACCGGCTCTCCGGCACCACCCACCTCCAGCTGCTCTCGACGGAATACCCCCGCATCCCGCACCGCATCGACGGTGAACTCCTGCGCTACGCCGCCCGCTTCGGGCTGCTCGCCCACAAGGACGACCAGATCGACGAGCACGACAGGTACGCGATCAGGGCCGGCTTCTGGCGCGAGGTGGACCAGCGCACCGCCGCCGAACACGCACCGGCCGGCGACTGACCCGCCCGCACCCGCAACGCCCCGGCCCGCCACCGCAGCCCCGCGGGCCGGAGGCGGGCCGGGGACGCGTACCCTCATAGCTCGTGAGGACGGGCGCAAAACAGGCGGAGCGCGGCGAGACGGTGTGCGCCGTGCGGGACCTGGTCAAGACGTACCCCGCGATGCGCGGGCGCCGCGGGGCGGCACAGGCGCCGGCCGTACGAGCCAGCGACGGCATCACCCTCGACGTCCACCGCGGCGAGATCTTCGGCCTGCTCGGCCCCAACGGCGCCGGCAAGTCCACCCTGGTACGCCAGCTCACCGGACTGCTGCGGCCCGACTCCGGCAGCGTCCGGATCCTCGGCCACGACGTGGTGCGCCACCCCGAACGCGCCGCCCGGCTGCTCGGCTACCTCGGGCAGGAATCCACCGCCCTGGACGAGATGACCGTCTCCCTGGCCGTGGAGACCACCGGCCGGCTGCGCGGCCTCGACCCGCGCCGGGCACGCGCCGAGCGGGACGCGATCCTCACCGAACTGGAACTCGGCGAGCTGGCGGGCCGCCCCCTGAAGAAACTCTCCGGCGGGCAGCGCAGGCTGGCCTGCTTCGCCACCGTCCTGACCGGCGAGCGGCCCCTGCTGGTCCTGGACGAGCCGACCACCGGCATGGACCCGGTCGCCCGGCGCGCCGTCTGGGCCGCCGTCGACCGCCGCCGGGCCGAGCGCGGCGCGACCGTCCTGCTGGTGACGCACAACGTCCTGGAGGCCGAGAGCGTCCTGGACCGGGTCGCGGTGATCGACAGGGGACAGCTGATCGCCTGTGACACGCCCGGTGGGCTGAAGGAACGGGTGAGCGACGAGGTGCGCCTTGAGCTGGTGTGGCGTGACCGCCCGCCGCTCGGCGTCCCCGAGGTCGCCGCGCTGCGGACGGCGGCCCGCGTGTCGGGGCGCCGCTGGAGCCTGCGGCTGCCCGCCGACGAGGCCCGCGCCGCGGTCGCCGCGGTCACCTCGGGCGCCGCCTTCGCCGCCCTGGACGATTTCACGCTGGCCACCCCGAGCCTGGAGGATGTCTACCTCGCGCTCGGCGGCCGGTCCGATGGACTGGTCAAGGCGTGAGCCGCGGCGTACGCAGGCCCGGCGGCAGCGGGCCGCGGCGCCGTACCGCCGTACCGAGGAAGGCAGGATGAACGCGTGAGTGTGGTGCCCGTGCAGGCGGTGACCGAGGCAGGTGCGGTGCCCCCCGGCGCCGGGGAACGCGCCGGACACGGCCTGGCGGCACCGCTGGCACCGCGCGCCCGGCTGCTGCCCGCGCTCGGCGCCGTCTACCGCGCCCAGCTCTCCCGGGCCCGGGTCGCGCGGATCCCGCTGCTGTTCGTCGCCACCTTCCAGTCCGTCGGGATCATGGTCCTGATGCGCGGCGTGGTCGACAGCCCCGAAGAGGCCCGCGCCGTGGTCTCCGGATCCAGCGTGCTGGTCGTCGCGTTCGTCGCGCTCAACCTCCTGGCCCAGTACTTCGGGCAGCTCAGGGCGGGCGGCGGCCTCGACCACTACGCGACACTGCCGGTGCCGCCGGCCGCCGTGGTGCTCGGCGCGGCCGGCGCGTACGCCTCGTTCACGGTGCCGGGAACGGTGGTGACCGCCCTCATCGGCTGCGGCCTCTTCCAGCTGCCGATGGCCAACCTCTGGGTGCTGGCCGCCGTGCTCCCGCTGGCGGGCGCGGCCCTGTCGGGCCTCGGCGCCTTCCTCGGCCTGCTCGCCCCGCGTCAGGAACTCGCCACCCTCTGCGGCCAGTTGGGCATGTCGGCCGCGCTGCTGCTGGGCGTGCTGCCGGCCGAGCGGATGCCGACGCTGATCGGCTACGCCCGCGATCTGCTGCCGTCCACCTACGGTGTGGAGGCGCTGTCGCGCACCTTCGAGCCCCATCCGGACTGGCTCGCGGTCGGCGCCGACCTGGGCGTCTGCGCCGCCGTCGGACTGCTTTCGCTGGCGCTCGCGACCTGGGCCTTTCGCCGGGCGGCGAGCCGATGACCGGCGCCGCCGGCCCCGACGGCCGTCCTGCTGCCGACACCACCCCGTCCACCTGGCACGATGACGGGGTGACCGCACCGCTGACGCCCGACAACGAACCGTCCGACGAACCGCAGAACCCGGGGGCCGCGCCCGCCACCGGCGCATCGGCCGACCCGTCCGCCCACCCGCCGTCCGCCGCCGACGCACCGCCGTTCGGCCGTGAGCTGCGCGACGCCGCGGTGATCACGCTGGCGGTGGCGGTCAGCGGCGCGCTGCTCGGCGTGCTCTGGGCCTGGCTGGCGCCGCACATCCCGCTGGTCGCCGACACCCGCAACGTCTACCTCAAGAACACCGAGGGCGAGGAGGCGATCGGCGCCGACGGCACCTTCGTGCTGCTCTCCCTCGGCTTCGGCCTGGTCAGCGCCGCCGCGGTCTTCCTCTTCCGCAGGCGCGGCGGCGTCCCGCTGGTGATCGCCCTGGTCGTCGGCGGACTCCTGGGCGCCGTGCTCGGCTGGCAGCTCGGCATGACGCTGGGCCCGACCGACGACGTCGTCGCGCACGCCAAGCAGGCAGGTACCGGAGTGACCTTCGACGGGCCGCTCCGCCTCCAGGCCATGGGCGCGCTGCTGGCCTGGCCGATCGCGGCGATGGTGACGCAGCTGGCGCTGACCGGGTTGTTCGGGCCGCGCGACCCGGAGCCCGAGATGTTCGCGGCGCACTGGCCCGACCCGCACGAGCAGCGGTCACCGGACGCCTGAGGCCGTACGGGCAGGCCCCCGCTCAGCCCCGCGCGATCGGCGCGACCAGCGCCCCGGTGAGGGAGACCAGGTCGGCGGGGGCCAGCTCGACCTCCAGGCCGCGGCGGCCGGCCGACACGCAGACCGTCGCCCGGCCCTCGGCCGACGCGTCCACCACCGTCCGCAGCCGCTTGCGCTGCCCCAGTGGCGAGATCCCGCCGCGTACGTATCCCGTGCTGCGCTCGGCGGCTGCCGGGTCGGCCATCGCGGCGCGCTTGCCGCCCACCGCGGACGCCAGCGCCTTGAGGTCGAGGGCACCGGACACCGGCACCACCGCGACCGTCAGGGCGCCGTCCACCTCGGCCAGCAGCGTCTTGAACACCTGCTCGGGCGCCACCCCGAGCGCCTCGGCCGCCTCCTCGCCGTAGGACGGGGCGGCCGGGTCGTGCACGTAGGAGTGGACGGTGAACGGCACACCGGAGGCGGCCAGGGCGACCGTCGCCGGGGTGCCGCCCGCGGCGCCGGGCCGGTCCTTCTTCGACTTCTTGGACAACGTGAGGTGCCTCGCGTCGGTGGGGTGGCAACGTCGGTACGCCCGCCGGGCGTACGTCAGTTGGGGCTGGTCGGCTGCCGGGTCAGGTCCACGGCCGGCAGCGAGGGGAGCTTACCGAGCACCGCCGACTCCTGGCGAAGGACTTTCAGCTCCTCGCCGAGCCGGGCCGCGGTGTCCGGCGCCTCCAGCAGCCGCTGCTTGGCCGGCACGTCCAGGACGGCCGCCGCGGCGACCAGGTACGACAGCACCGACGGATCGGCCGGCAGGTCCTGCCCGCTGGAGAGCGTCCGCTCGTTCGCCCAGGCGAGACGCTTCTGGTAGGTGCGGAAGGCCCGTACGACACCGGCGGCCAGGGTGCCGGCGCCGTCGCCGGGATCCTCGTCCAGCTCTTCCATCTCGGCGGTCAGGTACGGGCCCGACGCGTCCACCGACAGCAGCCGGAAGCGGGTGGTGCCGGTGGCCAGCACCTCGTAGCCGGTGTCCTCGTCCGACGACTTGGCCCGGATCGTCGCCGCGTCCGCGAGGCAGCCCACGGCGTGGAAGGCGGCCATCGGCTCGTCGCCGAAGCCGGCGGCGGGGCCCTGGGCTGCCGGGACCGTCGCGTCGGGCATGCCCTGGGCGGTGGGCGCCACCTCGCGGCCGTCCCTGATCGCGATCACGCCGAAGCGGCGGTCGTCATCGGGGAGCGCGTCGAGGTCGCGCATCATCGCCCGGTACCGCGACTCGAAGACGTTCAGCGGGAGCACGAGTCCCGGGAACAGCACCGAGTTCAGCGGGAAGAGCGGTAGGCGTACGGAGGTCACAGCCGGTAAGCCTAGAGGAGCGCGTACGGCGCCGTGCCCGCCCCCCGGGCGGAGGCCGTGCCTCCGCGTCCGTGCCCGGACGGCGTACACCGGGGCGCGGCGCCCGGGAGCAGCCGCGCCACCGGCCCCGCTACTGCCGCCGCAGCAGCCGTGAGGCGCCCGCGGCGACCGTCGTGGCCAGGATCCAGCCCGTGATGATCATGACGGCGGCCACCCACTGCGCCCCGCCGCCCGGATTCCACGCGGCGCCCTGATTGAGGTCGATCACCGGCAGCAGCAGATCGAGCGCGTACAGGTACGGGTTCCACGGCGGCGCCTCGTCCGCCTTCAGCGCCGGGGGCGGCGAGTGGGCGAAGTACGCCGTGCCGATCGCCCACAGGATCGCCATCCACACCGCGGCCCGGCCAGGGCGGTAGCCGTAGGCCACCGTCCAGTCCTGGAGGAACCCCCACGCCTTGGCGGCCAGCGGCAGCGTCTCCCGGCGCCGCCGCTGCTTGGCCAGCAGCACCTCCCGCGCGTCGGCGTCCTCGCCGCTGATGCGCAGCGCCGTGGCGAGCATCTCGTACGGCTCCGGGGCGTACTCCGGTGTCGCCGCGGCCACCCACTGGATCCGCAGCGCCAGCGGGAAGTGCCCGCGCGGTATCAGCGTCTCGTAGGTGAAACCGGCCATCCACAGCCCGCCGAGCCCCGGCCAGCTCGCCGCCTTGTCGACGAGGTTGACGACCCGGGCGCCGGAGAGGATCACCCGGCCGCGCTGCGGACGCTCCCCGAGGAACCGCAGCTCGGGCGTCTGGATGCGGCGCAGCGACAGCTCCTGGTCGGACTCCATGATGAAGCGCGCGTGCTCCATGTCGACGGCGTCCCCGAACCGCCCGTCGTCGAGACGCATGCCGCCCTCGCACTCGAAGCGCTGCATCCGGGTGCCGCGCGGGGGCGTGTGCGCGAGGCCGTACGGGGGAGTGGCGCTGCTGGAGAAGGGTGAGTTCGCCAGGCCGGCCGCGGTCAGGTGCAGGGTCCGCTCGACGGTCAGCTGCGGGGCGTTCAGCGCCCGGCGGCCGAACGGATTGCTCAGCCGGCTGCCGCGCAGGCTGAGCGACACGCCGACCGTCGCGCCGCGCAGCGACAGCTCGCCGTACGACTCGATCATCTCGGCCTGGAGGTCCTGGGCGACGGCCAGCCCGTCCGCCATGACCGACCTGCCCTGCCGGTCCTTGTGCACCACGATCTGGTTGAGCAGCAGGTCCGTGCCGATGTGCGCGTCCGTCAGCCGGATGCCGGAGTGGACCACGCAGCGCGGCAGATGCAGATCGCCCTCGGTCTGCAGCCGCGCCGCCTCCACCCGGGGTATCGCGCAGTTCACCAGCCGCAGCGTCGTGAACCGGCTTTCCGGCAGCACCACTTCGCCCTCGAAGCGGCAGTCCCGCAGCTCCACGAATGGCTTGATCGCGCCGCCCGCGAGGTCGAGGATGTCGGTGATGTACGCGCCGGTGAGCTTCAGCGCGGGCACCCGGCCCGGCTGCGGCGGCGGCCCGTCAAGCAGCAGCAGCGCCACCACCCGTGCCCGCACCCGGCGGTCAGGACCCCACAGATGCTGCCCGTGCGGATCGTCCCTGGCCGCGTCCCCGATGTGCAGATCGCAGGTGCTGCCGTTGCGAAACGCCTGCCACATGCTCCATTCCGCCGATGTCAGCTGCAGATCGGCCGGCGCGTCGCCGTCCCCGGGCTCGGTCACCGCGTGTTCCCCCTCTCGTTCTCCGTACGGATCCGGCGCGCCCCGCCGCCCTCCGTACCGGTCGTGTACGGGCCTGCGTCCGCCTGTACCTGGCCCATTCCCGCCCGGTGAACGCCTGAACACGAACAGTCAGGGCCAACTCCGGTCAACTTCGATCGGCAGGTCCGGGCCGTGCGGCGCGTTGTATCACTCAGTGATACGGACAACGGGACGCGGGAGCGGGTCTGAGACACTGGGAGGGTGATCTCCCGAATCGATCTGCGCGGTGACGCCCTTCCCGAGGGCGGCGCCCTGCGCGACCTGCTGCCCCGTGCCGAGTTCGACGTGGAAGCCGCCCTGGAGAAGGTGCGGCCCATCTGCGAGGACGTACGCCATCGCGGCACCGCCGCGCTGATCGACTACGCGCGGCGGTTCGACGGTGTCGAGATCGAGCAGGTACGCGTCCCGGCCGACGCCCTGGACCAGGCCCTGAAGGAGCTGGACCCGGCCGTCCGCGCCGCCCTGGAGGAGTCCATCCGGCGCGCCCGGATCGTCCACCGCGAACAGCGCCGCACGGACACCACCACCAAGGTCGTCCCCGGCGGCACGGTCACCGAACGCTGGGTGCCGGTCGAGCGGGTCGGCCTGTACGTCCCCGGCGGTCTGGCGGTCTACCCGTCGTCCGTCGTGATGAACGTCGTCCCGGCGCAGGAAGCCGGCGTCGACGGCATCGCCGTCACCTCCCCGCCCCAGAAGGAGTTCGGCGGCCTTCCGCACCCGACGATCCTCGCCGCCTGCGCGCTGCTCGGCGTCGACGAGGTCTACGCCGCCGGCGGCGCCCAGGCCATCGCGATGTTCGCCTACGGCACCGACGAATGCCGCCCGGTCAACCTCGTCACCGGCCCCGGCAACATCTTCGTCGCCTCCGCCAAGCGCCTGCTCAAGGGCCGGATCGGCATCGACGCGGAGGCCGGGCCCACCGAGATCGCGGTGCTCGCCGACGCCACCGCCGACCCCGGGCACGTCGCGTCCGACCTGATCAGCCAGGCCGAGCACGACACGCTCGCAGCCGCCGTCCTGGTCACCGACTCGCCCGCGCTCGCCGACGCCGTCGAGGCCGCCCTCGCCCCGCAGGTCGCCGCCACCAAGCACGTCGAACGGATCACCGCGGCCCTGGCCGGGCAGCAGTCCGCGATCGTCCTCGTCGACGGCATCGACGCGGGCCTGAAGGTCGTCGACGCCTACGGAGCCGAGCACCTGGAGATCCAGACCGCCGACGCCCCCGCCGTCGCCGCCCGGGTCCGCAACGCCGGCGCCGTCTTCGTCGGCCCCTACGCCCCGGTGTCGCTCGGCGACTACTGCGCGGGCTCCAACCACGTCCTTCCCACCGGCGGCTGCGCCTGCCACTCATCGGGCCTGTCCGTGCAGTCCTTCCTGCGCGGCATCCATGTCGTGGACTACTCCCGCGACGCGCTCGCCGAGGTCGCCCACCACGTGGTGACCCTCGCCGAGGCCGAGGACCTCCCGGCCCACGGCGCCGCGCTGAAGGCAAGGTTCGGCTGGAAGGTCCCACAGAACAAGTGAGCAGGCACGTGACCCGCACCCCCGCTGCGACCCGCATCGACGATCTCCCCATCCGTGACGAACTGCGCGGCAAATCGCCCTACGGCGCACCGCAACTCGACGTCCCGGTCCGTCTGAACACCAACGAGAACCCCTACCCGCTGCCCGAGCCGCTGGTCCGGCGGATCGCGGAACGCGTCACCGAGGCCGCCAGGAACCTCAACCGCTACCCCGACAGGGACGCGGTCGAACTGCGCACCGGCCTGGCCGCGTACCTCTCCCGCACCGGCGGCCACCACGTCACCGCCGCCCAGGTGTGGGCCGCCAACGGCTCCAACGAAGTCATCCAGCAGCTGCTGCAGACCTTCGGCGGCCCCGGCCGCACCGCGCTCGGCTTCGAACCGTCGTACTCCATGCACGCGCTGATCTCGCGCGGCACCGGCACCGGCTGGATCGCCGGAGCCCGCAACGACGACTTCACCATCGACGTCGACGCGGCCCGCGCCGAGATCGCCGCGCACCGGCCCGACGTGGTCTTCATCTGCTCGCCCAACAACCCCACCGGCACCGCCGTCGACGCCGGGACCGTCCTTGCGCTGTACGACGCGGCCCAGGCCGCCAGGGCGGACACCGCGGGCGCCCTCGTCGTCGTCGACGAGGCGTACGGCGAGTTCAGCCACCGCCCCTCGCTGCTCCCGCTGATCGAGGGCCGCCCCAACCTCGTCGTCTCGCGGACCATGTCCAAGGCGTTCGGCGCCGCAGGACTGCGCCTGGGCTACCTGGCCGCCGACCCCGCCGTCGTCGACGCCGTGCAGCTGGTGCGCCTCCCGTACCACCTCTCGTCGATCACCCAGGCCACCGCGCTCGCCGCCCTGGAGCACACCGATACCCTCCTGAAGTACGTCCAGCAGCTCAAGACCGAGCGGGACCGCCTGGTCACCGAGCTGCGTGCGATCGGCTGCGAAGTCGTCGCATCCGACGCCAACTTCGTGCAGTTCGGCCGCTTCGACGACGCGCACGTCGCGTGGCAGGCCCTCCTCGACCACGGCGTACTGGTCCGGGACAACGGAGTACCGGGATGGCTGCGGGTCACCGCCGGCACCCCGGAAGAGAACGACGCGTTCCTCGACGCGGTACGCGCGCTGTTCAAGGAACGCAGCTTGAAGGAGAACGAGCGATGACCCGCGTGGGACGCGTGGAGCGCACAACCAAGGAAACGTCGGTACTGGTCGAGATCGACCTCGACGGCACCGGCCAGGTCGACGTGTCGACCGGGGTCGGCTTCTACGACCACATGCTCGACCAGCTCGGCCGGCACGGCCTCTTCGACCTCAAGGTCAAGACCGACGGCGACCTGCACATCGACACCCACCACACCATCGAGGACACCGCGCTCGCGCTGGGCGCCGCCTTCCGGGAGGCGCTCGGCGACAAGGTGGGCATCTACCGCTTCGGCAACTGCACCGTCCCGCTGGACGAGTCGCTCGCCCAGGTCACCGTCGACCTCTCGGGCCGCCCCTACCTCGTGCACACCGAGCCCGAGCCGATGGCGCCGATGATCGGCAGCTACGACACGACGATGACCCGGCACATCTTCGAGTCGTTCGTCGCGCAGGCCCAGATCGCCCTGCACATCCACGTACCGTACGGACGCAACGCCCACCACATCGTGGAGTGCCAGTTCAAGGCCCTGGCACGGGCCCTGCGGTACGCCAGCGAACGCGACCCGCGCGCCGCCGGAATCCTCCCCTCCACGAAGGGTGCCCTGTGAACGGCCTGTCGACCGCCTTCATCCTGGTCGGTCTCTTCCTCATCGGCGGCGTCTACTCCTTCTGGAAGCAGAAGCTTCCCAAGAGCCTGATCACGCTGCTCGCCATAGGCTCCGCCATGTGCCTGGTCGCCGGCGTGCTGCGGCTGGAGGTGTGGAATTGACGGCCCCGAAGAAGGTCGTGGTCTTTGACTACGGCTTCGGCAACGTCCGCTCCGCCGAGCGCGCCCTCGCCCGCGTCGGCGCCGACGTGGAGATCACCCGCGACTACGAGCGGGCGATGAACGCCGACGGGCTGCTGGTCCCCGGCGTCGGCGCGTTCGCCGCCTGCATGCGCGGCCTGCGGGACGCCCGCGGCGAGTGGATCATCGGCCGCCGGCTCTCCGGCGGACGCCCGGTCATGGGCATCTGCGTCGGCATGCAGATCCTCTTCGCCCGCGGCATCGAGCACGGCGTGGAGACCGAGGGCCTCGACGAATGGCCGGGCACCGTCGGCCCCCTCAAGGCCGACGTCGTCCCGCACATGGGCTGGAACACCGTCGACGCCGCCGAAGGCAGCCGCCTCTTCGCCGGCCTCGACGCCGGTGACCGCTACTACTTCGTGCACTCCTACGCGGCGCGCGAGTGGGAGCTGGAGACCGGCAACCCGCACATCGCCGCGCCGAAGGTCAGCTGGGCCACTCACGGTGAGCCCTTCGTGGCCGCGGTCGAGAACGGCCCGCTGTGGGCCACCCAGTTCCACCCCGAGAAGTCCGGCGATGCCGGTGCCCAGCTCCTGAGCAATTGGATCGAGACTCTGTAATGCCGCACCCGAAGCTCGAACTCCTCCCCGCCGTCGACGTCCGCGACGGCCAGGCCGTCCGCCTCGTGCACGGCGAGTCCGGCTCCGAGACGTCCTACGGTGACCCCCTCCAGGCCGCCCTGGCCTGGCAGCAGGCGGGCGCCGAGTGGCTGCATCTCGTCGACCTCGACGCGGCCTTCGGCACCGGCGACAACCGCGCCCGGATCGCCGAGGTCGCCCGCTCCATGGACATCAAGGTCGAACTGTCCGGCGGCATCCGCGACGACGCCTCGCTGGCCGCCGCGCTCGCCACCGGCTGCCGCCGCGTCAACCTCGGCACCGCGGCCCTCGAAGCCCCCGAGTGGGTTGCCAAGGTCATCGCCGAGCACGGTGACAAGATCGCGGTGGGCCTGGACGTCCGCGGCACGACCCTGCGCGGTCGCGGCTGGACCCGCGACGGCGGCGACCTGTACGAGACGCTGGCCCGGCTCGACTCCGAGGGCTGCGCCCGCTACGTCGTCACCGACATCAACAAGGACGGCACCCTCCAGGGCCCCAACGTCGACCTGCTCAAGAACGTCTGCGCGGCCACCGACCGGCCGGTCGTCGCCTCCGGCGGCGTCTCCTCGCTCGACGACCTGCGGACCCTCGCGGCTCTGGTGCCCGAAGGTGTCGAGGGCGCGATCGTGGGCAAGGCGCTCTACGCGAAGGCGTTCACCCTGGAAGAGGCGCTGGCAGCAGTGTCGTGACGGTGTAACCGAAAGGCGGCGTGATGACCATCGAGCGCGTACGGACCGGAAGTTCCTGGGAAGAGGCCATCGGCTTCGCACGCGCCGTGGCGGCCGGCGACCGCGTCCTGGTCGCCGGCACCATGCCGCTGGTGGACGGCGTGCTCCAGGGCGAGGGCGACCCCTACGAGCAGACGAAGACCGCCTTCGGCAACGCCCTCGCCGCCCTCACCCCCTTCGGCCTGGGCGCCACCGACGTCCTGCGCACCCGCATGTACCTGACCCACGCACGCGACGTCGACGCCGTCGGCCGCGCCCACCACGAGCTGTTCGGCGCCGCCCCGCCCGCCGCGACCCTCGTCGTGGTCTCCGGCTTCCTGGACTCCCGCGTGCTGGTCGAAGTAGAACTCGAAGCTTTCAAGCAACCCTCCTAAGGAGCCGTGACCATGACCCTGGCGGTCCGAGTCATCCCCTGCCTGGACGTGGACAACGGCCGGGTCGTCAAGGGCGTGAACTTCCAGAACCTGCGCGACGCGGGCGACCCCGTCGAGATGGCCAAGATCTACGGCGACGAGGGCGCCGACGAGCTGACCTTCCTCGACATCACCGCCTCGTCGGGCAACCGCGAGACCACCTACGACGTGGTCCGCCGCACCGCCGAGCAGGTCTTCATCCCGCTCACCGTCGGCGGCGGGGTGCGCACCCCCGAGGACGTCGACAAGCTGCTGCGGGCCGGTGCCGACAAGGTCGGCGTCAACACCGCGGCCCTCGCCCGCCCCGACCTGATCCGCGAGATCGCCGAACGCTTCGGCAGTCAGGTCCTGGTCCTCTCCGTCGACGCCCGCCGCACCGAGAGCGGCTCCTTCGAGGTCACCACGCACGGCGGGCGCCGCTCGGCCGGTGTCGACGCCGTCGAATGGGCCCACCGCGCCGCCGAGTTGGGCGCCGGTGAGATCCTCCTCAACTCCATGGACGCGGACGGCACCAAGGACGGCTACGACGTCGAGATGATCCGGGCGGTCCGCGCGCACGTCAGCGTCCCCGTCATCGCCTCGGGCGGCGCCGGCCGCCTCGCCGACTTCCCGCCCGCCGTCGACGCCGGAGCCGACGCGGTGCTCGCCGCCTCCGTCTTCCACTTCGGCGACCTGCGCATCGGCCAGGTCAAGGACTCGCTCAGGGACGCCGGGCACCCGGTCCGCTGAATCCGGCCGGTGGCCGCCGCGGACCCCGTAGGCTCCGCCCATGAGCCGGGTCAACGATGTGGGCGGGCAGACGGGTTTCGGGGCGCTGGAGATCGAGGCGGACGAACCGCCGTTCCACGCCGACTGGGAGGCACGGGTGTTCGCGCTGAACTCCGCGCTGGTGCGCAACGGCGTCTACCGCCTCGACGAGTTCCGTGACACCGTCGAACGGCTGCCGCCCGCGGAATACCTGGCGGCGTCCTACTACGAGCGCTGGCTGGCCGCCATCGAGACCCTGCTGGAGCGCCGTGGGGTGAGCGCGGGTGACTGAGTTCCGGGCGGGGGAGCGGGTGCGGGTACGCGCCACCGACCCTGTGGGGCACACCCGCGCGCCACGGTACGTACGCGGGCACACCGGGCGGATCGTCGAGGCGCAGGGCCGCTGGGAGCTGGCCGACGAGGTCGCGGCCAGCGCGGCGGCGCCCCGCGTGGAGCCCGTGTACACCGTCGCCTTCGCCGCCCGCGACCTGTGGGGCACCGGAGCGCACGAGGTCACGGTCGACCTCTGGGAGTCGTACCTGGAACGGACGGAGAGGACGCGAGATGAGCGGTGAGCACGCGAGTGTGCCGGTGGCGGCGCGGGTCAGGCGGCTGGAGGAGCGGCTGATCGACGCCGGAGTGGTCGGCCAGGACCAGCTGGACGCGGTCCTCGCCTCGATGCTCAAGGGCGCCACCCCGCTCAACGGCGCCCGGATCGTGGCCCGCGCCTGGAGCGACGACGGCTTCCGCGCCCGGCTGCTGGCCGACGCCAACGCCGCGCTGCCCGAGGTGGGCCTGTCGATGCGGGGCGGCATCCAGGAGCAGCGCCTCAAGGTCGTGGCGAACACCCCGCGCGCCCACAACGTCCTCGTCTGCACCCTGTGTTCCTGCTACCCCATCGGCCTGCTGGGCCCCTCGCCGTCCTGGTACAAGAGCGAGGCGTACCGCTCCCGCGTGGTCCGCGAACCCCGCGCCGTGCTCGCCGAGTTCGGGCTGCACCTGCCCGACGACACGGCGATCACGGTGTGGGACTCCAGCGCGGAGAGCCGCTACCTCGTCCTGCCGCGGCGGCCCGACGGCACCGGCGGGCTGACCGAGGCGGAGCTGGCCGCGCTCGTCACCCGGGAGGGGCTCATCGGCACCGCCGCGGTCTGACACCGGCTCCGGGCGTCAGCGGCGCTTGCGGGCGGCCCGCACGAACTCCCGGTTCATCGACGTGATGCTGAACAGCGGGATCCCCTTCGGGCAGGCCGTCGCGCACTCCCCGGCCAGGGTGCAGCCGCCGAACCCCTCGTCGTCCATCGTGGACACCATGTCCAGGACCCGGGACTCGCGCTCCGGTGCGCCCTGCGGCAGTACGTTGAGATGGTTGACCTTCGCCGAGGTGAACAGCATCGCCGAACCGTTCGGGCAGGCCGCCACGCAGGCGCCGCAGCCGATGCACTCGGCGTGCTCGAAGGCGAAGTCGGCGTCCGGCTTGGGCACCGGCGTCGCGTGGGCGTCGGGTGCCGCCCCGGTCGGCACCGCGACGTAGCCGCCGGCCTGGATGATCCGGTCGAACGACGAACGGTCCACGACCAGGTCCTTGACGACGGGGAAGGCCGCGGCCCGCCACGGCTCCACATCGATGGTGTCGCCGTCCCGGAAGGACCGCATGTGCAGCTGGCAGGTGGTGGTGCGCTCCGGGCCGTGCGCATCGCCGTTGATCACCAGGCTGCACGCCCCGCAGATCCCCTCGCGGCAGTCGTGGTCGAAGGCGACCGGCTCCTGACCGCCGAGTATCAACTCCTCGTTGAGGGTGTCGAGCATCTCCAGGAACGACATGTCAGGCGAGATGCCGTCGACTTCGTAGGCGGCCATGGCGCCGGGGACATCGGGACTCTTCTGGCGCCAGACGCGCAGGGTGAGCTTCATGCGTAGCTCCGCTGGGTGGGATGGACGTACTCGAAGACCAGGTCTTCCTTGTGCAGAACGGGCGCCCCGGGGCCGCCGGCGTCGTCACCCGGCCCTTCACCGGGGCCTTCGCCGTCACCGGCCGCCCGGTACTCCCAGGCCGCCACGTAGGAGAACTCCTCGTCGCGCCGGGCCGCTTCGCCGTCCGGCGTCTGCGACTCCTCACGGAAGTGCCCGCCGCAGGACTCGCTCCGGTGCAGCGCGTCGAGGCACATCAGCTCGGCCAGCTCCAGGTAGTCCACGATCCGGTTGGCCTTCTCCAGCGACTGGTTGAACTCCTCGCCGCTGCCCGGCACCTTGATGCGCCGCCAGAATTCCGCACGGATCTCCGGAATCCGCTCCAGCGCCTTGCGCAGCCCGCTCTCGGTCCTTGCCATTCCGCAGAATTCCCACAGGAGTTCACCGATCTCGCGGTGGAAGGAATCCGGCGTACGGTCACCGTCGACGGCCAGCAGCCGCGCCAGCCGCTCCTGTGTCTGCCGCACCACCGCCACCGCCTGCGGATGCTCCGCGTCCACACTCCCGTCGTGCGGATGCCGCGCGAGATAGTCGTTGATGGTCGACGGCAGCACGAAATACCCGTCCGCGAGCCCCTGCATCAGCGCCGACGCGCCCAGCCGGTTCGCGCCGTGGTCGGAGAAATTGGCCTCGCCGATCGCGAACAGGCCGGGGACGGTCGTCTGGAGGTCGTAATCCACCCAGAGTCCGCCCATCGTGTAATGCACCGCCGGATAGATCCGCATCGGGACCTCGTACGGATTCTCCGCGGTGATCCGCTCGTACATGTCGAAGAGATTCCCGTACTTCTCCTCGACCCCGGCGCGCCCCAACCGCGCGATGGCGTCCGCGAAGTCCAGATAGACGCCCTGTCCGCCGGGCCCGACACCGCGTCCCTCGTCACACACGTTCTTCGCGGCGCGGGACGCGATGTCGCGGGGCACGAGATTGCCGAACGCCGGATAGATCCGCTCCAGGTAATAGTCCCGCTCGCCCTCCGGAATCTCCCGGGCCGGCCGCAGGTCGCCCTTCACCTTCGGCACCCAGATACGGCCGTCGTTGCGCAGCGACTCACTCATCAGCGTCAGCTTCGACTGGTGGTCGCCGGTCCGCGGAATGCACGTCGGATGGATCTGCGTGAAGCACGGATTGGCGAAGTAGGCGCCCCGCTTATGGGCCCGCCACACCGCTGTCGCATTGGAGTTCATGGCGTTCGTCGACAGGTAGAAGACATTGCCGTAGCCGCCGCTCGCCAGGACCACCGCATCGCCGAAATACGTGGCGATCCGCCCGCTGATCAGATCCCGCGCCACGATGCCGCGGGCCCGCCCGTCCACCACGATCAGGTCCAGCATCTCGGTCCGCGGATGCATCTCCACATTCCCCGCGGCGATCTGCCGGGACAGCGCCTGATAGGCGCCCAGCAGCAGCTGCTGGCCGGTCTGCCCGCGCGCGTAGAACGTCCGCGACACCTGCACCCCGCCGAACGACCGGGTGTCGAGCAGCCCGCCGTACTCCCGCGCGAACGGCACGCCCTGCGCCACGCACTGGTCGATGATTTCCACCGACACCTGCGCCAGGCGGTGCACATTCGACTCCCGCGACCTGAAGTCGCCGCCCTTCACGGTGTCGTAGAACAACCGGTGCACGGAATCCCCGTCGTTGCGGTAGTTCTTCGCCGCGTTGATGCCGCCCTGCGCCGCGATCGAATGCGCCCGGCGCGGCGAATCCTGATAGCAGAACTGCACGACGTGATAGCCCTGTTCGGCCAGTGTCGCGCCCGCCGCGCCGCCGGCGAGACCGGTGCCCACCACGAGGACGGTCTGCTTGCGCCGGTTCGCCGGATTCACCAGCTTCGCCTGGAACCGCCGGGTGTCCCAGCGTTCGGCGACCGGCCCGCCGGGAGCTTTCCCGTCGACGAGCGGATCCCCGGTCACGTAATCACTGAAAGTCATCTCAACTCACCCATCCACACAGCACGGCGACGGGCAGCGAAACGAAACCCGCCGTCAGCACCAGCGCAAGAACATCGGCGACGGTCTTCAGCGCACGGTCACGGGCACGACTGCCCGCACCCAGCGTCTGCGCGGCACTCCAGAACCCGTGCCGGATGTGCAGCCCCAGCGCGAGCATCGCCACGATGTAGAAGGCCGCCACGTACCACCGGTCGAAACTCGCGACGAGATTCTCGTACGGATGCCCGGACTCGGCCCGCGGGTTCACCGTCATCGTCGTCAGATCGAGAATGTGCCAGACGATGAACAGCGCGAGAATGACCCCGCCCCACCGCATCGTGCGCGTGGCATAACTCGCCCGGCGCCGCTTGTGCACATATCCCGTCGGCCGGGCCGCGATATCCCGCCGGCTCAGCTGATAAGCGGCCACCCCGTGCGTGACCACACACGCCACGAGCACCACCCGCGCGATCCACAGGAACCACTCGTGGTGCAGGAACGGCTCACCCACCGTCCGCAGCCACCGCCCGTACGCGTTGAATTCACCCGCCCCGAAGAAAATCTTGAGATTGCCCAGCAGATGGGCGACCAGATACAGCAGCATCACCACGCCGCTGACGGCCATCGCCGTCTTCTTTCCGACGGTCGAGCCCCACAGCAGGCCCGCGAAGGACGGCCGTCGGTCCGTCCGAGTGTCCAGTGCCATGAGTCCTGACGGTAGGGACCGCCACCCTCATCAGTCCAAGACATGAACCGGCTGATCTCCATAGCCCATGCCTATCGTCGCCTACCATCCCCACCATGCAGCTACAGCAGCTCCGCTACTTCACCGCGGTCGCCGACACCCGTCACTTCACCCGCGCCGCCGACCGCGAACACGTCGCCCAGCCCTCCCTCTCCCAGCAGATCCGCGCCCTGGAACGGGAGTTGGGCGCCGACCTCTTCCACCGCGCCCGCGGCCACATCACCCTCACCGACGCAGGCGAAACCCTCCTCCCGCTGGCCCGCCGCATCCTGGCCGACACCGAAACCGCCCGCCGCGAGGTCCAGGAAGTCGCCAGGCTCCGCCGCGGCCGGCTGCGCCTCGGCGCCCCGCCCAGCCTCTGCGCGACCCTCGTCCCCGACGTCCTCAGCGCCTTCCACACCCGCTACCCAGGCGTCGAGCTGATCGTCAACGAGGACGGCTCCCAGGACCTCGTCCGCGCCCTGGCCGACGGCGCACTCGACCTGGCCCTGGTCATCACGCCGCTCCCCGTCCAGGCACCCGCC
Organism: Streptomyces sp. NPDC050161; assembly: GCF_044460025.1. Classification (NCBI taxonomy): domain Bacteria; kingdom Bacillati; phylum Actinomycetota; class Actinomycetes; order Kitasatosporales; family Streptomycetaceae; genus Streptomyces; species Streptomyces sp. NPDC050161. The sequence goes on along the minus strand of NZ_JBITJM010000006.1, from coordinate 273,016 downwards.
CTGACCACCACCGAACTCCTCCGCGAGGAACTCGTCGTGGTCTCGGCCCCCGGCACCCCCGCCCCGTCGGGCCGCCGCCGCATCCGCGTCGAAGACCTCCGCGACCACCCGCTGGCGATGTTCCGCCGCGGCTACGACCTCCGCGAATTCACCACCGCCGCCTGCCGCGCGGCCGGCTTCGAACCGGCCTTCACCGTCGAGGGCGGCGAAATGGACGCCGTACTCGGCTTCGCCCGCGCGGGCCTTGGCATCGCCGTGGTCCCCAGCATGGTCGCCGAACGCTCCGGCCTGCGCGTCACCCGCTTCGCCACCCCCGGCATGCACCGCACCGTCTCCATGGCGCACCGCGGCGACGTCTCACCCCCGCGCGCCGCCAGAGAACTCCAGAACATGCTCCGGACCCACCTCGCCCCCGCCCCCTCATGAACCCCGGCCGTCACACCCCCAACGCGGCCTTCACCACCCGCCCGACGGCCTCCTGATCCCCCTCCAGCGTCACATCGGCCGCCGCCTGCCGCCCGAACGCGAACAACGTCAGCTCACCCGGCTCACCGACCACCGTCACCACAGGCACCCCACGCCGCGCCACGGCCACCCGCCCGTCCGGCCGCCGCAGCACCAGCCCGACCGGTGACTTCCGCCCCAGCAGCCGCGCCATCTTCTCCAGGCGCGACCACAACGCGTCCGAGAACACCGGATCCAGCTCCCGCCGCACCCAGTCCGGCTGCGCCCGGCGCACGTCCTCGGCATGCACGTAGAACTCCACCGTGTTCGACGCCTCGTCGATCTGCTTCAGGGCGAACGGAGACATCCGCGGCGGCCCGCTCCTGATCAGCCCGATCAGCTCATCGAACGGCTTTTGCGCGTACTCCGCCTGCACCCGTTCAAGACGCCCCGCCAACGGCTTGACGAAAAGACCGCCCGCCGCGTCGGCCCGCCGCTCCCGCACCACGACGTGGGCGGCGAGATCCCGGGCCGTCCAGTCCGCGCACAGCGTCGGCGCCGAGGGGCCCGCGCTCTCCAACAGGTCGGCGAGAAGAAGCCGTTCACGCTTCGCATGGGTCGACATACGGCCAGCCTACGACCGCCCCCCGGCCCCTGCCACGCCACCGCACACACACCTGCAGCACCCGCCACGGCCGCCGCCCCGGCCCCGTCATCCCCCCAGCACGACCCCCAGCACCACCGCCACCACCACGGCCGCCCCGAACACCGCCCCCAGCACCACCACGGCGACCTTCGCCGCCCGGTCCTGATCACCCCACGGGCCCGACCCGGACACCGGCTCAGGACCCGGGCGCCCCGACGGCGGCACGGACGGCTGCTGCGACGACATGCCCAGCAGCATGCCGCACACCCGCCGCCCCCGCACCGCACGCCCCACCCGGAGGCCGGGCCCGGCACGGCACAATGGCCCCATGAGCAGCCCCGCCCCCGGAACCACCGCCACCCCCGGCCCCGCCGCCCCCGGCAGCACCGCCCTCGACCCCGCCGTCGCCGCCCGCCTCAAGCACGGCCCCGACGGCCTCGTCCCCGCCATCGCCCAGCAGCACGACACCGGCGAGGTCCTGATGCTCGGCTGGATGGACGACGAGGCGCTGCACCGCACCCTCACCACAGGACGCTGCACGTACTGGTCCCGCAGCCGCCGCGAGTACTGGGTCAAGGGCGACACATCGGGCCATGTCCAGCACGTCAGGTCCGTGGCCCTGGACTGCGACGCCGACACCGTCCTGGTCACCGTCGACCAGGTCGGCGCGGCCTGCCACACCGGTGCCCGCACCTGCTTCGACGCGGACGTGCTGATCACCGTGCCCCCCGCCGACCAGTAGGCTCCGCTGCCATGACCACGGGAACCACCGGCACCGCCACTCCGGACCTCGACACCTTCCGCACGCTCGCCAAGGACCGCCGGGTCATCCCCGTCACCCGGCGCCTCCTCGCCGACGGCGACACCCCGGTGGGGCTCTACCGAAAACTCGCGGCCGAACGCCCCGGCACCTTCCTCCTGGAGTCCGCCGAGAACGGCCGCACGTGGTCGCGCTACTCCTTCATCGGCGTCCGCAGCGCCGCGACGCTCACCGCACGCGAAGGACAGGCCCACTGGCTCGGCACCCCGCCCGTCGGCGTGCCCACCGACGGCGACCCGCTCGCCGCCCTGCGCGCCACCGTCGAGACGCTGCACACCCCCCGCGACCTCCTGGAGGACGCGGGCCTGCCGCCCTTCACCGGCGGCATGGTCGGCTACCTCGGCTACGACATCGTGCGCCGCCTGGAGAAGATCACCGAGCAGACCGACGACGACCTCGGACTGCCCGAACTGACCATGCTGCTCACCTCCGACCTCGCCGTCCTCGACCACTGGAACGGCACCGTCCTGCTGATCGCCAACGCGATCAACCACAACGACCTCGACACCGGCATCGACGAGGCGTACGCGGACGCGGTCGCCCGGCTCGACGCGATGGCCGACGACCTGGCCAGGCCCGCCCCCGCGAGCGCCGCCGCACTCCCGCCGTCCGCGCTCCCGCCGTTCACCGCCGAGTGGGGCGGCGCGGCGTTCCAGGAGACCGTCGAGGACATCAAGGAGCGCATCCGGGCCGGCGAGGCGTTCCAGGTGGTGCCGTCCCAGCGCTTCGAAACCCCCTGCACGGCAAGCGCGTTGGACGTCTACCGCGTGCTGCGGGCCACCAACCCCAGCCCCTACATGTACCTCTTCCGCTTCGAAGGCGGCGTGGACGTCGTCGGATCGAGCCCCGAGGCGCTGGTCAAGGTCGAGGACGGCCGGGCCACGGTCCACCCCATCGCCGGCACCCGCCCGCGCGGCGCCACCGTCCAGGAGGACCAGGCACTCGCCGACGAGCTGATGGGCGACCCCAAGGAACGCGCCGAGCACCTCATGCTCGTCGACCTGGGCCGCAACGACCTCGGCCGGGTCTGCGCGCCCGGCAGCGTCGAGGTCGTCGACTTCATGTCCGTCGAGCGCTACAGCCACGTCATGCACATCGTCTCGACCGTCACCGGACGCGTCGCCGAAGGACGCACCGCCTTCGACGTGCTCACCGCCTGCTTCCCCGCCGGCACCCTCTCCGGAGCCCCCAAGCCGCGCGCCCTCCAAATCATCGAGGAACTGGAGCCGACCCGGCGCGGCCTGTACGGCGGCTGCGTCGGCTACCTCGACTTCGCAGGCGACTCCGACACCGCCATCGCGATCCGCACCGCCCTGCTGCGCGACGGCACCGCGTACGTGCAGGCCGGCGCGGGAATCGTCGCCGACTCCGACCCGGTCGCCGAGGACACCGAGTGCCGCAACAAGGCAGCCGCCGTACTGCGCGCCGTGCACACCGCCAACCACCTCGGCAGCTGACCAGGACCCGACGCCGCCGGGCGCGGGCCACCCCGCGCCCGGCCACCGCCGGCCGTACGCGATAGTGGTACCCGTGAGTGCCGCACCCCAGCCCCGTACAGACGCCGCGCCCGCGCCGGCCGCCCCGCCCCGCAGCGCCCGGCGCAGCCTCGCCGTCGCGCTGCTGCTCGGCGCCGCGGGCGCCGGACTCGCCCTGCTCGCCTCCGGCCGCACCTGGGCCCGCGGCACCGCGGTACTGGCCCAGGGCGACCTGCCGCGCACCGTGTCCGGCACGGACGTGACCGGCGTGCCGGGCGCCCTCGCCGTCGTCGGCCTCGCCGCCCTGGTCGCCGTCTTCGCGGTACGCAGGGCCGGCCGGTACGCCGTCGCCGCACTGCTCGCCCTCAGCGGCCTGGGCATCGCCGTCGCCGCCGCGCTCGGCAACTCCGACACCGCCGCGCTGCGCGAGAAGGCCGCCACCGCCGTCGGCCTGAGCGGAACCGATGTGCATCACGTCACGCACACCCTGTGGCCCTGGGTGGCCGCGGCCGGCGGCGTGCTGCTGCTGATCGCCGGACTGCTCGCACTGTTCCGCGGGCGCCACTGGCCTGCGATGTCGGGCCGTTACGAGCGCACCGCCGGCGGCGCCCGCGGCCCGCGCCGCGCCGCGCAGGCGCCGGACCCGGACCGCCCCGAGGAGATCTGGAAGTCCCTCGACCGCGGTGAGGACCCGACCCGGTAGCCGTGCCCCGTCCGGCATCGGTGACAATGGACGACGAGGTATCACCGCGCCCCGACCCCGGCGCGAAAGAGCTACGAGGAGCATTCATGTCGAGCAGTGGCCACGGACACACCCCCGCCGCATGGACCGGCGTCATCATTTCGTTCATCGGCTTCTGTGTCGCGGGCGCCTTCATCGTGATGGCGAACGTGCCCGGATTCTGGGCCGGCATGGTCCTGATCGGCCTCGGCGCCGTCGTCGGCGGCGTGATGCGGGTGGCCGGCCTCGGCTCGGTCCCGAAGAGCTCCGCGAAGCCCGCGCCCCAGGTCCAGCCGCAGGAAGGCTGACCGACCGCTCGTCCGGCGCCGCAACCCGGCGCCGGGACCGCACACCTCACCGAAGGCGCCGCTCCCCGGCCCCCGTCCGTACGCCCCGTACGGAGGCCGAGAAGCTGCGCCTTCGCGCATGCCGCAGCACAATCGGCAGCGTGAGTGAACCCGTGGCGCAGACCCGGCAGGAACCCGCCGCACCCCACCGCGAGAGCGTCCCCGCACCCGCCGCGCCCCACCGGCCCTGCGGCCCGCCCGGCGCCCGCCCCGGACCGCTCCGCCGGCTGACGGCGCCCCTCGGCACCCTGGCGGCCGGCCTCACCGCCTTCGGCTACGTCGGCGCCGTCGACCCGAACCACCCGGGCCACTATCCCGTCTGCCCGCTGCTGCACCTCACCGGCATCTACTGCCCCGCCTGCGGCGGCCTGCGCAGCGCGCACGCGGTGGCGCACGGCGATCTCGTCACCGCGCTCGGCGCCAACGCACCGGCCGTCGCCTGCTACGCCGCCTGCGCCGTGTTCTGGGTGGTGTGGACACTCCGCGCGGCCCGCGGCCTGCCCACCGCGGGGCCGCGGCTCCGCGCCGTCCACTGGTGGGCGGCCGGCGCCCTGCTGCTGGTCTTCACAGCCGTCCGCAACCTCCCCTTAGGCACCGCCCTGACGCCGTGACCTGCGGCCATGTGGCACCTCCCGGCCACCCGCCGATGTCCAGGTGGTGGGACCAAGGTCCACCGGATGCGGGACCTGAGCCCCCGGCCGGATACCATCGAAGAGCCTGAGGGGACGTACCCCGCCCCCTGGGCGACTGTCCCCTCCACCGTTCTAGAAGGAGGCCGCTCGCGTGAGTGTGCTCGACGAGATCATCGACGGAGTCCGCGCCGACCTCGCCGAGCGACAGGCGCGCGTCAGCCTCGACGAGCTGAAGGAGCGCGCCCGGAAGGCCCGCCCGGCCCAGGACGGTGTCGCCGCCCTCAAGGGCGAGAGCGTCACGGTGATCTGCGAGGTCAAGCGCTCCAGCCCCTCCAAGGGCGCGCTCGCCGCGATCGCCGACCCGGCAGGTCTGGCCGCCGACTACGAAGCGGGCGGCGCCGCGGTCATCTCCGTACTCACCGAGCAGCGCAAGTTCGGCGGTTCGCTGGCCGACCTCGACGCGGTCCGCGCCAAGGTCGACATCCCCGTCCTGCGCAAGGACTTCATCGTCACCGCCTACCAGCTGTGGGAGGCCCGCGCGCACGGCGCCGACCTGGCGCTGCTGATCGTCGCCGCGCTGGAGCAGGAGGCACTGGTCTCGCTCATCGAGCGGGCCGAGTCGATCGGCCTGACGCCGCTGGTCGAGGCGCACGACGAGGAAGAGGTCGCGCGGGCGGTCGACGCCGGCGCCCGGATCATCGGCGTGAACGCGCGCAACCTCAAGACCCTGGAGGTCGACCGCGGCAACTTCGCCCGGATCGCCCCCGAGATCCCCGACCACATCGTCAAGATCGCCGAGTCGGGGGTGCGCGGCCCGCACGACCTGATCGCGTACGCCAACGACGGTGCGGACGCCGTCCTCGTCGGCGAGTCCCTGGTCACCGGCAAGGACCCCAGGACCGCCGTCGCCGACCTGGTCGCCGCGGGCTCGCACCCGGCGATCCGGCACGGCCGGTCCTGACCGGCGCCGGCACGAGGACACCGACATGACCGCAGCCGCCACCGGCACCCGCCGCCCCGCCCGGGACACCGCCCCGGGCCCGGCCGGTGTGCGCGCCGTGGCGGTTGCCGTCCGGCTGCCGTACCCGGCGCCAGGACCCCGCGCGCGCACGGCGGCATCCCGCCGGTCCTGTGCGCTGCCGAGCCGCTGCGCGCTGCCGCCCTGGCACCGCGGCTGCCGGGCACCCGCCCGCCGTATCCACGGCCGTCGGGTCAGGTACCACATCGGCTCCGAACCGGGCCAGATCAACGGCATGCGATGGCGCCGGGAGACCGCGAGCTGAGACGCGGTGCGCCGCGACGGGCGCTGAACGGCGGTCGCTTCGACTGAGGGCTGCCGGGCCGGTGGGCTCGGCGGGCCCGGTGGCGGACGCTGTGCGGGCCCGAGCTGGGCGCTGTGCGGGAGGGCTGCTGTCCCCCCCCACCCCCGAACCCACCCCCGCCCCCTCCCCCGTAGGGGGAGAGGGGGGAGGGGGCGGGGGAGCACTGGGGACGGCAGCGCCTCGCTCCGGCGCCGGTCAGCGCTCTGCTTCGGCGTCGGTCCCGGCAACCGTCCGGCACAGCCCCTCGGCAACCACCCGGCTCGCCCCCGCCTCCACTCGCCTCTCGCCACTCGTCGGGCCTCGGCCCCCCCGGCGTACCCACACGTTCCCGATATCCCAGACACCCCAGATTTCCGGGGCGGTTGCCCCGGCCTAGGAGCGCGTCAGATGTCCTCCGATTTCTTCCTTCCCGACCCCGAGGGGCAAGTTCCCGGCCCCACGGGCTATTTCGGTGCCTTCGGCGGCAAATTCATCCCCGAAGCGCTGGTCGCCGCGGTCGACGAGGTCGCCGCCGAGTACGAGAAGGCCAAGGCGGACCCCGCGTTCGCCGCCGAGCTGGACGACCTGATGGTCAACTACACGGGGCGTCCCAGCGCGCTCACCGAGGTGCCGCGGTTCGCCCGGCACGCGGGCGGCGCCCGGGTGTTCCTCAAGCGCGAGGACCTCAACCACACCGGCTCGCACAAGATCAACAACGTGCTCGGCCAGGCGCTGCTCACCAAGCGGATGGGCAAGACCCGGGTCATCGCCGAGACCGGCGCCGGCCAGCACGGCGTCGCCACCGCCACCGCCTGCGCCCTCTTCGGCCTCGAATGCACCATTTACATGGGCGAGGTCGACACCGAGCGCCAGGCACTCAACGTCGCCCGGATGCGGATGCTCGGCGCCGAGGTCATCGCCGTGAAGTCCGGCAGCCGCACCCTCAAGGACGCCATCAACGAGGCGTTCCGCGACTGGGTCGCCAACGTCGACCGCACGCACTACCTCTTCGGTACGGTCGCGGGCCCGCACCCCTTCCCGGCCCTGGTGCGCGACTTCCACCGCGTCATCGGCGTCGAGGCCCGCCGGCAGATCGTGGAGCGGGCCGGCCGGCTGCCGGACGCCGCGGTGGCCTGTGTGGGCGGCGGATCCAACGCCATCGGCCTCTTCCACGCCTTCCTGCCCGACGAGAGCGTCCGGCTGGTCGGCTGCGAGCCCGGCGGCCACGGTGTGGCGAGCGGTGAGCACGCCGCCACCCTCACCGCGGGCACCCCCGGCATCCTGCACGGCTCGCGTTCGTACGTACTCCAGGACGAGGACGGGCAGATCACCGAGCCGTACTCGATCTCCGCCGGTCTGGACTACCCGGGCATCGGCCCCGAGCACTCCTACCTCAAGGACATCGGCCGCGCCGAGTACCGCGCGGTCACCGACGACCAGGCCATGCAGGCGCTGCGGCTGCTGTCGCAGACCGAGGGCATCATCCCCGCCATCGAGAGTGCGCACGCCCTCGCCGGGGCGCTGGAACTGGGCCGCGAGCTGGGCCCCGACGGGCTGCTGCTGGTCAACCTCTCGGGCCGGGGCGACAAGGACATGGACACCGCGGCCCGTTACTTCGGGCTGTACGACAACGACGCCACGGGCGCGGGGGAGAAGTGATGGCGGGCAATTCGGGTACACCGGGCAACATCGCGCTGCTGGAGTCGGTGCTGGCGGACGCCCGCGCCGAGAAGCGGGCCGCGCTCGTCGGCTACCTCCCGGCCGGTTTCCCGACCGTGGACGGCGGCATCCGCGCGGTGACGGCCATGCTGGAGGGCGGCTGCGACGTCGTCGAGGTCGGACTGCCGCACAGCGACCCGGTCCTGGACGGGCCGGTCATCCAGACCGCCGACGACATCGCGCTGCGGGCCGGCGTGAAGATCACCGACGTGATCCGCACGGTCCGCGAGGCACACGCGGCCACCGGGGCGCCGGTGCTGTGCATGACGTACTGGAACCCCGTCGACCGCTACGGCGTCGAGCGGTTCGCCGCCGATCTCGCCGCCGCGGGCGGGGCCGGCTGCATCCTGCCCGACCTGCCGGTCGAGGAGTCCGACGTGTGGCGCAAGGCCGCCGAAGAGCACGGCCTGGCCACCGTCTTCGTGGTCGCGCCGAGCAGCCGCGACGCACGCCTCGCCAAGATCACCGCGGCCGGCAGCGGCTTCGTCTACGCCGCTTCGCTGATGGGAGTCACCGGCACCCGCGAGTCGGTCGGCCGCGAGGCACAGGAACTGGTCGGCAGGACCCGGGCCACCACGGACCTCCCGGTCTGCGTCGGACTCGGCGTCTCCAACCCCGAACAGGCCGCGGAGGTCGCGCAGTTCGCCGACGGCGTCATCGTCGGCTCGGCGTTCGTCAAGCGGATGCTGGCAGAGGAGGACGACCTGGAGGCCGGGCTCGCGGGGGTCCGCGCGCTGGCCGGTGAACTCGCGGCAGGTGTCCGCAAGCGCCGCTAGCAGCGCCGCCCGGCCGCCCGCACCGACGCGGTGCGGGCGGCCGGGCACGGGCGTGCGGCACCGGCGGTTCCGTCCCCCGATAGGGCGAACATCGGGCGGAGGGGGGCAGCGGCACCCCTCCGCTTCGTTGTCCCTGGGGTGAGCCAGAAGAATCGAGACGGTAAGAGCAGCGCCCGCGAGCGGCTGCAGGAACAGCGTGCGAAGGAGAAGGCCCGCGCCCGGCGCAGCCGGCAGGCGGTCGTCGCCGGGGCGGTGGTCGCGGTGCTGGCGGTCGGCGGCGGCATCGCCTTCTGGGCGTCGTCGTCCGGGGGGAGCGAGGACAGTGCCGCCCGGGTGACCGTACCGAAGGGGGCGACCGGCGGTGCCAAGCCCGCCGTCCCGGTGGGCGCCCCCGACGCCCCCTCCGGCCTCACGGTCTGGGAGGACTTCCGCTGCCCCGCCTGCCAGCAGTTCGAGACCGGATTCCGGTCGGTCATCCACGAGTTGGAGGACTCCGGCCAGTTGAGGTCCTCGTACCACCTCGCCACGATCATCGACGGCAGCGCGGGCGGCATGGGATCACTCAACGCCGCCAACGCCGCCCTCTGCGCCCAGAACGCCGGCAGGTTCCGCGACTATCACGACGTGCTCTACGCGAACCAGCCGCCCGAGCAGCAGGACAAGTTCGCCGACAAGAAGCTGCTCATCCAACTCGCGGGCAAGGCCAAGGGCCTGCCGTCCGCCGCCTTCAGCGCGTGCGTCAACGACGGGACGTACGACGCGCTCGTCCGCAAGTCCAACGCCGCCTTCACCTCGTCCGGCTACCGCGGCACCCCGACCGTCCTGCTCAACGGCAAGGATCTGGCAAAGGAAAAGAACGGGCAGTTCACACCGGCGGACTTCAAGAAGATGGTGCTGGACGCCAACAAGGGCAAGCAGCCGGGCAAGAGCGCGGCGCCGTCGTCGTAACTCCGCTCCGGGGCGGGGCGGCGCCCGCCGGTGTCGTTACGGAGCCGTTGCCGGGTGGGTTGCCGCCGACCCCGCCCGGCGGGGTAGCGTCGACCCTGCCATGGACCTCGCATTCATTCCCAGCCCGTCGACCGGTGTCGTTCATCTAGGCCCGATCCCGCTCCGCGGCTACGCGTTCTGCATCATCATCGGTGTCTTCCTGGGCGTCTGGCTCGGCAACAAGCGCTGGGTGCAGCGCGGTGGCCGGTCCGGGACGGTCGCGGACATCGCCGTCTGGGCCGTGCCCTTCGGACTCGTCGGCGGGCGGCTCTACCACGTCATCACGACGTACGAGCCGTACTTCGGCAAGAACGGCCATCCGCTCGACGCCTTCAAGGTGTGGGAGGGCGGCCTCGGCATCTGGGGAGCGGTGGCGCTCGGCGCGGTCGGCGCCTGGATCGGCTGCCGCCGCCGCGGTATCCCGCTGCCTGCCTACTGCGACGCGCTGGCCCCCGGCCTCGCCATCGGCCAGGCCATCGGCCGCTGGGGCAACTGGTTCAACCAGGAACTCTACGGCCGGGCGACCGATGTGCCGTGGGCGCTGAAGATCAGCTCCGACCCGGCGATCGGCCGGGTCGGCGGCACGTACCACCCGACGTTCCTGTACGAGTGCCTGTGGTGCCTGGGGGTCGCCGCGCTGGTGATCTGGGCCGACAAGCGTTTCCGGCTCGGGCACGGCCGGGCGTTCGCGCTGTACGTCGCCGCCTACTGCGTGGGCCGCGCCTGGATCGAGTACATGCGCGTCGACGAGGCGCACCACATCCTGGGCCTGCGGCTCAATGTCTGGACCGCGCTGATCGTCCTGGTCCTGGCCCTCGTCTACATGGTGGTCTCCGCGCGGAAGGCGCCGGGCCGCGAGGCGGTCGTGGAGCCGGGTGCGCAGCCCGACGGCGACGGCGGCGTCGACGGTGAGGGGTCGGCCGCCGAGGGCGGGAAGCCCGTGGACGGGAAGCCCGTGGACGGGAAGCCCGTGGACGGGAAGCCGGCGGATGCGTCGGGGAAGGCGTCCGACGGCGACGACGGCCCGGACGTGAAGGACGGTCCTGACGCCGAGGGCTCCGAGGGTGCCAAGGACGCGAAGGACGCCGCGGACGCCGGGGCGAAGGACGGGACCGAGCCCGCGGAGAGCAGCGGCAAGAAGTCCTGAACACCGCCGCCGCACTTGATGCGGCGGCCACCGCCGGACCGTACCGGGCGGGCCCGATGTCTTCGGGCCCGCCCGGTGCCGTGTGCGGGGACGTCAGCGGCGGCGGTGCGCCAGCGCCAGCACCCGGCGGGCCCCGGCGACCACCGCTGCGTCCACGAACCGCCCGTCGGGCAGCGCCACGGCCCCCGCGCCACCGGCCGCTGCCTTCACCACTTCCTCCGCCGCCTCGATCTCCGCCCCCGTCGGCAGATACGCCGCCTCGATCACCGGAAGCTGCCGCGGATGGATCGCGGCCCTGCCCCAGAACCCCAGGTCACGGCCGTGCGCGCAGGAGCGGGACAGCCCGTCCCCGTCGCGTACGTCCGGGTACACCGACTGGGGCGGCGGGGCCAGCCCGGCGGCGCGGGCGGCGATCACCGTACGGCTGCGCGGCCAGAGCAGCCCGCCGTCGTCCCGCAGTCCCAGCTCCGCCCGGAGGTCGGCCTCGCCGATGGCGATGCCGCGCAGCGCCGGGTGGGCGGTGGCGATGGCGAAGGCGTGCTCGATGCCGCGTGCGGATTCGAGCAGGGCGTAGAGGGCGGGTACGGGCGTACGGGCCGCCGCGGGTCCGGTGGCCCAGGTGGCGGCCCGGTGGACGGCGGCGGGGCCGTGCACCTTGGGCAGCCGCAGTCCGGCGAGGCCCGGCAGCCCGGCGAGGGCGCGGATCTCGGTGGCGGCGCGCGGCCCGTCCAGGGCGTTGACGCGGACGTGCACCGGGACGGGTCCTGGCACCGGATCGGCGAGCCGCTCGGCGGTGGCCCGCAGCGCGTGGTCCTTGCGTTCCGGGGCGACCGCGTCCTCCAGGTCGATCAGCACCACGTCGGCGCCGCAGCCCAGCGCCTTGGTGACCACGTCGGGCCGGTCGCCCGGTACGTAGAGCCAGGTCAGGGGCGGCGGGACGGCATCGGCTGCGGGGTCGGGCCGGTCCGCCGTGCCGGTCGGGGCCGCCGCTCCGCCGTCGTCCGGCGGGTGGGACGCGCAGGTCACAGGGCACCTGCCGCCCGCAGCCCGGCGATCTCGTCGGCGGTCAGGCCGAGCCCGGTGAGCACCTCGTCGGTGTCCGCGCCGTGCGGCCGGCCGGCCCAGCGGATGGCGCCCGGCGTCTCGGACAGCCGGAAGAGGACGTTCTGCATCCGGACCGATCCCAGCTCGTCGTCCGGGACCTCGGTGATCGAGCCGAGCGCGCGGTACTGCTCGTCCGCCATCACGTCCCGGATGTCCTGCACCGGAGCGACGGCGGCCTCCGCCTTCTCGAAGACGGCGATCACCTCGTCCCGCTCGTGCCGGGCGATCCAGCCGCCCACCGCCGCGTCCAGCTCGTCGGCGTGCGCCGCGCGGCCCGCGCCCGTGGCGAACCACGGCTCGCCGGCCAGCTCGGGCCTGCCCACCAGCCGCAGCACCCGCTCGGCGACGGACTGCGCCGACGCGGAGACCGCGACCCACCGCCCGTCGGCGGTGCGATAGGTGTTGCGCGGCGCGTTGTTGGGGGAGCGGTTGCCGGTCCGCGGCTGGACGTAGCCGAGCTGGTCGTACCAGAGGGGCTGCGGCCCCAGGACGGTCAGCAGCGGCTCGATGATCGCCATGTCGACGACCTGCCCGCGGCCGGTCGCCTCCCGCCCGCGCAGCGCGGCCAGCACGGCGTACGCGGTGGTGAGCGCGGCGATCGAGTCGGCCAGACCGAAGGGCGGCAGCGTCGGCGGCCCGTCCGCCTCACCGGTGAGCGCGGCGAACCCGCTCATCGCCTCGGCGAGGGTGCCGAACCCCGGCCTGCGGGCGTACGGGCCGAACTGGCCGAAGCCGGTGACCCGGGCCAGCACCAGCCGGGGGTTGGCCGCGGACAGCTCGTCCCAGCCCAGTTCCCACTTCTCCAGCGTGCCGGGCCGGAAATTCTCGACGACGACATCGGCGTCGGCCGCCAGCCGGAGCAGCACCTCGCGGCCACCTGGTGTGGAGAGGTCGAGGGTGAGGTTCTTCTTGTTGCGGCCGAGCAGCTTCCACCACAGGCCCACGCCGTCCTTGGCCGGGCCGTGGCCGCGCGACGGGTCGGGCCGCCGGGGATGCTCCACCTTGATCACCTCGGCGCCGAAGTCGCCGAGCAGGGTCGCGGCGAGCGGCCCGGCGAACAGCGTGGCCAGATCGAGCACCCGCAGCCCCGACAGCGGACCGGGTACGGGAGCGGTGTGCGGCGCGGTCATGGCAGGGATACCTCCGGTCGGTGGGGGCGGGGGACGGCGAGCGCCGCGGTGCGCCGGGCGAGGGTGTCGAAGCCGATGCCGTCCAGACCGCCGACGGTCGTGGCGAGCCGGTTGCCCAGCGGCGCCGTCCAGCGGTCAGGGAGCGCGCCGGGGTCGCCGGCCAGCAGCCCGGCGACCGAACCCGCCGTCGCGCCGTTCGAGTCGGTGTCCCAACCGCCCGACACGGCACGGCAGATGGACCCGGAGAAGTCGCCGTCGGCGTGGGTGAGGGCGGCGGCCAGCAGCGCGGCGTTCGGTACCGCGTGCACCCAGTGGTGGTGCCCGTAGGCGGCGTGCAGGCGGTCGACGACGCCCGTGAAGCCGTCCGGTGTGCCGGTGGGCTCCTCGCGGGCGGCGGCGATGCCGAAGCGGACGGCGCGGGCCAGCCGGGAGCGGGCGGGGACGACGGCGAGGCCGGCGCGCAGGGCACCGTGCACGTCGCAGGCGCCGCCCGCGGCCTCGGCGACGGTGGCGGCGGCGAACATCGCGCCGTACACGCCGTTCGCCGTGTGGCTGAGGACGGCGTCCCGCCAGACCTCGGCGGCGGCGCCGTACGGGTCGCCCGGCCGGGTCCAGCCGAAGACGTCGGCGCGGATCTGCGCGCCGATCCACTCGCGGAACGGATTGCGGTGGCGGGCGGTGTCCGGCGGCTCGATGCCGTTCAGCAGATTGCGGTACGCGACGCGCTCGGCGGTGAAGGCGCGGCCCGCTGGCAGTTCGTCCAGCCACAGCCGTGCCACGTCGGCGGTGGTGAAGTCGTGGCCGTGGCGTTCGATGAGGAGCAGGCCGAGCAGCGGGTAGTTGAGATCGTCGTCCTCGGGCATGCCGTGGATGTTCTCGGCGAGTGAGGTGCCGCGGCTGCGGCGGTTCCAGGGGTGGCGGGCGGTGACCGCCGGATCCGTGCCGGCCTCGGTGAAGTAGGACGCGAGCGGCCAGTTGCCGCTCGCGCGGGCCAGTGCGCGGACGCCGTCGAGTGGCAGTTTCTCCACCGGCTTGCCGAGCAGACAGCCGACGGCCCGGCCCAGCCAGGCGGCTTCGAGGCGGGTGGGCAGGGGGGTGGGGGTGACTGTGGGGGAGAAGGGGGCGGTGGGGGCGGGTGGTGCGGCGCCGGAGCGCTCCCCCCACCCCCGAACCCACCCCCGCCCCCTCCCCCGTAGGGGGAGAGGGGGGAGGGGGCGGGGGGAGCCGCGCCGGGCCTTTGCCTCCCGCCCGCCCCGCCCCTCGCGGGCGCCGGCGCGGGGCGGCCGTGCGGCGGCGATGGCGTCGAGTGCGGTCGGTTCGTCGGTGGTCAACGGTGAGGGGAGCAGGGCGAGTTCGTCGAGGAGGCGGTTGGCGAGGGTGCGGAGCGCGGGGTCGGCGGGGGCGGGGGAGGCGCCGGCGCGTTCGGGGGGTGGTGGGCCGCCGGCGGCCTGCCAGCGGCGGGCGAGTGCGGTGGCGTCCCGTCCGTCCTCGGCCGCCTGGCGCAGTTCGTGTCCGATGAGGTCTTCGGGCTGTACCCAGGTCAGCCGGAGGGGAGGGGGAGGTGCGGCTGAAGGGTGAACTGCGGTGTGGGGAAGGGGAGTTGCTGGAGGGGGAGTGGCCGTGGGGGTGGTGTCTGTGGTTCCGGGTGGTCGTCGTCGTGTCACCACCCGGAACGATCCGTGGCGGCCGTGCCAGAGGTCGCCGGGGCCGCGTCCCGTGCCGGTGGGGCGGCCGGGCATCATGCCTCCGCCAGCGCGCCGAACGCCCGCTCGTGGGCCAGGCGGCGGGCCCGGTCCCGGGCGAAGACCTCGCGGGCCACCGTGGCCAGGGCGTGGGCCGGGGCCGTCAGGTCGAGGCGGCTGGCGCGGGCGACCTCGGCGCTCCATGCGGCGGGTACCGCGGCGGCGCCGTGCAGTGCGCCGGCGAGTGCGCCGCTCATGGTGGCGATCGAGTCGCAGTCCCTGCCGTAGTTGACGGAGCCGAGGACGGCGCGCCGGTAGTCGCCGTCGGCGACCAGCAGCATGCCGAGGGCGATGGGCAGTTCCTCGATGGCGTGCAGCCGGGACGGGCGGCGGGCGCCCAGGGAGGGGGTGCGGTAGTCGGGGCCCACGGTGTCGAATGGTGCGACGGCAGCCCGCAGGGCCATGCGCGCCGCTGTGGTGCCGGTGTGCGGGGCCGCGGCCTCGCAGACCGCTTCGATGGCGGCGCGGGTGCCGTCCTTGGCCAGCCGCAGTGCCGTGTCGGCGACGGATGCCGCGGTGGCGCCCGGGGTGCAGGCGGCGGCCACCGCCGCGGCGAAGACGCCGGCGGCCTCGCGTCCGTAGGAGGACTGGTGGGCGCCCGCGATGTCCAGCGCTTCGGCGTAGGCGCCGGGCGGGTTCCCCGCGTTGACGAGGCCGACCGGTGCCATGTACATCGCGGCGCCGCAGTTGACGATGTTTCCCACGCCGGCTTCCCGCGGGTCCACGTGCCCGTAGTGCAGCCGGGCCACGATCCACTTCTCGGCGAGGAAGAGGCGCTGCAACGGCAGGGCGTCGGCTTCCAGTTCGGGGATCCAGCGGGGGGTGCTGATGAGGTCGGGTACGAGGTGGTCGGCGACGGCGTGGGCGTCGAGGTGGTCGCGGACGGTTGTGTAGACGCGTACCAGGGCGTGTGTCATGAGGGTGTCGTCGGTGACGTGTCCGTCGCCCTTGTGGTATGGCGCGATGGGGCGGGCGGTGCGCCAGTCGGCGTGGAAGGGGCCGACGATGCCCTTGACCCGGCCGCCGTGCCGTGCGGCGATCTGTTCCGGTGTGCAGCCCTCGACGGGCCCGCCCAGTGCGTCGCCGACCGCCGCGCCGACGAGGCATCCGGTGACGCGGTCGGTGAGCGGTTCGGCCGTGGGGGCGGCGGGTGGCGGGGTGGCCGGGGCCGGGTGGTGCGTGGTGGGGGTCATGTGCGGGTGAGTCCTTCCGCGGAGGGTCGGGTGGTGGCGGGCGGTGTCAACGGGCTTTCGGGGGCGGTCAGTTCGCTGCCGGCCAGCAGTGCCGCCAGGTCGACGAGGTCGGTGCCGGCGAGCCGGGGCAGGGCGCAGCCGGACAGCACCCGGCAGGCGTCGCGCCAGCTGTCGGGGATCGCGGGGGCGCCGCCCAGTGCGCCGGTCAGTGCCCCGGCGAGTGCGGGGGCCGAGTCGGCGACGCGGGACAGGCAGGCGGCGGCGGGGACGGCTTCGGTGACCTGGCCGCCGGCGGCGTGGGCCAGGGCGAGGGCGACGGGGACGGTTTCGGCGGCGGCGATGCCGTAGCTGTAGACGTGGTCGACGATTTCGTGTTCCAGCACGGGGACGAGGGCGAACGCGTGCCCGGGGCGGCCGGAGCGGGCGCCGGCGCAGGCGCGGGCCAGGTGCAGGGCGTGCAGAGTGTTGCGCCGGATTTCGGTGCCGTCGGGGAGTTGGTCGACGGCGGCGGTCAGGCAGGTGCCGACGGGGGCGCCGCCGAGTGCCGTGGCGATGGCGGCGGCCATCGCGCGGGCGCCGTGCACGCCGTCGCCGTCCTGGGTGTAGCGGGCGTCGTATGCGGCGAGTGCGGCTGCGGGGCCGGGTGCGCCGGGGTGGACGACGGCGAGTACGGCGGCCCGTACGCAGGCGGCGTCGTCGAAGAAGTGCGGGTTGTCGTGGCCGGTGGCGGGTGGCCGCAGTCCGGCGGCGAGGTTGCCGAGTCCGGCGCGTACGGAGATGCGGGCGCGCAGCGGGAGTACGGCGGATTCCACTTCGGGTGCGCGGTCGGCGGCTGCGGCGATCTCGGCGGCGAGGCCGTTCCAGGCGAGGTCGATGGCGGCGCGCATCCGCAGGTCCCTGCCGAGGTCGCTGAGCGGGGCGCCGGCGGCGGTGAGGACCGAATTCGCGGTGAAGGCGGCCCATTCGGCGTCGTCGGACGGGCCGAGCCGCAGGGGTTCGGGCGGCTGGTTGAGTGCGATCGGGACCGGCAGGGTGGTGGTGGCGTTCTGTTCGGCGAAGGTGTCGAGTTCGCGGGTGAGGCGGCGGGTCCATTCGGGCATCCGTGCGGCGCGGTGGCGGGCGGCAGGCCAGCCCGCCGCGTCGCCCGATGCGAGTCCGATGAGCAGTCCTTCGATGCGGGAGCGGGTGTCGGGGGGCGCCGCCGTCTGTGGTGTGCCGTGCGCGGGTGCGGGGCAGCGGGTGGTGGGTTCGGCGGGGCCGGTGCGGGCTCCGGGGGGCCGGGGAGCTGTGGCGGGTACGGGTGCCGTGCGGGGTGGTTCGTGGGTCATCGGGCCGCCGTCCCGGCTTCGTCGGCCGAGGTGCCGGGTGCCAGCAGGCCGGCGATGTCGAGGACGTGGTAGCCGGCCATCGAGGGCAGGCAGCTGCCGCGTACCGGTCCGATGGCGCGGGCCCAGGGGGCGGGGATGGCCGCGGTGCCGCCGAGTGCGCCGGCCAGTGCGCCGGCGACGGCGGCGGTGGTGTCGGCGTCCCGGCCCATGTTGACGGCGGTGAGCACCGAGGCGGAGAAGTCGCCGCGGGCCGCGGCGAACGCGCCGAAGGCGAGGCCGACGGCTTCGGGTGCCAGGTCCGTCCAGGGGTAGCCGCCGATGACGACGGCGGAGCGCACCGCGCGTTCGGTGCCGAGTTGGGTGAGGTCGGGGTCGTGGCGGGAGCGCTGGGCGGCGCCGACGGCCCGGCGCAGGGAGCGGGCGGTCCAGGAGTCCTCGGGGACGACGGAGAGCGCGGCGGCGATCACGGCGTCGGTGGAGCGGGCGACCATCGCGGTGGCGACCCCGGCGGCGACCGCCCGGCCGCCGTAGATGCCTTCGCCGTCGTGGCTGACGGTGCCGTCGATGGCGACCAGCCGGGCGGCTTCGGCGGGGCGTCCGGCGGCGAACACGCCGAACGGGGCGGCGCGCATGGCGAGGCCGTCGCTCCAGGCGTGCCGGTGCTGGGCGGAGATGGGGGCGGCGAGTCCGCGGCGCAGGTTCTCCAGCGTGCCGCGTTCGCTGAATCCGGCGCCGCGGAACGGGCCTTCGTCGCGGTCGGCGATCCATTGGTGCCAGGCGTTCTCGACGTCGGCGACGGTCAGCGCCGAGCCGTGTGCGGCGAGCAGCAGTCCGGAGAAGATCGCGTATTCGGTGTCGTCGGTGCCGGCCGGGTCCTCTTCGACGAAGCCTTCGATGCGGCCCCAACGGCGGCGGATCTGGGACGGTTTCATGTTTTCCGCGGGGGCGCCGAGCGCGTCGCCGACGGCGAGTCCGAGCATCGCGCCGCGTGCCCGGTCGGGTGCGGCGGCGGGGGTGCGGGGCCGGGGTGCGGGGTCTGCGCCGGCGGGCGGGGGCTTCGCGGGCGGGGGATGGGGAGCGCTCATGGGCGTGCCCTTCTGTGGTGCGGACCGGACCGCTGTCCGGTATCCGTGCCACGCCCGGGGCCCGCTCTCCTGCCCGGGGTGCCAGGGTCACCCGGTCGTGTCACCCGAACGGGCCGTGCGGCGGCCCGCGGTGCTGCCGAGGGGCCCTGGTGACCAGGATCTCAAGGAGATCCTTTAGGAGAAACCGCAGGTCAGAGAGGTAAGTTCGGCCTTCCTTGCTAGCGGCGGACGGGTCTTGCCGCCTACTTTCGATGTGTTGGAGGGGGAAGTGCCGATAGCGGCCCACACCTCGCTGAAGGGAGTAGGTCCCGCATGTCTGTCATAGGAGTCATGGACGCTTCGGCGCCGACCCACGTAGCCCACCGCGACAACCACACGCACCGTGACGTCAATGGCGGCTGGCTGCGCCCCGCCGTCTTCGGGGCGATGGACGGTCTGGTGTCGAACCTCGCGCTGATGACGGGTGTCGCGGGTGGCGCGGTGTCCCAGCAGACGCTGATCATCACCGGCCTGGCGGGGCTTGCGGCCGGTGCCTTCTCGATGGCGGCGGGTGAGTACACGTCGGTCGCCTCGCAGCGTGAACTGGTCCTCGCCGAGCTGGACATCGAGCGGAGCGAACTGCGGGCGCATCCCAAGGACGAGCGGGACGAGCTGGCCGCCCTGTACGAGTCCCGCGGGGTCGAGCCCGCCCTTGCCGGGCAGGTCGCCGACCAGCTGTCGAAGGACCCGGAGCAGGCGCTGGAGATTCACGCGCGCGAGGAATTGGGTATTGACCCGTCGGACCTTCCTTCGCCCATGGTGGCCGCGGTTTCTTCCTTTGGTTCATTTGCATTGGGCGCGCTTTTGCCTGTGCTTCCTTACTTGCTGGGGGCTTCCGCATTGTGGCCCGCGGTGATTCTCGCGCTGGTCGGGCTCTTCGCGTGCGGGGCGGTCGTGGCGCGGGTGACGGCCAGGTCGTGGTGGTTCAGCGGGCTGCGGCAGCTGGCTCTCGGTGGCGCGGCTGCGGGTGTGACGTACATCCTGGGAACGGTGTTCGGAACCGTCGTAGGGTGACGCGCCATGCGGGCCGGCACATAATTAACGCGTTACCCGGCGGTTTCATCGTGTTGACGGCCGGGCATAAGGCCGAGGCGTCACGGGCAATGTCGCTCGGTGCACGCCACGCTTTCGGATCGCTTTGTCCGTCCGCGTCCCTGACTCGCCGCCCCGTGCGGTGTCCGTATGTTGGAAGGCTCTATCCGCTTTTCGAGAAGCGGGCCATCCTGTAACCTGCACGAAATTTCGCGGAGGGCCAACGTCGTCCCTCGGCAATGCCTTTGCCACGACGACGTTGGGAGAGCCGATGCGTTCCGCGTCCACGCACTCCGCGACCACCGGCAGCGCCAGCGCCGCATGGTCGCCCATGGACGGGCGCCCCGCCCAGCAGGGGATGTACGACCCGCGCAACGAGCACGATGCCTGTGGCGTCGGCTTCGTGGCCACCCTCACCGGCGAGGCCAGCCACGCGCTGGTCGAGCAGGCGCTCACCGTCCTGACGAATCTGGAGCACCGCGGCGCCACCGGTTCCGAGCCCGACTCGGGCGACGGTGCGGGCATCCTGCTCCAGGTGCCGGACGCGTTTTTGCGGGAGAACGTCACCTTCGCGCTTCCCGAGGCCGGCGGGTACGCCGTCGGCATCGCCTTCCTCCCGGCAGAGGCCCAGGATGCGGCCGAAGCGGTCTCGCGCATCGAGACGATGGCCGCGGAAGAGGGCCTGGACGTCCTGGGCTGGCGGGTCGTCCCGGTCGCCCCGCAGCTCCTCGGCAACGGCGCCCGCGCCACCATGCCGGCCTTCTCCCAGCTGTTCGTCGCGGACGCGGACGGCGCCGCGGGCACCGGACTCGCCCTGGACCGCAAGGCGTTCGCGCTGCGCAAGCGCGCCGAGCGGGAGGCCGGGGTCTACTTCCCCTCGCTCTCCTCCAGGACCGTCGTCTACAAGGGCATGCTGACCACCGGGCAGCTGGAGCCGTTCTTCCCCGACCTGTCCGACCGCCGCTTCGCCACGGCCATCGCCCTGGTCCACTCGCGGTTCTCCACCAACACCTTCCCGAGCTGGCCGCTGGCCCACCCGTACCGCTTCGTCGCGCACAACGGCGAGATCAACACGGTCAAGGGCAACCGCAACTGGATGCGCGCCCGCGAATCGCAGCTCGCGTCGAAGCTCTTCGGGGAGCGCGACCTGGAGCGGATCTTCCCCGTCTGCACCCCGGACGCCTCCGACTCCGCCTCCTTCGACGAGGTGCTCGAACTGCTGCACCTCGGCGGCCGGTCGCTGCCGCACTCGGTGCTGATGATGGTCCCCGAGGCGTGGGAGAACTCCCCGGCCATGGACCCCGCCCGCCGCGCCTTCTACCAGTACCACTCCACGATGATGGAGCCCTGGGACGGCCCGGCCTGCGTCACCTTCACCGACGGCACCCAGGTCGGCGCGGTCCTGGACCGCAACGGCCTGCGCCCCGGGCGGTACTGGGTCACCGACGACGGCCTGGTCGTGCTCTCGTCCGAGGTCGGCGTCCTCGACATCGACCCCGCCAAGGTCGTCCGCAAGGGCCGCCTCCAGCCCGGCCGGATGTTCCTCGTGGACACCGCCGAGCACCGCATCATCGAGGACGACGAGATCAAGGCGCAGCTCGCCGCCGAGAAGCCGTACCAGCAGTGGCTGGACGAGGGCCTGATCGACCTCGCCGACCTGCCCGAGCGCGAGCACATCGTGCACACCCACGCCTCGGTCACCCGCCGCCAGCAGACCTTCGGCTACACCGAGGAAGAGCTGCGGGTGCTGCTCGCGCCGATGGCCAAGGCCGGCGCCGAGCCGATCGGCTCGATGGGCACCGACTCGCCGATCGCCGCGCTCTCCGACCGCCCCCGGCTGCTCTTCGACTACTTCACCCAGCTCTTCGCGCAGGTCACCAACCCGCCGCTGGACGCCATCCGCGAGGAACTCGTCACCTCGCTGATCTCCTCGCTCGGCCCCCAGGGCAACCTCCTGGAGCCCACCGCGGCCTCCTGCCGCAGCGTGACCCTGCCGTTCCCGGTCATCGACAACGACGAGCTGGCCAAGCTCATCCACATCAACGCCGACGGCGACATGCCCGACATGAAGGCCGTCACCCTCGCCGGCCTCTACCGGGTCTCCGGCGGCGGCGCGTCGCTGGCCGCCCGGATCGCCGAGATCTGCGCCGAGGCGGACGCCGCCATCGACGACGGCGCCCGGCTGATCGTGCTCTCCGACCGCCACTCCGACGCCGAACACGCCCCGATTCCCTCGCTGCTGCTCACCGCCGCGGTCCACCACCACCTCATCGCCACCAAGGAACGCACCCAGGTCGGCCTGCTGGTCGAGGCGGGCGACGTGCGCGAGGTGCACCACGTCGCGCTGCTCATCGGCTACGGCGCCGCCGCGGTCAACCCCTACCTCGCCATGGAATCCGTCGAGGACCTGGTGCGGGCCGGTACGTTCCTGCCGGGCACGGACGCCGAAGAGGCCATCAGGAACCTCATCAAGGCGCTCGGCAAGGGCGTCCTGAAGGTCATGTCCAAGATGGGCATCTCGACCGTCGCCTCCTACCGCGGCGCGCAGGTCTTCGAGGCCGTCGGCCTGGACGAGGAGTTCGTCGGCAGGTACTTCCAGGGCACCGCCACCAAGATCGGCGGCGCCGGGCTCGACGTCATCGCCAAGGAGGTCGCGGCGCGGCACGCCAAGGCGTACCCGGTCTCCGGCATCGCCGCCACGCACCGCGCGCTGGACATCGGCGGCGAGTACCAGTGGCGCCGCGAGGGCGAGCCGCACCTCTTTGACCCGGACACCGTCTTCCGGCTCCAGCACTCCACCCGCTCGCGCCGCTACGACATCTTCAAGCAGTACACGGAGCGGGTGAACGAGCAGTCCGAGCGGCTGATGACGCTGCGCGGCCTGTTCGGCCTGAAGTCGGGGAAGAACGGCACCTCCGAGCGGCCCCCCGTCCCGCTCGACGAGGTCGAGCCGGCGTCCGAGATCGTCAAGCGCTTCTCCACCGGCGCGATGTCCTACGGGTCGATCTCCCGCGAGGCGCACGAGACCCTCGCCATCGCCATGAACCAGCTGGGCGGCAAGTCCAACACCGGTGAGGGCGGCGAGGACCCGGAGCGCCTGTACGACCCGGCGCGCCGCTCGTCCATCAAGCAGGTCGCCTCCGGCCGCTTCGGTGTGACCAGCGAATACCTCGTCAACTCCGACGACATCCAGATCAAGATGGCGCAGGGCGCCAAGCCGGGCGAGGGCGGCCAGCTGCCGGGCCACAAGGTCTACCCCTGGGTCGCCAAGACCCGGCACTCGACGCCGGGCGTGGGACTCATCTCCCCGCCGCCGCACCACGACATCTACTCCATCGAGGACCTCGCCCAGCTCATCCACGACCTGAAGAACGCCAACCCCCGGGCGCGCATTCACGTCAAGCTGGTGTCCGAGGTCGGCGTCGGGACCGTCGCCGCGGGCGTCTCCAAGGCGCACGCCGACGTCGTCCTCATCTCGGGACACGACGGCGGCACGGGCGCGTCGCCGCTCACCTCGCTCAAGCACGCGGGCGGCCCCTGGGAGCTGGGCCTCGCCGAGACCCAGCAGACGCTGCTGCTCAACGGCCTGCGCGACCGCATCGTCGTGCAGACCGACGGCCAGCTCAAGACCGGCAGGGATGTCGTCATCGCCGCCCTGCTGGGCGCCGAGGAGTTCGGTTTCGCGACCGCTCCGCTGGTCGTCTCCGGCTGCGTCATGATGCGCGTCTGCCACCTGGACACCTGCCCGGTGGGCATCGCCACCCAGAACCCGGCGCTGCGCGAGCGGTTCAGCGGCAAGGCCGAATACCTCGTCAACTTCTTCGAGTTCATCGCCGAAGAGGTCCGCGAGCTGCTTGCCGAGCTGGGCTTCCGGAGCCTGGACGAGGTCATCGGCCGCGCCGAGATCCTCGACACCACGCAGGCCGTCGACCACTGGAAGGCCCAGGGCCTGGACCTGGCACCGCTGCTGCACGTGCCGGAGCTGCCCGACGGCGCCGTCCGCCACCAGGTCACCGTCCAGGATCACGGCCTGGCGAAGGCCCTGGACAATGAGCTGATCAAGCTCGCCGCCGACGCGCTGTCCGCCGACACCGCCGAGGCCGCCCAGCCGGTGCGCGCCCAGGTCGCCATCCGGAACATCAACCGGACCGTCGGCACGATGCTCGGCCACGAGGTCACGAAGAAGTTCGGCGGCGCGGGGCTGCCCGACGACACCATCGACCTCACCTTCACCGGCTCGGCCGGCCAGTCCTTCGGCGCGTTCCTGCCGCGCGGTGTCACGCTGCGCCTTGAGGGCGACGCCAACGACTACGTCGGCAAGGGCCTGTCCGGCGGCCGGATCGTGGTCCGCCCGGACCGCGGCGCCGACCACCTCGCCGAGTACTCCACCATCGCGGGCAACACCCTCGCCTACGGCGCGACCGGCGGCGAGCTGTACCTGCGCGGCCGGGTCGGCGAACGGTTCTGCGTCCGCAACTCCGGCGCGACGGTGGTCTCCGAGGGTGTCGGCGACCACGGCTGCGAGTACATGACCGGCGGCAACGCGGTCGTCCTGGGCGAGACCGGCCGCAACTTCGCGGCCGGCATGTCCGGCGGCTACGCCTACGTCATCGACCTCGACCCGGCCCACGTCAACAAGGAACTGGCCGACGCCGTCCACGCGTTGGACGAGGCCGACAAGCAGTGGCTGCACGACGTCGTGCGCCGCCACCAGGAGGAGACCGGCTCGACCGTCGCCGCGAAGCTCCTGGCCGACTGGGATGGAGCCGCGGCCCGCTTCAGCAAGGTCATCCCGCCCACCTACCAGGCAGTGCTCGCCGCCAAGGACGCCGCCGAGCTGGCCGGACTCTCCGAGTCCGCGACCCACGAGAAGATGATGGAGGCGGCGACCCATGGCTGACCCCAAGGGCTTCCTGAACCACGACCGCGAGGTCGCCACGACCCGCCCCGTCGAGGAGCGCGTCAAGGACTGGAACGAGGTCTACCAGCCCGGCTCCCTGCTGCCGATCATCAGCAAGCAGGCGTCCCGCTGCATGGACTGCGGCATCCCCTTCTGCCACAACGGCTGTCCGCTGGGCAACCTCATCCCCGAGTGGAACGACTACGCCTGGCGGGACGACTGGAGCGCGGCCAGCGAGCGGCTGCACGCGACCAACAACTTCCCGGAGTTCACCGGACGGCTGTGCCCCGCGCCGTGCGAGGCGGCCTGTGTGCTGGGCATCAACCAGCAGCCCGTCACCATCAAGAACGTCGAAGTCACCATCATCGACAAGGCGTGGGACAGCGGTGACGTCACCCCGCAGCCGCCCGAGCGGCTCTCCGGCAAGACCGTCGCCGTCATCGGCTCGGGCCCTGCTGGACTCGCCGCCGCCCAGCAGCTGACCCGGGCGGGCCACACCGTCGCCGTCTACGAGCGCGCCGACCGGCTCGGCGGGCTGCTGCGCTACGGCATCCCCGCGTTCAAGATGGAGAAGAGCCACATCAACCGCCGCATCGAGCAGATGCGGGCGGAGGGCACCAAGTTCCGTACCGAGATGGAGATCGGCCGGGACATCGACGCGAAGAAGCTGCGCAAGCGCTACGACGCCGTGGTGATCGCGGCGGGCGCCACCACCTCCCGTGACCTGCCGGTGCCCGGACGCGAACTGAACGGCATCCACGCCGCGATGGAGTACCTGCCGCTGGCCAACAAGGTGCAGGAGGGCGACCTGACCGTCGCCCCGATCAGCGCCGAAGGCAAGCACGTCGTGGTCATCGGCGGCGGCGACACCGGCGCCGACTGCGTCGGCACCGCCCACCGCCAGGGCGCCGCGTCCGTCACCCAGCTGGAGATCATGCCCAAGCCGGGGGATGAGCGGAACCCGGGCCAGCCCTGGCCGACGTTCCCGATGCTCTACAAGGTCACCTCCGCGCACGAGGAGGGCGGCGAGCGGGTCTACTCCGTCTCCACCACCCACTTCGAGGGCGACGAGGACGGCAACGTCCAGTGGCTGCACCTGATCGAGGTGGAGTTCAAGGACGGCAAGCTGGAGCAGAAGCCGGGCACGGAGCGCCGCATCCCCGCCCAACTGGTCACTCTGGCCATGGGGTTCACCGGCACGGACCAGGCCAACGGTATGGTCGAGCAGTTCGGCCTGGAGCTGGACGCGCGCGGCAACGTCGCCCGCGACGCGGAGTTCGCCACCAACGTGCCCGGCGTGTACGTCGCCGGTGACGCGGGCCGCGGCCAGTCCCTCATCGTCTGGGCCATCGCCGAGGGCCGCTCGGCCGCCCGGGGCGTGGACCGCTTCCTCACCGGAGCCAGCGCCCTGCCGGCTCCCATCAAGCCGACGGACCGCGCACTGACCGTGTAGCGATCCGTCCCCCGCTGTCCCGCACAACGTCGTGCGGCGGCATGGGACCGGGGAGAATCCCGGCCCCCGTACCGCGGCGCCTGTCCCCCTCCCCGACCGGAGGGCAGGCGCCGCGCGTCGTTTCCTGGCACGTCCCGGTACCCGCCCCGGTCAGTCCGCGCCCACCTGGCCGATCCGGTCGTCGCCGAGCCGCTGCTGGGCATCGCGCAGCAGGATCCGCAGCAGCCCGGCCAGCTGGTCCTGCTGCTCGTCGGTGAGCGCGTCGAGCAACTCCGTCTCGCGGCCCAGGACTTGGTCGACGGTCGCCTCGACCCGCTCGTGGCCCGCCGCCGTCAGCCGCACCAGCACGCTGCGCGGCCGGCCCTCACCGGGCTCGCGGGTGACCAGGCCCTCGCGTTCGGCGCGTGCCACCCGCTGCGAGACGGCGCCCGCGGTGACCAGACAGCGGTGGGCGAGTTCCCTGGTGGTGAGGGCGTAGGGCTCGCCGCCGCGCCGCAGCACGCTCAGCAGGTCGAGGGTGGCCGGATCCACGCCGGCCCGCGCCAGCACCCGGCGGCGGTCGTCGCCGAACAGCTTGGCCAGCTGCCACAGGGGCGTGACGATCCCGATCGAGGAGACCGGGGTGCCGGGCCGCTCGCGCTGCCAGGCCGTGGCGATCTCCTCGACGGGGTCCGTGCCGGCGCCGGCCGCGGGGTCGCCGCGGCCGTCCTGATTCTTCGGTGTGCTTGCCACCCGACCTCCTGGAAGTGTTATGTTCAGCTCTAAATTTAGCCCTGAATTTAGAGCTGAACGAACAGAGCGGAGCTCATCGTATGACACGCACCATCCTGGTCACCGGTGGCGGTACGGGCATCGGCAGGGCCGTCGCCCACCACTTCGCCGCGGCGGGCGACGACGTCGTCGTCACCGGACGCCGCCCCGGCCCCCTCAAGGAAACCGCGGACCGCGCCGGCATCCGCGCGGTGACCTGCGACCACACCGACCCCGCGGCCCTGGCCGCACTCCTCGACACGCTCCCCGCACACATCGACGTACTGGTCAACAACGCGGGCGGCAACACCGACTTCCAGACCGACGGCGCCGACGACCTCGCCGCCTACGCCCGCGACTTCCGCGCCAACCTCGACGCCAACCTGCTCACCGCCGCCCTGACCGTCCGCGCCCTGGACGCGCGGCTCGCGGACGGCGGCGCGGTGGTGCACATCGGCTCGATCGCCGCCGACACCGGGGCCGGATCCTACGGCGCGGCCAAGGCGGCACTCGCCGCCTGGAACTCAGGACTGGCCGCCGAGCTGGGCCCGCGCGGCATCACCGCCAACGTCGTCTCGCCCGGCTACATCGCCGACACCGAGTTCTTCCACGGACAGCTCCCCGAAGAACGCCGCCGGACCCTCATCGACGCCACACCGACGGGACGCCCCGGCGTGCCCGCGGACATCGCGGGCACCGTCGCGTTCCTCGCGTCCCCCGCGGCCCGGCACCTCACCGGGCAGGTGCTGCACGTCAACGGGGGTGCCCACCGCACCCGTTGACGTGCCGCCGTCACTCCTCGCCCGCCACCAGACGGGCGGGGAAGCCGCCGGTGGCGACCGGGCCCCAGCGCAGCGGCGTCACCCGGATCAGCGACTTGCCCTGGGTACGCATCGCCTCGCGGTACTCGTCCCAGTCCGGGTGCTCGCCGGAGATGTTGCGGAAGTACTCGACCAGCGGCTCGATCGAGTCCGGCACGTCGAGCACCTCGGCCTCGCCGTCGATCTGCACCCACGGCCCGTTCCACTCGTCGGACAGCACGATCACACTGGCCGACGGCGCCCGGCGGATGTTGCGGACCTTGGCGCGCTCCGGATACGTCGACATCACCAGACGCCCGGAGTTGTCCACCCCGCAGGTCAGCGGCGAGCCCTGCGGGGTGCCGTCGGAACGGCGGGTCAGCAGGATGGCGCGGTGGCGCGGGCGGACGAACTCCAGCAGCTCCGGCAGTTCGACGCGGGTGGCACGGGCGATGGAAGGGCTCATGCGGGAAGGGTAGTTGCCGCCAGGGCGAGGACCCGGCGTCCGGGCCTGCCTGTCCGGCCGATTTCCAGAAGTGTCCGCGCACACGGGCCCGTGCGGTGCGGATCGCCGGCCGGAGACGCTTTTTCTTTGTCCGGCACCTTTACGGGCAGTGCCATCGTCCAGGCGAGTTAAATTCACACCATCCGCGTTCGCGAAATATTCGCAAGGGAACCCTCTTCTTGTAAAAAATTCCCGAATGAAGAAGGAGAGATCCGTGGCGAATATTGAAGTGCTGCGCAGTCCCTTTCTGTTCCTTGCGGACGGACAGCAGCAGACATTTGCGCGCGATTTCGGCAAGAATCCGAATGTATTCGCCTGGATTCGGCCGTGCGTGTACTTCCACCCCTTCACCGATGCGCTCTCCCGGCTCCAGTATGTGTCGGAGTACGCATACTGGGAAGGCAACGATCCGATTCCCCCCTTCTGGGGCGTGGAGCTTCGGGCCACCGGAAACACACAGTTCGTTATGTTGCTCATGCTTGTCACCGTGTGAAAAAGAGAGGACGGATCAGTTCATGCGCGTAGAAGCGTCGTTCGGTGAAGACGGGAACATCATCGCCCTTGCGGAAATCGTCGAGGAGGGTGACGAGCGCGTCAGGATTCGTCTTGTTCCCAGCGACGACCGCAGGATCGCAGAACTTGAGGTGCCGCCCGAGTACGACGGCCGGCCCTTTGCGGAACTGGCAGCCCGGTTCACCGTGGTAGAAGCACCCGACGGGCCGAAATTCGCACCTCGGTAGTCGTGCCGGCCAGGGGTTGCAGCGCACCTTGACCGGCACAACCGGCCTCTGTCGGCGCGACGGCCCGCACCGGCCGGCCGGTGCGGGCCGTACGGCCGGGCCGTCTCCCGCCGGGGGTGCGCACGGTCTACGCGGCGGGCAGTTGCTTGCCGGTGGCCGCGTCCACGATCTTGCGGTCGCCGAGCGCGTCCTTCAGTTTCACCTTGACCTTGTCGGTGTCCAGCTGCGCGGTGCACATCTTCTTCGTCTTGCTCTTCTCGCTCCAGCCGGAGATCACCACCAGCTTCTCCGACTCGCGGACGTGCGTGCCGTAATGGGCGTCGCAGGCGCCGTGGCCGACCGTCACCGTCAGCTCCCGCGCCGTGGTGTCCTTCGGCCGGTCCGCGCCGGCCAGCGGCAGCACCGCGTCGTGGTGCCCGGAGACCGGCTTCACCTTCGGCCAGTCCCGTACGACGGTGTCGGCCCGCTGCTCGAACGGATCCTGCTTCTTCGGCGGCGCGTTGCCCACGGTCTGGGACGTGCCGCCGCCGCACCCGGACAGGGCCGCGGTGCCTGCGGCGGCCAGGGCGATCAGAGCGGCCAGAGTGCGGGCCCCGGCGCGCCGGCCGGTGCCGGTCAGGGCCGTGGTCCGCTGCGCGGTGGTTGTTCGCATGACATGCCTCCTCGGGTCACCGATGGGACGGAGCAGGCGCCGTTCGGGTTCCGGTCCGGTTGCGCCGTGCGCGCGATCCGCCGACGGCGCAAGGCGCGGCAGAGCCGCACGAAGCTGTCCAACGTCCAGGACATGGACACCCTCATACCGGTCACCGAGACCATCCGGCACCTCCCGTTCCCCGTCGGACACGTCTACCTCGTCGCCCTGCCGGGGGACGGCTACGCCGCGGTCGACACGTCGGTACCCGGCTCCGCCCCGGCGGTCCTCGACGCGCTGCACCTGCCCGGATCCCGCGTCCTGTTCCCCGGCGACCTCATCGGATTCGTCGAAGGCCGCGCGGTCCTCGGCCCCGGCAACACCGACCGCCACACCGGAGCGCGACTGGCTGTGAGCCGTACGGGCCCGGCGCGCCGTCAGGTGTCGCAGTCCAGCAGCGTGTGACACAGCCCGCAGCGGGCCTGGAGCCGGCCGCGGACCGGAACCCGGACGCGTTGCAGGCAGGCGGGGCAGGGGAACGACACCCGCTGCGGCCCCGGGCCCTCGAAGGCGAAGCCGTACTCCCGGTCGGGCGCGGTGCGCTGCGCGTCGTGCGCCGCGCGGCGCGCCCTGGCGTACCGGCGCCTGGCCGCCCAGCCGGCCGCGGCCAGCGGCGGCCTGCGGGCCTCATCCCTGGCCCGCGCCCGCCCCGCCGTGTACGCGTCGTACGCCTGCGGGCTGGTGAACCACGGCGCGGGGTCCTCGCCGAAGAACTCCGCGCGCAGCGCCAGGACGTAGCCGAACTCCTCCGGGGTGAGATAGCCCAGCTTCTGCGAGAGCGGGCCGTGCTCGCGGTAGGCGTCCAGCAGCAGCCAGCCGGCGCCCAGGTAGGCCGTCGCGGTGTCGGTGAGGATCTCGTTGTCGCGGGTGCCGGGGAAGGCCAGGTCCAGGCGGTGCAGATAGACGTGCATCACCTCGTGCGCCAGGGCCGCGCCGATGTCCTTGCGATGTGACCGGAAACGTTCGTTCAGCTCGATGAAGTACTCGGGCCCCGCGGCGAGTTCGACGGACGCGGCGTGCTCCATCGACCGGAACGACACCACCATCCGGGCATCCGGCAGCCGCAGGTGAAGGACCATCGCGCGGGCCACCCGCTGCACTCCCAGATGCAGGTCATCCGTGTCGTCGAAGGCCACGTCAACGGGGAGCACGCTGGTGCCGAAGGTGCTCACCGTGTCGTACGAGAGGCGGCGGTGCAGCGCCGTGAGGGAGGCCCGCACCGTGTCGAGATGCGGGTAGCCGTGCGCGATCTCCCCGCCGGGGGTGCCCGTTGCCACCGGGCCACTCTACGACCGGGCGGGACCGGCCGGTACGGGACGTACGGGCGGGCGGCGCGGGGGAGTTGGCCGGTTACGGACCCTTGTCACCCTGATCGCATTATCCACATAATCACAGGGCGCTTTACGGACTCATCCCCCACTGGGTCCGGACGCCTTGAAGTGTGCTGCCCTTCTCCACGCGAACCGTCCGGCGGCGCACACCGGCTCCGGTGGGACACGAGCTCGTCATCGACGTGCAACCCCCCACGAAAGGAAGCCCGTTGCGCAGCACCCTGAAGCACCTCAAGAGAACCACAGCCCTCGGTGCGATAGCCCTCGCCGCCTTCAGCCTCCAGCCCGGCACGGCATCCGCCGCCCCCGCGCCCGACCCCTCCGGTGTCCACACCAAGGTCGTCGGCGGCACCAAGGCCGAGCAGGGTGAATTCCCCTTCATGGTCCGGCTGTCGATGGGCTGTGGCGGCGCGCTGTACGCCAAGGACATCGTCCTCACCGCCGCGCACTGCGTCGACGGCAGCGGCCCCAACTCCGACATCACCGCCACCGCCGGTGTCGTCGACCTGGAGGACTCCGCCGCCGTCACCGTCAAGTCCAAGGAAGTCCTTCAGGCCCCCGGCTACAACGGCAAGGGCAAGGACTGGGCGCTGATCAAGCTGGAGAAGCCGATCGACCAGCCCACGCTGAAGATCGCGCAGGACGACAAGCTCAACAACGGCGACTTCACCATCGCCGGCTGGGGCGCCGACAAGGAAGGCGGCGACCAGCAGCGCTACCTCCTCAAGGCGACCGTCCCGTTCATCGACGACGCCACCTGCGGCAAGGCGTACGGCGACTCGCTGACCCCGGGCGACGAGATCTGCGCGGGCAAGCTCGACACCGGCGGCGTCGACACCTGCCAGGGCGACTCGGGCGGCCCGATGTTCCGCAAGGACGACGCGGGCGAGTGGCTCCAGGTCGGCATCGTGTCGTGGGGCGAGGGCTGCGCACGGCCCGGCAAGCCCGGCGTCTACAGCGAGGTGAGCACCTTCGCGGCCGACATCCAGAAGGCCGCCGGCGAACTCGGCAGCTGAGCCGGAACCGCGCCGGGGCGCAGAACGGGCGGCGGCCCGCCCTGTGCCCCGGCGCGGCCCCGCGTCAAGGGAACGCCGGCCCGCATCCGTTAGTCCAACACCTGTCCCTCCTTTGTCCATAGGCGCACCCGCCCCACCGGCCGCACGCTGTCCGGCGACAGCAGTGCAGGTGCCGAGAAGGAGGCGCGCGTGAACGAACAGACAAAGGGCCGCGGCGGACCCAGCCGCCGCGAGATCGTCGCCGCCACCGCCCTCGCCTCGGCCGCCACCGCTCTGCCGCTCGGCGCCGGTCCGGCGTCCGCCGCACCCCGGGCGGGCGAGGCCGTCCTGCGCTCCCGGGAGTTGACGGTCCGCGTCGCCACCGACTTCCCGCGCATCGTCGCCTACACCGACCGCGCCACCGGCGCCGTCCTGCACGGCCAGGAGACCGCCGTGCACCAGGTCCTCATCGACGGCACCGCCCGCACCCCGCAGGTCACCCACCGCACCCGCGCCGACCGGGCCGCCTACACCCTCACCTTCGACGGCGGCACCGAGATCACCGTCGAGATCGCGGTCGCCGGACGGCAGGTCCACTGGCGGGTCACCGGCATCGACGACACCCCCGCACGGCCCGTCGGCACCCTGGAAATCCCCGGCCTCGCGCTGCTCGCCGTCCGCAGCGACCAGCCCGCCCCGACCCTGCTCGCCGCCCGCATCGACCTCGACAAGGCCACCAGCGGCGACACCCTGGTGCAGGTCACGCCGGACACCGAGCCCGACGAGGCACCCACCGGATGCGCGTACGCGGTGGTGTCCACCGGTGAACTCGCCGCCGCCGTCGAGACCAACACCGTCCACGACCTGCCGTCCGGCGCCACCGCCTGGGAGAACGGCAGACTCCGGCACCAGGCCGTGCGCGGCGACGGCTTCGTCACGGCGCAACTCGGCTGCGGCCAGTGGACCCACCGCGCGGCCGGCGCGCCGTGGGACGCCACCGAACCGCTGCCCTACGCGACGGTCGTCGTCACCGGCGACCGCAACGGCGACGGCAGGGCCGACTGGCAGGACGGCGCCATCGCGCTGCGGGACATCATGATCGTGCCGCGCGGCGCCGACGAACAGCACCTCCGCGTCGTCCCGCACATCCCCTTCAACTTCGCAGGCCAGGCCACCAATCCGTTCCTCGCCACCCTCGACAACGTCAAACGGATCGCGCTGGCCACCGACGGACTGCGGCAGTTCACCCTCCTCAAGGGCTACCAGTCCGAAGGACACGACTCGGCGCACCCGGACTACGGCGGCAACTACAACACGGGGGCCGGCGGACTCGACGACCTCAACGCGCTGGTGCGGGCCGGCAAGAAGTGGAACAGCGACTTCGCGGTGCACGTCAACGCCACCGAGTCCTACCCCGTCGCGCACGCCTTCTCCGAGAAGCTGGTGGACAAGAACGACGAACAGTGGGACTGGCTCGACCAGTCCTACCGGATCGACGCCCGCCACGACCTGCTCTCCGGCGGCATCGCCGCGCGCCTCGCACAGCTGCGCGCACAGACCGACCCCGCGCTCAACATGATCTACTTCGACGTCTTCCGCGAATCCGGCTGGAACTCCGACCGCCTCCAGCGCCACCTGCACGACCAGGGCTGGCAGGTCACCAGCGAATGGGGCCACGGCCTGGAACGCTCCTCGCTCTGGTCGCACTGGGCGAACGAGACCGACTACGGCGCCGACACCTCACGCGGCATCAACTCCCGGCTGATCCGCTTCCTGCGCAACCACCACAAGGACGTCTTCGCCGACAAGTGGCCCACCTTGCTGGGTGCGCCCCGGATGGGCAACTTCGAGGGCTGGGTCGGCAAGACCGACTGGCACGCCTTCACCGACGTCATCTGGCGCGACGCGCTGCCCGCCAAGTACCTCCAGGCGTACCCGATCCGCACCTGGGCCGCGCACGAGATCACCTTCGAAGGGCCGACGAAGACCGCCGTATCCGACGCGGACGGCACCCGGAAGATCACCACCGACGGCCGGCTGGTCTACGACGACGGCCGCTACCTGCTGCCCTGGGAGCCGCGCAGGGCCACCGACCCGGACAAGCTCTACCACTACAACCCGCAGGGCGGCAGCACCCGTTGGACCCTGCCACGCGGCTGGTCGGAGACCACCGCGGTGTACGCGTACCGCCTCACCGACCAGGGCAGAACCCAGGAACGGCGACTGCCGGTGCGCGGCGGCGCGGTCACCGTCGACGCGGACCCCGGCCACCCCTACGTCCTTTACCGCACCAAGGCCCCGGCGCAGCAGGACCCGCGGTGGGGCGAGGGCACCGGCATCGGCGACCCGGGATTCCACTCCGGCGGGCTCGACGGCTGGCAGGTGGCGGGGCCCGCCCGCGTCGAGACGAGCACCCTGGGCGACTACGAACTGGTCATCGGCGCGGGCGCCGCCGCCTCGGTCAGCCGGCGCCTCGACCGGCTGGCGCCCGGCAGCTACGCCGCGTCCGTACAGGTCGAGGTCGGCGAGGCGGCGGGGGAGCGGCGCCGGGCCGCCCTGGAGGTGCGCACCGCCGACGGGGTCACCGCGGCCAACTGGACCGAGACCTCCACCGCGGGCAATTACGTCGCCGCCGACCGCAAGCACGGCACCCGCTTCCAGCGGATGTTCACCCCCTTCACGGTGCCCGACGGCGGCGGCCCCGTCACCCTCGCGCTGACCGCGGCGGCCGGAAAGGCGCGGGTGCGCTTCGACAACATCCGGGTGGTGCGCGCCGAGCGCAGCACCGAGCGGGACACGCTGGCGTACGAGGACTTCGAGCACGTCCCGCAAGGCTGGGGCGTCTTCGTCAAGGGCGACGCGGGCGGCTCGACGGACCCGCGCACCCATCTCACCCAGCGGCACGCGCCGTTCACCCGGCGCGGCTGGAACGGCAAGGCGATCGACGACGTCCTGGACGGCGGCCGGTCACTCAAGTCGCGCGGCGAGAACACCGGCGTCGTCCACCGGACCGTGCTGCACACCGTCCGCTTCCTGCCGGGCCGCCGCTACCGCGTCACCTTCCGCTACGCGAACGAGAAGGCCGGCCAGTACGCCTGGATCACCGCCGTCGACGAGCCCGCGGCCCGCGAACTGAGCCGTCGCCCGCTCCCGGTCGCGACCCGACCCGCCACCCTCACCTACGAGTTCACCGCACCCGACCGCGGCGAGGCGTGGGTGGGGCTGCGCAAGGTCGGCGACGACGCGAAGGCGGAGTTCGTCCTGGACGGCTTCGAGGTCAGGGAGGTGTGAGGCAGGCACGCCGGGGTTCCGGGGGCGTCCCGGAACCCCGCACCCGGGCGCTCACGGCACCAGCCGCGGCTCCCCCGGCGTGCCGTCCGGCGGCGGCCCCTCCAACTCCAGCACCAGCACCTCGTTCGCCCCCTCGCGCAGCACCGGGCCCGGCACGTACAGCGCTTCCTGCGGTCCCACCGACCAGTAGCGCCCCAGCGGGAAGCCGTTCACCCACGCGAACCCCCGCGTCCAGCCCGGCAGTTCGAGCATCGCGTCGCCCGCCCCGCCCGCCGGTACGGTGACCGTCCCCCGGTGCAGCCCGCGCGCACCCGGCAGTCCGGGCCCGAACGGCAGCCGCGCCACCGCCGCCGCGTCCTCCAGCGCGTCGAGACGCAGCCCGCGGGCCCGTACGCCGTGCAGGAACTGCCGCTCGTGCAGCACCCCGCCGGTGAGGCCCTTGGACTCGGCGAGACGCGGCCCGTAGTTGACCCGCCCCAGGGACTCCACCCACAGCTCCACCACGGCGGGCCCCGACACCGGCCCGAGCACCGCGTCCTCGGTGTCGACGACCGGGCCCGGCACCCCGTCCACGAACGTCACCGCACGGTCCCGCAGCCCCCGCACCCGCAGCTCGTACGGGCCGCGCGGCCCGGGGACCGTCAGCCGGTAGCGGACCAGGCCCCGGTCCACGTCCAGTTCCTCGAACGTCGGCGGCACCCCGGCGCGCACCTCGGCACCGCCCAGCGCGTCCGTCACCGCGTCGAGCCCGGCCCACCCCGCCGGCCGTACGGCGGCGGGCGCGCCGAGCACCGGGCAGGGGGCGGGCGGCTCGGGCAGCGGGCCCGGTGCGTGCGGGGCCAGCACCTCGCGGAAGCGGTGGAACTTCTCGGTGGGACGGCCGCGTTCGTCGATCGGCGCGTCGTAGTCGTAGGACGTGACCGTCGGCCGGAGCGGGCCTTCGTGCAGCGGGCCCGCGCGGTTGGCGCCCGCCAGACCGCCGAAGCTGGTGCCGCCGTGCGCCATGTAGAGGTTGACCGAAGCCCCCTGGTCGAGGATCTCGCGCAGCGCGCCGGCCGCCTCCAGCGGATCGCGGGCGGCGGGCCCCGCGCCCCAGTGCGCGAACCAGCCGCACCAGAACTCCATGCACATCAGCGGCCCGTCAGGCTGGTGGCGGCGCAGCACGTCGAACGCCTCGCGGGCGCCCGAACCGAAGTTGACGGTGGCCAGCGCCCCCGGCACGCTGCCGCCGGTCAGCATGTGGTCTTCGGGCCCGTCGGACGTGCACAGCGGCACCGTCACACCCAGGTCCCGCAGCAGCCCGGCGAGCCACGCGAGATAGGCCGGGTCGGACCCGTAGGACCCGTATTCGTTCTCCACCTGCACCATCAGCACCGGCCCGCCGTGGGTGCACTGGCGGGCGACGACCTGGGGGAGCAGCCGGCGAAACCACGCCTCGACCGCCCGCAGGTACTCCGGGTCGCGGGTCCGCACCCGGCGGCCCAGCGGCCCGGTCAGCCAGTGCGGCAGCCCGCCGTTCTCCCACTCGCCGCAGATGTACGGTCCCGGCCGGACCAGGGCCCGTAGTCCCGCCCGGTCGGCGGCGTCCAGGAAGCGGCCGAGCGCCCCGGTGTCCCGCAGGTCGCCACGGCGTGGTTCGTGCACGTTCCACGGGACGTAGGTCTCCACGCAGTTGAGGCCCATGGCGCGCAGCATCGTCAGCCGGTGGTCCCACTGGTCCTCGTGCACCCGGAAGTAGTGCAGCGCGCCGGACAGCAGCCGCAGGGGCCGCCCGTCCAGCAGGAAGTCCCGCTCGCCCACCAGGAATTCGCTCACGTCGCCCGCCCCGCCTCTCGTCGGCCCCGCCCGTCCTTGCCGGTCACCTTCGCCCTCTGGCGGTGCGGCGGTCCATGGACAAAGATCGGCGTTGTTTGGACGGAGCGGCGGCCGTGCGGGCGGCGGTGGGAGGTCCCGGGGATGTACCACACCTGGATGCGGTATTTCACGCCGGGCCCGGTGCACCACCGGCTGGGCCTGGTGTGCCTGGGCGTCGGGTTGCAGCACGGCGCGCTGCCCGCGGTGGGGCCGCGGGTCCTGGACCATCACGTCGCCGTCGTCATCAGCGCGGGCCGCGGCTGGTGCACGGGCCCGGACGGGCGGCGGCAGGACGTCACCGCCCCGGCGCTGCTGTGGCTGGTGCCGGGGGTGTCCCACCACTACGGGCCCGACCCGGAGACCGGCTGGGACGAGAGCTTCGTCGACTTCACCGGGCCGGTCGCCGACACGTACACGGAGCTGGGCTACATCGAGCCGGGGCGGCCGGTGGTGCCGCTCACCGACACCGTCGCGGCCCGTACCGCCGTGGGGCGGATCGCGCGGGCGGCGCGGCGTGGCAATCCGCTGCTGGAGGTGGAGGCTTCGGCGGCGGTGCACGAACTGCTCGTCGCGCTGCGGCGGGCGCGGGCCGACACCGACGCGGACGGCGATCCGGTGCTCCAGGCGCTGGCCAGGGACGCGTTCCAGCCGCTGTCGGTGGCCGAGCACGCGGCGCGGCACGGCATGAGCCCGGCCGAACTGCGGGTCGCGGTGCGGCGTGGGGCGGGGTGCAGTCCCAAGGACTACCTGCTGGGGATCCGGCTGGGGCGGGCCAAGGAGCTGCTGGTGGCCACCGAGCTTCCGGTGGCTGCGGTGGCGCGGCGGGTCGGCTACGACGATCCGGCGTACTTCAGCCGGCTGTTCACCCGGCGGGTGGGGACCGCCCCGGTCCGCTTCCGCGCGCGGCAGGGGCGGAGCGTGCCGGGCGGGTGGTCGGACACGGTGCCCGATCCGGATGATCCGCCGGTGGTGAGCGGGCGGGTGGGGTGAGGCGGGGGCCGGTGGGTCGCTTGGTGTTGGTGGGTGGGGTGGGTCGGAGGGGCCGTACCGGGTCGTCTCCTCGACGCATGTGCCCTCGGCTACGCGTCAAGAAGCTGCCGGCATGGGCACCTGTCGCTGCGGGGACGACCCGGTACGGCCCCTCCGACCCACCCGGTCTCGTACGCGGCTGACTGCCGGTGGACCCTTCCGCCGCGCGCCTCGGCCTCCGGCCGCGTTCGTCCCGTACGTGGCTGAATGCTCCCCGCAGGGGGGTCGTTGACGGGAGCGTCCGGGCGTCCGCAGTCGGGTACGCAGGCCGGAGGGGGCGTACCGGGGGCTCCCCGCAGCGACAGGTGCCAACGCCGGCAGTCTCTTGACACGTAGCCGAGGGCACATGCGTCGAGGAGAGACCCCGGTGCGCCCCCTCCGGCCCCGCGGCACCTCACAGAGGCCGCCAGCGGCAGTCCCCACAGACGGCCGGCACGGTGTCCGTCACGGGTAACTCCCCACGCCCCCGGGCCCGTTCAGGGCGAGACCTCCTCCAGCGGCCGGTCGGTGGTTTCCTCCGCGAAGAACGCGGCGGTCAGCGCACCGGCCAGCGCCACGGCGCCCAGCGTGACGAAGACCGCGCTCAGACCGGTGCCTCCGGCGTAGACCGCGCCGACGATCAGGGGCCCGAGGATGACGCCGACGCGGTTGAGCGCACCGCCGACGCTGCATCCGAGCGCCCGCATCCGGGTCGGGTACAGCTCCGGTGTGTAGAGGTACAGGCAGATGTTGGAGCCGAAGAAGCAGACCGCGGCCAGTGAGGTCCAGACGAGGACCTGGACGGGGGTGCGGGCGCCGAGCGCGGCGAGGACGAGCAGGGTGGCGGCGGTGCCGCCGAGGAACAGGGCGAAGAGCCGGCGCCTGCCGACGCGGTCGACGGTGAGCGCCGCCACCAGGCAGCCGAGCAGCCCGGCGACCGAGGTGACGGTGGAGTAGAGCAGCGCGTCGGCCAGACCGAGGTGGAACCGGCTGCCGTAAATGGTCGGCAGCCACGACGAGATGCCGTAGTTCACGAAGTAGCCGGTGAACCAGAGGGCGCCGAGCACGAGCGTACGGCGCCGGTAGCGGCCGGTGAACAGGCCGCGGATG
Source organism: Streptomyces sp. NPDC050161 (assembly GCF_044460025.1). Classification (NCBI taxonomy): domain Bacteria; kingdom Bacillati; phylum Actinomycetota; class Actinomycetes; order Kitasatosporales; family Streptomycetaceae; genus Streptomyces; species Streptomyces sp. NPDC050161. The sequence goes on along the minus strand of NZ_JBITJM010000006.1, from coordinate 233,920 downwards.
CCGGTGGCGGCGCGCTCGGCGGCGGTGGCGGGGGCCACGGTGCGGGCGCCGGGTGAGGAAGCGGGTGCGGCCGGGGCGTCCGGTGGCGCGTCCGGCAGCGGCTTTCCCGTGGCGGCCTCGACCTTCGCCTCGATCAGCGCCATGGTCGCCTCGGCCTCCCGCATCCGGCCGCGGTCGGCGAGCCAGCGCGGCGATTCGGGGACCTTCCGCTGCACGAGGACGGCGAGCAGTCCGGGGAGCGCGGCCAGGGCGTACATCCAGCGCCAGCCGAGTGCGGGCACGATCCAGGCGGCGCAGAGCGCGCCGATGGTGAGGCCGGCGGGGAAGACCAGTTCGTAGAGGAGGACGAAGCGGCCACGGCCCAGGCTGCGGGTGATCTCGCTGATGAAGGTGGCGGCGACGGGCACCTCACCGCCGATGGCCAGGCCCTGGACGAAGCGCAGCAGCATGAAGGGGGTGGGCCCGGTGCCGGCGGCGAGCGCGAGGGAGGCGACGCCGGAGACGCCGATGCACAGGGCGATGACCTTGACCCGGCCGATCCGGTCCGCCATCCGGCCGGAGAACAGCGCGCCGATGAGCATGCCGATCGATCCGATGGTCAGGACGAGGGCGGACGAGGCCGTCGACAGGCCCCATTCCTGGCGCAGTTCGGGCATCGCGTAGGCGATGAGGAGTTGGTCGAAGGCTTCGAAGAAGGTGACCACGCCGATGAGGACGCGGACGGTGACGTGCCATCGGGACAGCGGGAGTCGTTCGAATCGGGCGGCGATGGCGGCGCGGGCGGCGCCGGTCTCGCGGTCCGGGGAGGCGGCAAGGCTCATCCGGGATTCCTCCAGACCCGCTCGGAAAGCGGGTGAGGGACGAGGGGGAGGGCGGCGGGCGCGGTGTGGGGTGGCCGCTTGATGGCCCGTCCGTAAGTGCAAAGTTTCTAAGCGCTTAAGTTCTACCGATCCGGGGGGTGTGGTCGTCAAGAGGTTGACCAAGGGAACTTTTTCCGTGCTGAGGGGTTGCCAGTAAATAGTTAAGTGCTTAGATTTCTGGCGCTGAAGCAATCAGCGGAACGGGCAGAGCGCTCAAGTCGCCTTCAGGAGGCCGCGGATGACCGTCGAAGAGCCGGCGGGGCACCTGGTGCCCGCACCGGATTACACGCCGGACGAGGTACTGGTCGCGGGGGAGTGGCGGCGCGGCAACGGCGCCCCGGTCGAAACCGTCGACCCGGCCACCGGCCGCACCCTCGCCGTACTGGCCGGAGCCGACGCCGCCGACGTCGGCGAAGCCGCCCGCCGCGCCGCCGTCGCCGCCGCCGACCCCGCCTGGCGCGAGCTGCCCGCCCACCGGCGCGCCCGGCTGCTGCACCGCATCGCCGAACTGATCGAGGACGGCGCCGACCGGCTCTGTGCGCTCCAGACCGCAGACACCGGCAAGTGCCGCGCCGAGACCCTCGCCCTGGTGCACAGCGCGGCCGGCACCTTCCGCTACACGGCCGCCGTCCTGGAGACCGCCGAGGACGCCGTCACCCCGGCCCGCGGCGACTACGTCACGCTCAGCGTCCACGAACCGATCGGCGTCATCGGCGCCATCACCCCCTGGAACTCGCCGATCGCCAGCGACGCCCAGAAGGTCGCCCCCGCTCTGGCGGCGGGCAACGCCGTCCTGCTCAAGCCCGCCGAATGGACCCCGCTCGTCGCCCTCGCGCTCGGCCGGATCGTGCACCACGCCCTGACCGAAGCGGGCCTGCCGGCCGGACTGCTGTCCGTCCTGCCGGGGCCCGGCCGCGTCACCGGCGACGCCATCGTCCGCCACCCCGCCGTCGGCAAGGTCACCTTCACCGGCGGCACCCGCACCGGCCGCGGCATCGCGCGCCTGGCCGCCGACAAGGTCATGCCCGTCTCGCTGGAGCTGGGCGGCAAGTCGCCGACCATCGTGTGCGAGGACGCCGACACCGAACAGGCCCTGGCCGGCGTCCTGTTCGGCATCTTCTCCTCCAGCGGGCAGAGCTGCATCGCCGGCTCCCGGCTGTTCGTCGCCCGCTCCCGCTACGACGCCTTCGTCGGTGAACTCGTCGACCGGGCACGGAAGTTGCGGGTCGGTCCAGGTACCGACCCGGACACGCAGGTCGCGCCGCTCGTGCACCACGCGCACCGCGATCACGTCGCCGGCTACGTCGACCTCGCCCGCAGCGAGGGCGCCCGGGTGCGGTGCGGCGGTGCCCCGCCCGAAGGCGAGCGCTACCGGGACGGCGCGTACTACCTGCCCACCGTCCTGGACGGACTGCCGCACTCCGCCCGCGCCTGCCAGGAGGAGATCTTCGGCCCCGTCCTGGTCGCGCTGCCCTTCGACGACGAGGACGACCTCGTCGCGCAGGCCAACGACACCGTCTACGGCCTGGCCTGCGGCCTGTGGACCCGCAGCGCCGCCACCGCCTGGCGGCTGGCCCGCCGGATCGACGCGGGCACGGTGTGGATCAACACGTACAAGCAGTTCAGCAGCTCCACCCCGTTCGGCGGGATGAAGGACAGCGGACTCGGGCGGGAGAAGGGGCGGGACGGCATCCGCGCCTACCAGCGCCAGAAGAGCCTCTACTGGGGCACCGCAGCCACCCCGCTGCCCTGGGCCGGCAGCTGACCCGCGCCCGCCGCACCCCACCCACCCCGAAGGAGACCGGAACCGATGCCGCACGAGCCCATCGCCAGGCTCCGCGCGCTGCGCGCCGTCGAGCTGCACACCCCCGCCCTCACCGAATCCACCGACTTCTACCGCGAGGTGTGGGGCCTGGAGGTCGTCGCCACCGAACCGGGAAGCGCCGGCTGGCTGCGCGGCACCGGGCCCGAACACCACGTACTCGGCCTCACCCGCGCCGACCGCACCGGGCTCGGCAAGATCAGCTTCGCGGTCGCCACCCCCGCCGACGTCGACGAGGCCGCCCGCCGCCTCGAAGCCCGCGGCATCGTCCCCGTCCACGGCCCCGGGCCGCTCGACCAGATAGGCGGCGGCTACGGACTGCGCTTCGCCGACCCCGAGGGCCGGCTCCTGGAACTCAGCGCCCACGTCGAGGCCGCCGCCCCGCGCGGACGCGACGGCGCACTCCCCGTCGGCGTCACCCACACCGTCCTCAACACCACCGACATCGACGCCTCGGTCGCCTTCTACCGCGACGTCCTGGGCCTGCGGGTCTCCGACTGGTCCGAACACCAGATGGCGTTCCTGCGCTGCAACGCCGACCACCACTGCATCGCCTTCAACCAGGCCGAGTGGGCCTCCCTCAACCACGTCGCCTACGAGATGACCTCCGTCGACCACTTCATGCGCGGCCTCGGACGGCTGCGCCACCACGGCATCACCCCCCGGTGGGGGCCCGGCAGGCACGGTCCCGGCGACAACACCTTCGCCTACTTCACCGACCCGTCGGGGCTGGTCTGCGAATACACATCCGAGGTCGCGCAGATCGTCGAGGACGCCTGGATCGCCCGCGTCTGGCGCCGCACCCCCGAACTCTCCGACCTGTGGGGCACCGCGGGGCCGCCGTCCGCCGACATCCGCCGCCACATGGCAGGCACCCCCGACCCCGGCCCGCTCGCCACCCCGAAGGGAACCGCATGACCGCCGCACCGACCGCAGCCCCCCGCCGCATCGGCCTCATCGGCTGGGGCGCCATCGGCCGGGTCGTCGGCACCGCACTCGCCGACGGCCTGCTGCCCGGCGCCGAACTGGTCTGCGTCATCGACAACCGCCCGCTCGGCGACACCGCCCCGGCCCCCCAACTCGCCATCGGTGAGGCGCTGGAGCGCTGCGACCTGATCGTCGAGGCCGCAGGACAGGGCGTCGTCCGTGCCCACGGAGAGCAGATCCTCACCTCCGGCACCGACCTGCTGATCGCCTCCACCGGCGCGCTGACCGACGACGCGCTGACCGGACGGCTGCGCACCGCGGGCCCCGGCCGGGTGTACTTCACCGGCGGCGCGGTCGGCGGCCTCGACCTCCTCCAGGCCGCCTGCTCCCTCGGCCCGCTCACCGAGGTGCGGCTTACCACCACCAAACTGCCCGCCACCCTCGAACAGCCGTGGATGGACGCGGAGTTGCTGGCCAGGATGCGGACCGCCACCGGCCCCGTCGAGGTGCTGCGCGGCACCGCACGCGAGGTACCGGCGAAGTTCCCCCGGTCGACCAACGTCGCTGCCTCGGTGGCCCTCGCCGTCGGCGACCTCGACGCGGTGCAGGTCAGCGTCGTCGCCGACCCCGCCGCCCGGCACACCAGGCACCTCATCGAGGCGACCGGCGGCCACGGCAGCTACCGCTTCGAAGTGCGGCACCTGCCCGACACCGCCAACCCGGCCACCAGCCGGGTCGTCCCGCACGCGGTGCTGCGCAGCCTCGCCGCCCTGTCGGGACGCAGCGGGATGATCCTGTGAGCGCCCCCTACGACCTCGCGGGACTGCACGTCGAGGAGGCCGGCGACCACGGGCCGCTGCTGCTCTGCCTGCACGGCATCGGCTCCTCGTCCGCCTCCTTCGCCCCGCAGTTCGCCACGCTCGGCGCCCAGCTGCGGCTGCTCGCCTGGGACGCACCCGGATACGGCGCATCGGCCGACCCGCAGGGGCCGCTGGACCTCGACACCTACGCCGACACCGCAGCCGCCCTGATCCGCGCCCGCGGCGGCTGCGCCCACGTACTGGGCGTCTCCTGGGGCGGCGTCATCGCCCTGCGCCTCGCCGCCCGGCACCCCGCACTCGTCGCTTCGCTGATCATCGCCGACTCCAGCGCGGGCTCCGGCACCGACCAGGACAGGGCCGACGCGATGCGCGCCCGTGCCGCCGAACTCGCCGCCGCAGGACCGCGCGCCTTCGCCGAGCGCCGCGGCCCCCGCCTGGTATCCGACACCGCACCCGCCGCACTGGTCCGGCGCGTCGTCGACACCATGGCCCGCTCCGTACGGCTCCCCGGCTACCGCTACGCCGCGGACTCGATGGCCGCCGCCGACCTGCGCGGCGACCTGCCCGGCATCACCGCCCCCACCCTCGTCCTGTGCGGCGACCGCGACCGGGTCACCGGGCCCGACGCCAGCCAGATCCTGGCCGGCGCGCTGCACAGGTCCGCGTACGTGATCGTCAAGGACGCCGGTCACCTCGCCAACCAGGAGCAGCCCGAGGCGTTCGACGCCTGGCTCCTGGCCCACCTCCGGATCGCCGCCCACCCGGACGCCGACCGGTGACCACCGACACCCGCCACACGAAAGGCAGTTCACCCGTGCCGCTCACCACCACCGCCTACGACAACGGCGGCGACCTCGCCGGCTACACCGACTCGCTGATCGCCACCAAGGACTCCCGCGAACCCGACTGGGACACCCTCGCCTTCCAGGCGAAGGCCGGCGACCAGTACCGCCGCGCCCAGATCCGCTACGTCGGATCCGGCGCCACCGGCAACCACGACGGCGACAACCGCATCCTGCCGTCCGGCGGTTTCACCTTCTCCAACATGCTGCTGCCGCCCGGTGCCGAGGGCCCCGAGCACACCCACCACGACGTCGAGGAAGCCTTCTTCGTCCTGGAGGGCGAGGTCCGCGTCGGCATCCACCGCGGAAGCGACGAGGTCGAATACCGCACCCTCGGCTACCGCGACATGATCGTCGTGCCGGCCGGTGTGGCCCGCAGCCTCAAGAACGAGGGCGGGACCGACGCCCTGTTCTGCGTCGTCATCGGCACCCGGAAGCCGCAGGTCCCCACCTACCCCGAGCACTCGCCGATGCACGGCGTGACCCGCGACTGATGGCCGCCACGGCACCCGGCACCGTCGTCGTCACCGGCGCGGGACGCGGCCTGGGGGAGGCCATGGCCCGCCGGGCGGCCGAGGACGGCCACCGTGTCGTCCTCGCCGAACTCGACGAGCGGCGCGGCACGTCGGCCGCCGCCGCGCTGCGCGCCGCAGGACTCGACGCGCACTTCGTCCGCTGCGACGTCGCCGACCCGGCATCGGTCGGCGAACTCGCCGCCCGCACCGAAGAGTTGGGCCCCCTGCGCGGGCTGGTCAACAACGCGGGTCTCGCCGACGGCGTCGGCGGCAAGGAATTCCAGGACATCGACGTCGAGACCTGGGACCGCATCATGACGGTCAACGCCCGCGGCCCCTGGCTCGTCGCCCGCGCCCTGCTGCCGCAGCTCCTCGCCGCCGGTTCGGGCCGCATCGTCAACCTCGCGTCCGACGCCGCCCTCTACGGCTCACCGCGGCTCGCCCACTACATCGCCTCCAAGGGCGCGGTCATCTCCCTCACCCGGGCGATGGCCCGCGAACTCGGCGACAAGGGCGTCACCGTCAACGCCGTCGCCCCCGGCATCACCGAGTGCGAGGCCACCGAGAACGTGCCCGCCGAACGGCACGCGCTCTACCGTCTGAACCGCGCCGTCTCCCGCCCGCAGCGGCCCGACGACCTCACCGGCCTCGTCGCCTTCCTCCTCAGCGAGGAATCCCGCTACCTCACGGGACAGGTCATCGCCGTCAACGGCGGCTTCACCATGCACTGACCGCGCGGCAGCCGCCCCGACCCGCCCGCACCGGCCGGCGCGCCCGCACCCCGCGCCGGCCCCCGAACCCCACCCCGGAGGAACCCTCATGGACCTCGGTCTGGCCGACCGCACCGTACTCGTCACCGGCGGCAGCTCAGGCGTCGGCCTGGCCACGGTCCGCGCCCTGCTCGCCGAAGGCGCCCGCGTCGCCACCTGCGCCCGCACCCCCGAGACCCTCGCCGCCGTCGCCGCCGGCCTCGACGCGGGGCCCGACCGGCTGCTCACCGGCGTCTGCGACATCCGCGACGCCGAGGCGACCGCCGCCTTCGTCCGCCGCACGGGCGACCACTTCGGCGGCCTCGACGCCCTCGTCAACAACGCCGGAAGCTCCCGGATGAAGCGCCTCGCCGAGACCACGGCCGACGACTGGCGCGACGAGCTGGAGCTGAAGTTCGCCGGCGTGCTCAACCCGCTGCACGCCGCCCTCCCGCTGCTCCGCGCCTCCGACGCCGCCTGCCTCGTCAACATCAACGCGGTCCTCGCCAAGCAGCCCGAACCCCGTCTGATCACCACCAGCGCCGCCCGCGCCGGCATCCTCAACCTCTCCGCCTCCCTCGCCAGGGAACTCGCACCCGACGGCATCCGCGTCAACTCCGTCTGCCTCGGCCTGATCGACACCGGCCAGTGGACCCGCAGGCACGCCGCGTCCGGCAGCACCCTGAGCTACGCACAGTGGCAGGCCGAACTCGCCGCCGACCGCGGCATCGCCCTCGGCCGCATCGGCCGCGCCGACGAGGTCGCCTACGCCGTCCTGACCCTGCTCTCCCCCCGCGCCTCGTACATCACCGGCACCACCGTCGACGTCTGCGGCGGAGTCGGCCGCGGCATCGCCTGACCCGGCACCCTCCCCACCGCCCTCCCCAGGAGCCCGCACCATGCCCAACCCCAACGGCGGCGACCTGCTCGTCGCCCTCCTGCGCGACCTCGGCGTCGACACCGTCTTCGGCGTCGTCAGCGTGCACAACCTGCCGCTCGTCGAAGCCACAGGCCGCGACCTGCGGTTCGTCCCCGTACGCCACGAGGCGACCGCCGTCAACGCGGCCGACGGCCACGGCCGGGCCCGCGGCGGCCTCGGCTGCGCCCTCACCAGCACGGGCACCGGCGCGGGCAACGCCGCCGGATCGCTGATCGAATCCCTCAGCGCCGGCAGCCGCGTCCTGCACGTCACCGGCCAGATCGACAGCCACCACATCGGCGCGGGCCGCGGCTACATCCACGAGACCCGCGACCAGCTCGGCATGCTGCGCGCCGTCAGCTCCCACGCCGCCACCGTCCCCGACGCCGAAAGCGCGGGCCGCGTGCTGCGGGAGGCCGCCGCCCACGCGCTCGGCCCGGCCGGCGGACCCGCCAGCGTCGAATGGCCCATCGACCTCCAGTACGCGCCCCAGGACCCGGCCCACCTGCCCGCGGCGCCCGCCGCACCGGCACCCGCCGAGGCCGCCCCCGGCGCGCTGGACGCCGCCGCCGACGCGCTCGCCGCCGCCCGCCGCCCGCTGATCTGGGCCGGCGGCGGCGCCACCACCGCAGGACCCGAACTCGCCGCGCTGCTTCGGCAGATCAACGCCGGGCTGCTCACCAGCAACTCGGGGCGCGGCGCCGTCCCCGAGACCGACGACCGCGTCATCGGCAACTTCGCCACCACCCCCGCCGGCCGCGAACTCCTCGCCGAAGCCGACCTGCTGCTCACCGTCGGCACCCACTTCCGCTCCAACGAAACCGCCGACTGGAGCCTGCGTCTGCCCGCCGTCCACCTCCAGATCGACCACGACCCCACCGCGCTCGGCCGCAGCTACCCCGCGGGCCACACCCTGCACGGCGACGCCGTCACCACCCTCGCGGCCCTCCGCACCCGGCTCGCCGCCCGCCAGGCCACCCCCGCCGACGGCGCCTGGACCGCCCGCGTCCGTGACACCCGCGAGTCCGTACGCGCCGAACTCCGCGACCGCATCGGCCCGCAGGCCGCCCTCTGCGACGCGATCCGCGCGGCGCTGCCACCCGAAGCCGTCATCGCCCGCGACGTCACCGTCCCCGCCAGCAGCTGGGGCAACCGCCTCCTGGACATCCACCATCCGCACACCAACGTCTTCCCGCGCGGCGGCGGCATCGGCCAGGGCCTGGGCATGGGCATCGGCGCCGCCCTCGCCCGGCCCACCACCCCCACCCTCGTCATGGCGGGCGACGGCGGCCTCGCCGTCCACCTCGGCGAACTCCTCACCCTCGCCCAGGAACGCCCCCGCCTCACCCTCGTCGTCTTCAACGACGGCGGCTACGGTGTGCTCCGCAACATGCAGGATCGCTACTTCGACCGCCGCTCCGGCGTCGACCTCACCACCCCCGACTTCGCCGCACTCGCCCACGCCACCGGCCTGCCCTACGCCCGCATAGCCGCCGAGGCCGACGCCGCGCCCGTCCTCGCCGCCGCCACCGCGAGCGAAGGACCCACCCTCGTCGAGGTCGACCTGACCGCACTCGGCCCCATGAAGACCCCCTTCACCCCGCCCGTCGCACTGCCCGCCAGGTAAGGAGGACGTCCGTGCCCGAAACCCCCATCGACCTGCTCGTCCACCGGATGACCTGGGAGGCCGACGACGTCCTCGCCCTCGACCTCGTCCACCCCGAGGGCAAGCCGCTGCCCCCCTGGGAACCCGGCGCCCACATCGACGTGCACACCGGCGGCCACCTCCGCCAGTACTCCCTGTGCGGCGACCCCGACGACACCGGCCGCTACCGCATCGCCGTCCTGCACACCCCCGCATCGCGCGGCGGCTCCGCCCACATCCACACCACCCTGCGCCCCGGCCACACCCTCCGCATCCAGGGCCCCCGCAACCACTTCGCCCTCGAACCGGCCGCCCGCTACCTCTTCCTCGCCGGCGGCATCGGCATCACCCCCCTGCTGCCCATGGCCCGCCACGCGCACCGCACCGGCACCCCCTGGCACCTCGTCTACGGCGGCCGGCGCCGCACCAGCCTCGCCTTCACCGCCGAACTCACCGCCCTCACCGACGCGTCCGCCACCGACCGCTGTGACCTGCACCCCCAGAACGTGCACGGCCACCCCGACATCGACGCCGCACTCGACGGCGTCACCGACGACACCCTCGTCTACTGCTGCGGCCCCGAACCCCTGCTCGCCGCCGTCGAGGAACGCTGCGCCGCCCGCGGCCTCGCCGACCGGCTGCGCACCGAACGCTTCGCCGCCCCGCCGCCCGCCCAGGGCGCCCCGGCCGACGGCACCGGCCACGCCTTCGACGTCGAATGCCGCCGCACCGGCCGCACCGTCCGCGTCGACGACGGCACCTCCATCCTCGAAGCCGTCGAAGCCGCCGGCATCACCGTCGACAGCTCCTGCCGCGACGGCATCTGCGGCACCTGCGAGACCCGCGTCCTGGACGGCACCCCCGACCACCGCGACTTCCTGCTCACCGACGGCGAACGCGCCGCGCACACCTCCCTGATGATCTGCGTCTCGCGCTGCGCGGGCGACCGCCTCGTCCTCGACCTGTGACCACCCCGGCGGCCCGGCCACCGCGCCGCACCGCTCACCCGCACCCGCCAGGAGCCACCGTGACCCCGTACCGCGAAGTCCACCAGTCCCGCACCCACGAGCCCACCCCCTACGAGATCAAACTCGCCCGCACCCTCGAAGAGGTCTTCACCCACGTCGGACACGAACTCGCCGACGTCATCGCCGGGCTGAATGCCCGTCAGGTCACGGCACCGGACGGCGAACCCTGGACCGAGCAGTCCTTCCGCGACGAGATGCACCGACTGGGAGCGTGACCACCGTGACCACCCACACCACCGCGCCGGCCACCGCCGACCACCTCTACGCCACCGGCCTGCGCAACCAGTGGCACCCCGTCGTCCCCTCCCGCTTCGTCGCACCCGGAGGCATGCGCCGCGTCACCGCGCTCGGCGAGGACTGGCTGCTCTTCCGCCGCGCCGACGGCCGCCTGCACATGCTCGCCGACCGCTGCCCGCACCGGGGCGCCCGGCTCTCACTCGGCCGCCACCTGGGCGACCGCATCTCCTGCTGGTACCACGGCGTCGAGGTCGACGGCACCGGCACCGTCACCTCCGTACCCGGCCTGCCCGGCTGCACCCTCGAAGGCAAACAGCTCGTCACCAGCCCCCCGGTCCGCGAGATCGGCGGCGCGATCCTCGCCTACTTCGGCGACACCGCACACCCCGAACCCTGCGAACTGACCCTCCCCGAACCGCTCACCGAACCCGGCACCGACGCCTTCCTCTGCTACGCCGAATGGGACGCCCCCTGGCGCTACGGCATGGAGAACCTCCTCGACCCCATGCACGGCCAGTTCCTGCACCACGAGTCGCACACCATGGGGGAGGGCGACACCACCGCCAAGTTCCGCATCCGCGAGACCGCCCGCGGCTACTTCTTCGAGAAGACCGACCAGCGCGGCGTCAACTTCGACTGGGTGGAGCTGTGCCGCACCGGCGTCGACTGGGTGGACCTGTCCATCCCCTACCCGCCGTCCGCCGGCCCCGGCGGCCCCTTCGGCATCGTCGGCATGATCTGCCCCATCGACGAGCACCGCAGCGGCGTCTTCTTCTGGCGCTACCGCCGCGTCACCGGCTGGCAGCGCGACACCTGGCGCTTCCTCTACCGCACCCTCATCGAGGAACGCCACTGGCAGGTGCTCGAACAGGACCGCGTCATGCTCGAAGCCCTGCCGCACGACGCCGACCAGGCCGAAAACCTCTACCAGCACGACCTCGGAGTCGTCCGGCTGCGCCGCCTCTACCGCGCCGAAGCCGAGAAGCAGGCGGCGGCCACCACCCCCGCCTGACGGACGAGCCACCCCGCCCCACGGCCACCGGCCGCGGCACCGCGCCGCGACGGTGGCCGGGCCCCTGCCCCCTACCCGGCCTCTTCCGCCGCCTCCGCCTCGCATATCGACCGCTCCAGCTTCGACAGCAACCGCGCCAACTGACGGCACTCGGCGGGGGAGAGACCGGCCAGCATCCGCCGCTCGTTCTCCAGATGCTCGGCGAACAACGTGTCGATCTTTGCCAGACCCTCGTCCGTCAGCCGCGACCGCACCACCCGCCGGTCCTGCGCGTCGCGCTCCCGCACGATCAGCCCGTCCTTCTCCAGCCGGTCGATGCGCAGCGTCACCCCCGCCGACGAGATCAGCCCGGAGTCCGCCAACTGCCCCGCCGTACGCCGGAACGGCCGCCCCGCCCGCCGCAGCGCCGTCAGCACGTCGAACCCGGCCACCGACAGGCCGTGCGACTCCACCGACGCCGTCAGCCGCGCGCTGTAGCGCAGAAACGTCCGGTGCAGCCGCGCCAGTACCTCCAGCGGAGCGGTGTCCAGCTCCGGCCGCTCCCGCCGCCAGTCCTCGATGATCGACGCCACCGCGTCCGACTGCTCCGCCGACCTGCGCACCATCTCCGCCGCCCTCCCCGGGCTCCACCGTCGGGCCGCGGCTCGTACCCGATCACCAGGGAAATTTTAGTACTGAGAAGCCAGGCGCCTAACGACACCGGCCGGGCGGCGGACCACGCGGAAGAGCCTTCAGGGCCGCTACCCGGGCGGGGCGACCAAGGCGTCGGACTGCTGCGCCCGCCGGAGCGCGTCGGCGACGAACCCACCGGCCTTCAGCTCCTCGACCACGTCCCCGAGGAACCGGACGGTCTCCGGGCGCCGGCTCGTCGTCGTGCCCACCGCCTGTTGTATCTGCATGAACCTGTCCTCGATCAGCCGGACTTCGGGATGCGCCGCCACGAACTCCGTCATCGGCTGCCTGATGCCGGCCGCGGCCTCAAGACCCTGCGCGCGGAACACCTCGACGCCTTCCTGCCCGCGCACGACGCTCGCGTGGCGCAGGGTGCGGGACAGGAAGAGGTCATAGGCGGACCCGTGCTTCACGCCGATCCGCACACCATCCCGGTCGACGTCGGCAGCCGTGACGAGGGCCGAGTCGCGGGGCACGGCGAACACCCCCTCGATCACGACATACGGCGCGGTGAAGGCGACCTGGGCCGCGCGTGCGGGCTCGACGGCCAGAAAACATATGTCGGCCCGGCCTGCCGCCATCGCCTCGTACGACTTCCGCGCCGCGTCGAAGCAGACCAGTTCCACCGGCACTTCCAGCCGCGCGCCGACCTCCCGCGCGAGGTCGACCGTGACGCCGGCCGGCGCATCCGGCGTGCCCTGCGCCAGGACCGGGTTACCCAGGTTGATGGAGGCCCGCAGCACGCCGCTCGGCGCCAGATCCCCGGCGATGGCAGCAAGTGAGATCGTCATGGAGCGGAGTGTAGGCGCGCCGTGTGACAGGACACCGGGCCCCGGGCGCCCCCGTCCTCACGGCACGGACCGCCGCCCCCCGACAGCCACCCGCCGCCGACTTTTCCACAGCCCCCGTGGGCCGCCCCCGCCGGTTGTCCACAACCCCGTGCAGCCGCCCCCGCACGTGCGGCAGCATGGCTCCATGCCCGCACTGCAGCGCGACGAGGCGCAGACCCGAGCCCAGATCATCGACGTCCAGAGCTACGACATCGACCTCGACCTCACCCGGGGCGAGGACGTGTTCGGCTCCAGGACCGTCATCCACTTCCGTGTGCGCGACATCGCGGGCAGCTCCGACACCTTCGTCGAGATCAAGCCCGCCGCGCTGCACACCGTCACCCTCGACGGCAGCCCCCTCGACCCCGCGCTGCTCGACGGCAACCGCCTCCCCCTGACCGGCCTCGCCCCCGGCGGCCACGAACTCCGCTTCGACGCCACCATGCGCTACTCCCGCACCGGCGAAGGCATGCACCGCTTCACCGACCCCGCGGACGGCGAGACCTACGCCTACACCCAGCTGTTCATGGAAGACGTCCAGCGGGTCTTCGCCGCCTTCGACCAGCCCGACCTCAAGGCCGTCTTCCGGCTCACCGCCACCGCACCCGAGGGCTGGACCGTCCTCGCCAACGGCACCACCACTCAGGACGCCGACGGCCGCTGGACCGCCGCCCCCACCCCCCTCATCTCCACCTACCTCGTCGCCGTCGCCGCAGGCCCCTGGCACTCCGTCCGCACCGAACACGCCGGGCTGCCCTTCGGCCTGCACTGCCGCCGCTCGCTGGCCCCGGCCCTCGACGCCGACACCGACGAGATCCTCGACATCACCCGCCGCTGCTTCGACCGCTACCACCAACTCTTCGACGAGCCCTACCCGTTCGACTCCTACGACCAGGCATTCGTGCCCGAATTCAACGCCGGCGCCATGGAGAACCCCGGCCTGGTCACCTTCCGCGACGAATTCCTCTACCGCTCGGCCGTCACCGACACCGAACGCCAGATCCGCGGCATGGTCATCGCCCACGAAATGGCCCACATGTGGTTCGGCGACCTCGTCACCCTCCAGTGGTGGGACGACATCTGGCTGAACGAGTCCTTCGCCGAGTACATGGGCTACCAAGTCCTCTCCGAAGCCACCCACTTCACCGGCACCTGGACCGAATTCGCCGTCTTCCGCAAGGGCTGGGGCTACGACGCCGACCAGCGCCCCTCCACCCACCCCGTCGCCCCCCGCGCCGAAGACGTCCCCGACACCGCATCCGCGCTCCTCAACTTCGACGGCATCTCCTACTCCAAGGGCGCCTCCGCACTGCGCCAACTCGTCGCCTGGATGGGCGAGAAGGACTTCCTCGCCGGCATCAACGACCACTTCGCCCGGCACCGCTTCGGCAACGCCACCCTCGCCGACTTCATCGACTCCCTCGCCCGCGCCGGCGACCGCGACGTCCACACCTGGGCCGCCCGCTGGCTGCGCACCTCCGGCACCGACACCCTCACCGCCGCCGTCGACGACCGGCCCGACGGCTGGGAACTCGCCGTCGAGCACCACGGCAGCCGCCCCCACCGCATCGCCGTCGGCCTCTACGACCAGGACCTCGCGGACCCCGCCGGGCTCACCCCGCGCGACCGCTTCGAACTGGACATCCCCGAGAAGGAGGGGCACACCCGCCGCACCTTCCCGGGAGCCGCGCCCGCCCTGGTCCTCCTCAACGACAGCGACCTGAGCTACACCAAGGTCCGCTTCGACGCGGCCTCCTGGCAGACCGCGGCCCGCGCCCTCTCCGGCATCCCCGACCCCCTCAGCCGCGCCGTCGTCTGGAACACCGCCCGCGACATGGTCCGCGACGGCGAACTCCCGCCCACCGCCTACCTCGAAGCCGCCCGCGCCCACCTCCCGCGCGAACCCGACGTCGCCATCGTCCGCAGCGTCCTCACCTTCGCCCGCACCCCCCTCACCGACTGCTACCTCCCCGCCGCCGAACGCCCCGCCGCCCTCGCCGCCCTCACCGCCATCAGCCGCGACCTCCTGCGCCGCACCGAAGGCCCCGAACACGGCGCCGAGGCAGGTCTGCGGCTCACCGCCGTCCGCGCCCTCATCGCCGGCGCCCGCACCCCCGACACCTTCCAGGAGTGGCTCGACGACGGCAGCGTCCCCGGCGGCCCCGCCCTCGACCCCGAACTGCGCTGGCACATCCTCGGCCGCCTCGCCGTACTCGGCGCCCTCACCCCCGACCGCATCGACGCCGAACTCGCCCGCGACCCCAGCGCCGCCGGCCACGAAGGCGCCGCCCGCTGCCACGCCGCCCTCCCCGACCCGGCCGGCAAACAGGCCGCCTGGGACGCCCTCTTCACCACCGAAGCCACCGCCACCGGCGACAAGGCCGTCCTGTCCAACCACCTCTTCACCGCCACCGCCACCGGCTTCTGGGCCCCCGAACAGCACGACCTGCTCCGCCCCTACGTCAGCCGCTACTTCGCCGAGGTCCCCGCCCTCGCCACCGAGCGCGGCCCCGCCCTCGCCGAGGCCGCCGGCCGCCACGCCTTCCCCAGCACCTTCGTCGAGCCGGAAACCCTCCGCCTCGGCCGCAGCTGCCTCGCCACCGGCGACCCGACCCCCGCGCTGCGCCGCAAGCTCGTCGACCAGCTCGACGATCTGGAACGCGCCCTGCGGGTCCGCTCGGCCCACCCGGCGCAGCCCGCCGGCTGACCTGCCGGAGCAGCCCGTCACGGATACCGCCGGGGAGGCCGACGACCGGCGGTATCCGAACATATGAAGCAGTCACTTACACGAACGAGTGGAACCACCTGCACCACTGGATGCGCGCTGCACCGGGAAAGTAACTTAGGGCGGCCTAACGTCCCGAACTCCCCACACAGAAGGGCACGTTCATGTCTGTGCCCGCCACCGGTGCCGCACTCGCGGGCGGCACCGAAGGCCCCCGCGCGCTCCGCCCCCTCATCGCCACCGTCCTCGACGCCCTCACCGACGGCGCCGAGGACCGCGCGGGCCCCCTCCCGGCCGGCGGACCCGACGCCGTGGCCCACGCCGTACGCGCCGCCTGCGCCCCCCTCCTCACCGACGAAGGCACCGGGCCGCACGACGCCCTGCGCACCCTCGTCCGCACCCTCGCCGCCGGCGCCGCCGACCCCGCGGACCCGCACTGCGCGGCCCACCTCCACTGCCCGCCGCTGGCCATCGCCGCCGCCGCCGAAGTGGCCGCCTGCGCCCTCAACCCCTCCATGGACTCCTGGGACCAGGCCCCCGCCGCCTCCGCCATCGAAGCCCTCACCACCCGCGAACTCGCGGCCCTGGTCTACCCCCACGCACGCACGACCACCCCGGCGCGGGCCGCACCGCACACACAGTCCCGGTCCGTCCCCGCAACGGCCCACCCCGCCCCCGCAACGGCCCCCGCCACCATTCCGGCCCCCGCCACCGCTCCGGACAACGCCCCCGCCGCCCCCGCCACCATCGGTCCGGAGCCGCACACCCCACCCGGAACCCCCGCCGCCGCCCGCACCCTCCCCGCCCCCGGCCCCTCAGCGGCCCCCCTCGCCCCTGGCGTCCCCGGCACCCCCGTCCCCACAGGCGGCCCCGACGCACTGGTCACGACCGGCGGCACCGAGTCCAACCAACTGGCGGTCCTCCTCGCCCGGGAGGCCGCCCACACCGCGCCCCACCGAAAGACCGCCGCCACGGCGAACGCCGCCGGGGACACCCCCGCGGACGCGACCGGGGGAGCCGACGGCGAGACGGGGGACCACACCCGACCCGCCCAACTCCCCGTCCCCACCCACCCCTTCACCCCCACGGACCGCCCGGAGCCCGCGGCTCCCCTCCGCATCGTCTGCGGCGCCAACGCCCACCACAGCATCCACCGCGCCGCCTGGCTCCTCGGCCTCCCCGCCCCGATCACCCTCCCCACCCCCGACGGCGTCCTGAGCCCCGACACCGTCCACGCGACCCTCTCCCGCCTCGACGGCCCCGTCCTCCTCACCGCCACCGCGGGCACCACCGACTCCGGCGCCATCGACCCCCTGCCGGCCCTGGCCGACCTCGCCGAACACCACGGCGCCCGCTTCCACGTCGACGCCGCCTACGGCGGAGCACTCCTCTTCAGCGACACCCACCGCGCCCTGCTCGACGGCCTCGACCGCGCCCACACCGTCACCCTCGACCTGCACAAACTCGGCTGGCAACCCGTGGCCGCCGGCCTCCTCGCCGTCCCCGGCAGCGCCGACCTCGCCCCCCTCGACCACCGGGCCGACTACCTCAACGCCGACGACGACACCGAGGCGGGACTGCCCGACCTCCTCGGCCGCTCCCTGCGCACCACCCGCCGCCCCGACATCCTCAAGATCGCCGTCACCCTCAAGGCCCTGGGGCGGCGCGGCATCGGCGACCTCGTCGACCGCACCCTCGACGCCGCCCGCACCCTCGCGGACCTCGTCGAGGCACACCCCGACCTCGAACTCCACTCCCGCCCCACCCTCACCACCGTCCTCTTCCGTCCCGCCGGCGCCGCCGACGCCACCCTCGCCGCCATCCGCCGCAGCCTGCTCACCGACGGGCACGCCGTCCTCGGCCGCGCGACCACCGCCACCGGACTCTGGCTCAAGGCCACCCTCCTGAACCCCCACACCCAGCCCGGTGACCTCGAAAACCTCCTGAAACTCGTGGAAGGCCACATTCCCCGATGACCACCCCCGCCCTTCCCGGCACCCCTGGCACCACACCCCCCACCTCCACGACGACGGAGCCCGACACCACCCCTCCGGCCGACACCACCAGCCCCACCGCCCCCCTCGACCTCGCAGGCATCGGCATCGGCCCCTTCAACCTCTCCCTCGCCGCCCTCGCCCACCCCCTCACTCAACTCCGCACCGCCTTCTACGACCAACGCCCCGCCTTCCACTGGCACCCCGGCCTCCTCATCGACGGCGCCACCCTCCAAGTCCCCTTCCTCGCCGACCTCGTCACCCTCGCCGACCCCACCAGCCAGTGGAGCTTCCTCAGCTACCTGCGCAGCCGCGAACGCCTCTTCCCCTTCTACTTCGCCGAGCGCTTCCACATCCACCGCGCCGAATACGACGCCTACTGCCGCTGGGTCAGCGAAAACCTCCCCGCCCTCCACTTCGGCCACCAGATCGACGCCGTCCGCTGGAACCCCCGGCACGCCGTATTCGAAGTCGACTTCACCCACCTCGACGCCGACGGCGAAGCCGAAGCACTCGGCCGCACCTACGCCCGCAACCTCGTCCTCGGCATCGGCACCGCACCCCACATCCCCGAACCCCTGCGCCCCCTCGCCGACGCCCCCACCGTCCCCGTCATCCACTCCGCCGACTACCTCGACCACCGCGAACGCCTGCTCGCCGCCGACCACATCACCGTCGTCGGGGCAGGCCAGTCCGGCGCCGAAATCTTCCTCGACCTGCTACGCGCCCGCCCCGCAGGCCACGAAAAACTCCACTGGCTCGCCCGCACCCCCGCGTTCGCGCCCATGGAATACAGCAAGATCGGCCTCGAACACTTCACCCCCGACTACACCCGCTACTTCCACGCCCTCCCCGAATCCGTACGCGACGGCCTCGTCCCCGGCCAATGGCAGCTCTACAAAGGCATCGACCACGACACCCTCGCCGCCATCCACGACGAGCTCTACCGCCGCACCCTGCACGGCGGCTGGCCCGACGCCACCCTCACCCCCGGCGTCTCCGTACACTCCGCGGCCCGCCTCGGCCCCACCGGCATCGAACTCCACATCGACCACGCCGAACAGGCCACCCGCACCCGCCTGACCACCGACGCCGTCGTCCTCGCCACCGGCTACCGCGAACGCCGCCTCGACACCCTCCTCGCCGCCCTCGACCCCCACCTGCACCGCGACACCGCCGGCCGCCCCCATGTCGACGCGGACCACCGCCTCGTCCTGGACCCCGCCGTCACCGGCCACCTCTACGTCCAAAACGCCGAACGCCACAGCCACGGCGTCGGCACCCCCGACCTCGGCCTCGCCGCCTGGCGCAGCGCCACCATCCTCAACTCCCTCACCGACAACACCCCTTACCCCCTCCCCACCCGCACCGCCTTCACCACCTTCGGCCTCCAGCAGCCCCCCGGCACCCCCGCCCCCGTCCCTCACCCCACCTCCCACCTCGCCCGCCGCCCCTGACCCGACGCACACCCATGTGCGACCCTTCACCCCGGCAGCCGACCGCCCGAAGGAGTCGCACCATGACCGACCCCACCCCCGCACCGCACACCACCGACCCCCTGCCCTACGGCACCCCCGACACCCCCCGCCTCGCGGTACGCGGCGAAGCGCGCCTGGAAGTCGACCCCGAAATCGCCCGCATCGCGGTCACCGTCAGCGCCCGCGGCACCGACCGTCCGACCGCCCTCAACGACCTCACCCGCCGCAACGAGCAGGCCCTCGCTCTCATCAAGAGCTACGGCGACGCCATCGAAAAACTCGAAACCGGCTCCTTCAGCCTCACCCCGCACCTCTCCGAAAAGGGCCGCCACGAACGCATCCGCGCCTACCACGGACGCGTCACCCTCACCGCCACCCTCAACGACTTCACCACCCTCGGCGAACTCACCACCCGCCTCGCCGACCTCGACCTCACCCGCGTCGACGGCCCCTGGTGGAACCTGCGCCCCGACTCACCCGCCCACCGCGACGCCCGCACCCACGCCGTACGGGAAGCCGTCCAACGCGCCCGCGAATACGCCGAAGCGCTCGGCGCCCGCCTCGACGCCCTCGTCGAACTCGCCGACATCGGCGCCGAGAACACCCCGCCGATGCCCGCCGCCCGACGCTCCTTCGGCGGCTACGCAGGCGGCCCCCCGGCCCCGTCCGACACGCCCGCGCTCGACCTCGAACCCCAGCGCCAGACCGTCTACGCCCACGTCAACGCGCGCTTCACCATGACCCGTCCGGCGCTCTGACACGCCGCCCCACACACCGGGATTCCGCTCATCGGAGCACCACCGCGCGCATTCCAATACTTGTCAACAGCCTTTCATCGAGAGGACGTTGGGCAGTCACTTCCGCACAGTTCTCTACCCATGGGTAAGTCATAGGGTCGAACCATGCGCCGAGCAAAGATCGTCTGCACACTAGGACCCGCCACCGACTCGTACGAGCAGATCAAAGCCCTCGTCGACGCCGGAATGGACATCGCACGCTTCAACCTCAGTCACGGCACCTACGCCGACCACGAGGCGCGCTTCGACCGGGTCCGCACCGCATCCGAAGAAACCCACCGCAGCGTCGGCATCCTCGCCGACCTTCAAGGCCCGAAGATCCGACTGGGACGATTCCGCGAAGGGCCCGTACTTCTCGAACGCGGCGACGAGTTCACCATCACCGTCGAGCCCGACGTCGAAGGCGACCGCCAACTCTGCGGCACCACCTACCAGGGCCTCGCCGCCGACGTCACCACCGGCGAACGCATCCTCGTCGACGACGGCAAGGTCACCCTGGAAGTCACCGGCGTCGACGGACCCCGCGTCCGCACCCTGGTGATCGAAGGCGGCATGGTCTCCGACCACAAGGGACTCAACCTCCCCGGCGTCGCCGTCTCCGTCCCCGCACTCTCCGAGAAGGACCAGAACGACCTCCGCTGGGCCCTGCGCACCGGCGCCGACATCATCGCCCTCTCCTTCGTCCGCAGTGGTCGCGACATCGACGACGTCCACCGCATCATGCGCGAAGAGGGCCGCTTCCTCCCCGTCATCGCCAAGGTCGAAAAGCCGCAGGCCGTCGACAACATCGACGACATCGTCGCCTCCTTCGACGGCATCATGGTGGCCCGCGGCGACCTCGGCGTCGAAATGCCCCTGGAAACCGTGCCGATCGTCCAGAAGCGCGCCGTCAAACTCGCCAAGCGCAACGCCAAGCCGGTCATCGTCGCCACGCAGATGCTCGACTCGATGATCGATAACTCCCGGCCCACCCGCGCCGAGGCGTCCGACGTCGCCAACGCCGTCATCGACGGCACCGACGCGGTGATGCTCTCCGGCGAGACCAGCGTCGGCAAGTACCCCACCGAAACCGTCCGCACCATGAGCCGCATCGTCGAGGCGGCCGAGGAAGACATCCTCGCCAAGGGCCTCCCGCCGCTCACCGACCGCAGCAAGCCCCGTACCCAGGGCGGCGCCGTCGCCCGCGCGGCTGCCGAGATGGGCGACTTCCTCGGCGCCAAGTTCCTCGTCGCCTTCACCCAGTCCGGCGACACCGTCCGCCGCCTCTCCCGCTACCGCTCACCCATCCCGCTCCTCGCCTTCACCCCCGACACGGCCACCCGCTCCCAACTGAACCTCACCTGGGGCGTGGAGACCTTCCTCGGACCGACCGTCAATTCCACCGACGAGATGGTCGCCCAGGTCGACGAGCAACTCCTCAAGATCGGCCGCTGCGAGAAGGGCGACGTCGTGATCATCACGGCCGGCTCCCCGCCCGGCGTCGCCGGCTCCACCAACCTCGTCCGCGTCCACCACATCGGCGAGGACGACTCCCCGAAGTAGCCCCACCCCCGCACACGTTGATGCCGGGCCGAGGTCCTGACTGCCGTCCCTGTCAGTACTTCGGCCCTATGTGTGCGTCCATGAGCGCGACGGAGGCTTTGCGGGCCACGGAGACGGTGAACGGGTCGCTCCCGCGGGCGAGTACGGTCCATTCCACGCCGACCTTCGTGAGGGTGTCGGAGAAGAGCCGACGGATGTCGTCGGACTTGTTGGCGAAGAGATACCGCGGGTATTCATAGCGTTTGCGGGTGCCGCCCACGGACCGCGTCGTCCAGTTGATGATCCGGCAGCCGTCCGAGTGGATCAGTCCACGGACGAACTCCCAGGGATGCGCGTCCACGATCTGCTGTTGCCAGGGTTCGAGGACGATCGGACGTTCGTGCTTCTTTCCCTCGCCGTGCTGAGGGAACATGCACCACAGGTGCGCGGAGTAGATTTTCACGTTGTGGCAGCCGGTCTTGCGGACCCGGCACACGGAGTTGTCGGGGAAGACCGCGCGCATCGCTGCCTCGCAGGCGTCCATGAGGCCCGGCCAGTCGTCACCACACGTAATCATGAGGCTCGGTACGCGGTGCCCCGAATACCGGATGATGTGGCCGTCACCGAGGTAGAGGGCCAGGAGGTAGGCGTAGGCCGCATCGTCGAGCTCGCGGCCGTCGCACCGCGGGCACTTCGGGGTGTGGGCACCGGGGCACTCTCCGCGTCCGGCGCGGTCCAGGTGCCGCCAATAGCTGATGGTGCCGGTGGGGACGCCCAGCGCGCGGGCGACATCTGCGTTCCTCGCGCCGGTGCGGAGTTGGGTGACCGCCCGGTGGCGTAAGTCCGTGCTGTGAAGGTTCATGCCTTCACTCTGCGTGACGAAGCGCGCGATGGGAAGGGAAAATGTGTGCGGTTCATGCGATGGTGCAATTCCGCTTGCTGTAGAGGTGCCCGGTGTGGGATTCGAACCCACATGCCCGAAGGCACGGCTGTTTGAGAGCCGCGTGTCTGACCAGTTCCACCAACCGGGCCGGTTGCGAGAGACACCCTACCGTGTGCATCAGGATGGCTGCCGCTAGGTAGGCTGCAAGGGCACCACCTGCCTGAACAAGGAGTCCCGTGAGCGCCCCCGAGCCCGAGCAGCCCGCCGCCGATGACGATCAGTCGCATGTCCCGCCGCTGACCACGCGCGTCGTGATCGCCGAGGACGAGGCTCTCATCCGTCTCGACCTCAAAGAGATGCTGGAGGAGGAGGGCTACACCGTCGTCGGTGAGGCCGGGGACGGCCAGAAGGCCGTCGAGCTGGCCCGGGAGCACCGTCCCGACCTGGTCATCCTCGATGTGAAGATGCCGATCCTCGACGGCATCTCGGCCGCCGAGAAGATCGCCGAGGAGAGCATCGCGCCGGTCCTGATGCTGACCGCGTTCTCGCAGCGCGAGCTGGTCGAGCGGGCGCGGGACGCGGGGGCGATGGCGTACCTCGTGAAGCCGTTCTCGAAGAGCGACGTGGTTCCCGCGATCGAGATGGCCGTCAGCCGGTTCACCGAGCTGAAGACGCTGGAGAAGGAGGTCGCCGATCTCTCCCAGCGCCTGGAGACGCGCAAGCTGGTGGACCGCGCGAAGAGCATTCTGCAGACGCAGTACGGCCTGACCGAGCCGGCCGCCTTCCGGTGGATCCAGAAGACGTCGATGGACCGCAGGCTGTCGATGCAGCAGGTCGCCGAGGCGGTCATCGAGGACGCCGCGGAGAAGAAGCAGAAGGACCAGCAGAAGGATCAGTAGCAGGACCTGTGGCGGCGTGCGGAGCGTGCCGTCCCGAGTGGCCCCGTACCGGTGATCGGTGCGGGGCCACTCGCGTATGGGGCCCGAGGCGGCGCTAGTTGCGGTAGGCGTCGGGGTCCGCGTCGCGGAGCATGCAGGTCAGGCGGGCGGTGCAGACCCGCTTGTGCTGCTCGTCGCTGATGGCGATCTCGTAGGTGGCGGTGGAGCGGCCACGGTGGACGGGGGTGGCGATGCCGGTGACCAGGCCGGAGCGGGCGCCGCGGTGGTGGGTGCAGTTGAGGTCGACGCCGACGGCGAGTTTGCCGGGGCCGCCGTGCAGCATGGCGCCGACGGAGCCGAGGGTTTCGGCGAGTACCGCGGAGGCGCCGCCGTGCAGCAGTCCGTAGGGCTGGGTGTTTCCCTCGACGGGCATGGTGCCGACGACGCGGTCGGGGGCGGCTTCCAGGACCTGCACGCTCATCCGCCGGCCGAGGTGTCCGGCGGAGAAGAGTGCGGGCAGGTCGAGGCCGAGGCCGGCCCATTGGTCGAGGATTTCCTGCGGAAACGTGGTGCGGTACTGCTCGCCCATGGCGTTCGGCTCCGTTCGCTCGCCTGATCGTCGTCGATCCGTGCCTGTTCCTATCAGGCCGCTGAGCAAGCGCTCAGCACGGGGTCGTGGTTTCCCGGGCGGGGCGGTCGCAGGTCAGCTCTGCTGCGGCGGTTCCAGGCGGATCACCACGGACTTGGAGGCGGGGGTGTTACTGGTGTCCGCGGTGTGGTCGAGGGGGACGAGCACGTTCGTCTCGGGGTAGTAGGCGGCGGCGCAGCCGCGGGCGGTGGGGTAGTGCACGACGCGGAAGCCGGGTGCGCGGCGTTCGCTGCCGTCGGTCCATTCGCTGACGATGTCGGTGTAGTCGCCGTCGGCGAAGCCGAGTTGGCGGGCGTCGTCGGGGTGGACGAGGATCACGCGGCGGCCGTTCTTGATGCCGCGGTAGCGGTCGTCGAGGCCGTAGATGGTGGTGTTGTACTGGTCGTGCGAGCGGAGGGTCTGGAGGAGCAGGCGGCCTTCGGGGGTGGTCGGGTATTCCACGGGTGCCGCGGTGAAGTTGGCTTTGCCGGTGGTGGTGGGGAAGCGGCGGTCGTCCCGGGGGGCGTGCGGCAGGGTGAAGCCTCCGGGGCGGGCGACCTTGGTGTTGAAGTCTTCGAAGCCGGGGATGACGCGCGCGATGCGGTCGCGGATGGACGCGTAGTCCTTCTCGAAGGTGTCCCAGGGGGTGCGGCTGCGGTCGCCGAGGACGCGGCGGGCCATGCGGGCGATGATGGCGGTCTCGGACAGCAGGTGGGGGCCGGCGGGTTCGAGGCGTCCGCGGGATGCGTGGACCATGCCCATGGAGTCCTCGACGGTCACGAACTGTTCGCCGCTGTCCTGGAGGTCGCGTTCGGTGCGGCCGAGGGTCGGCAGGATGAGGGCGCGGGCGCCGGTGATGGTGTGTGAGCGGTTGAGCTTGGTGGAGACGTGGACGGTGAGGCGGGCGCGGCGTACGGCGGCTTCGGTGACGTCCGTGTCGGGGGTGGCGGAGACGAAGTTGCCGCCCATGGCGAAGAAGACCTTGGCCTGTCCGTCGCGCAGGGCGCGGATGGCGCGGACGACGTCGAAGCCGTGTTCCCGGGGCGGTGCGAAGCCGAATTCCTTTTCCAGGGCGTCGAGGAAGGCGTCGTTGGGGCGTTCGAAGATGCCCATGGTGCGGTCGCCCTGGACGTTGCTGTGGCCGCGTACGGGGCAGACGCCGGCGCCGGGGCGGCCGATGTTGCCGCGCAGCAGGAGGAAGTTGACGACTTCGCGGATGGTGGGGACGGAGTGTTTGTGCTGGGTCAGGCCCATCGCCCAGCACACGATGGTGCGCCGCGAGTCGAGGATCATGCCGAGGGCGTTCTCGATCTCTTCGCGGGTCAGGCCGGTGGCGCGGAGTGTCTCGTTCCAGTCGTCGTCGGCGCGCGCGGTTTCGGCGAACGCTTCGTAGCCGTGGGTGTGTTCGCGGATGAAGTCGTCGTCGACGGCGCCTTCGGTTTCCAGGATGCGGCGGTTGAGGGCGCGGAAGAGCGCTTGGTCGCCGCCGATGCGTACCTGGAGGAAGAGGTCGGTGAGGGCGGTTCCGCCGCCGGCCAGTCCGCGGGGGGTCTGGGGGTTCTTGAAGCGTTCCAGGCCGGCTTCGGGCAGTGGGTTGACGGAAATGATTTTGGTGCCGCCGGCCTTGGCCTTTTCCAGGGCGGTGAGCATCCGGGGGTGGTTGGTGCCGGGGTTCTGTCCGGCGATGATGATCAGGTCGGCTTTGTAGAGGTCCTCCAGCAGGACGCTGCCCTTGCCGACGCCGATGGTTTCGGTGAGTGCGGAACCCGACGACTCGTGGCACATGTTGGAGCAGTCGGGGAGGTTGTTGGTGCCGAATTCCCGGGCGAACAGCTGGAAGAGGAAGGCGGCTTCGTTGCTGGTCCTGCCGGAGGTGTAGAAGACCGCTTCGTCGGGGGAGCCGAGGCCGGTGAGTTCTTCGCCCAGGATGTCGAAGGCGCGTTCCCAGGGGATGGGGGTGTAGTGGTCGGCGCCTTCGGCGAGGTACATGGGCTGGGTGAGGCGGCCCTGCTGGCCGAGCCAGTAGCCGCTGCGTCCGGCGAGGTCGGCGACGGAGTGTGCGGCGAAGAATTCGGGTGTGACGCGGCGCAGGGTGGCTTCTTCGGCGACGGCTTTGGCGCCGTTCTCGCAGAATTCGGCGGTGTGCCGCTGGTCGCCTTCGGGCCAGGCGCAGCCGGGGCAGTCGAAGCCGTTCTTCTGGTTGACGCGGAGCAGGGTGAGGGCGGTGCGGCGGACGCCCATCTGCTGCTGGGAGATGCGCAGGGCGTGGGTGATGGCCGGCAGGCCGACGGCGGAGTGCTGGGGCTCGCCGACCTCAGGTGCGTCCTGGACGGGGTCGGTTGCGGGCGGCTTGCCTGCCATGGCGCTCTCCCTTGAGCCGGGTGCCGAGCCGTCTCGCGGTGGGTCGGGCGGGACGGATGGGTGGGGTGTGCAGGTGATCCTGCCACGGACCGGCCGGGCGGTGCAGGGGTGCGGGGGAGCCTGTGGACAACCGCGGTGGCGGGCTTGTCCGTGGTGGGTACGGACGGTGAGGGCGGTGTCGCGGGCGGCGGGCGGGGTGCGGGGTGCGGCCGTCGCGGCGGGGATTGTCAGTGGGGCGTGGCAGGATCGGGGGCGTGGCAGCAAAGGCAGCGAAGAAGAGCGAAGCGACCGGCACCGAAGCGGCGGGGGGCGGCCGTCCCCGCCTGCTCCTGATGGACGGGCATTCCATGGCCTACCGGGCGTTCTTCGCCCTGCCCGTGGAGAATTTCACGACCGCCACGGGGCAACCCACCAATGCGATCTACGGC
Source organism: Streptomyces sp. NPDC050161 (assembly GCF_044460025.1). Classification (NCBI taxonomy): domain Bacteria; kingdom Bacillati; phylum Actinomycetota; class Actinomycetes; order Kitasatosporales; family Streptomycetaceae; genus Streptomyces; species Streptomyces sp. NPDC050161. Next base: position 207,348 of record NZ_JBITJM010000006.1, on the reverse strand, counting down.
TTCGCGTCGATGCTCGCGAACACCCTGCGTGATGAGGCGCCCACGCACTTCGCGGTGGCGTTCGACGTCTCGCGCAAGACCTGGCGCTCGGAGGAGTTCCCGGATTACAAGGCGAACCGTTCCAAGACGCCCGATGAGTTCAAGGGGCAGGTGGAGCTGATCGGTGAGCTGCTGGACGCGATGAAGGTGAAGCGGTTCGCCGTGGAAGGCTTCGAGGCCGACGACGTCATCGCCACTCTCACCGAGCAGGCGACTGCTGAGGGTTTCGCGGTTTCCATCGTCACCGGTGACCGCGACTCCTTCCAGTTGGTCTCCGATGACGTCACGGTGCTGTATCCCACGAAGGGCGTCTCGGAGCTGACCCGTTTCACTCCGGAGAAGGTTTTCGAGAAGTACGGTCTGACGCCTTCGCAGTACCCGGATTTCGCGGCGCTGCGCGGTGACCCGTCCGACAACCTTCCGGGTATCCCGGGTGTCGGTGAGAAGACGGCCACGAAGTGGATCAATCAGTTCGGTTCGTTCGCCGAGTTGGTGGAGCGGGCCGAGGAGGTCAAGGGCAAGGCGGGCCAGAATTTCCGTGATCACCTGGAGTCCGTGAAGCTCAACCGTCGGCTGACCGAGATGGTGCGTGACGTCGCGCTGCCCTGCGGTCCGGACGCGCTGGTCCGTGAGGCGTACGACCGTGAGGCGCTGACGGTGTTCCTCAACGGTCTGGAGATCCGCAATCAGGGGCTGCGGGACCGGCTGCACGCCGTCGATCCGGGCTCTGAGGAAGCCGCGGACGAGACCGCTGTGGCGGGTGGTGTGGAGGTGGACGGAACGGTGGCCGGCCCCGGCGAGCTGGCCCCGTGGCTGGCGGAGCACGGCGCGGAGCCGCTGGGTGTGTCCACCGTCGACGTGTGGTCGCTGGGCAGTGGCAGCGTCGCCGAGGTGGCGCTCGCCGCGGCCGGGGGGCCGGCCGTCTGGTTCGACCCGACGCAGCTGGACGAGGCCGACGAGCGGGCGTTCGCCGCTTGGAGCGCGGATGCTTCCCGCCCCAAGGTGATGCACAACGCCAAGGGCCTGATGCGGGTCTTCGGCGAGCACGGCTGGCACATCGAGGGTGTCACCATCGACACGGCGCTCGCCGCCTACCTGGTCAAGCCGGGCCGCCGCTCCTTCGCGTTGGACGCCCTGTCCGTCGAGTACCTCGGCCGGGATCTCGCGCCGGCCGCAGAGGGCAGCGGGCAGCTGGCTTTCGGTGCCGACGAGCAGGCCGAGGCGGACGCCCTGATGGGGAAGGCGCGGACGGTCCTGGATCTGGGTGCGGCCTTCGAGACCAAGCTGGCCGAGGTCGGCGCCGCCGAGCTGCTGCGTGACCTGGAGCTGCCGACGAGCCGGCTGCTGGCCCGGATGGAGCGGGCGGGCATCGCGGCGGATCGGGGCTGGCTGGAGCGGATGGAGCAGCAGTTCGCCGGGGCCGTGCAGCAGGCGGTGCAGGAGGCGCACGCCGCGGCGGGGCACGAGTTCAATCTGGGCTCGCCCAAGCAGCTCCAGGAGGTCCTCTTCGGCGAGCTGGGTCTGCCCAAGACGAAGAAGACCAAGACGGGTTACACCACCGACGCCGACGCGCTGGCCTGGCTGGCCGCGCAGACCGAGAACGAACTCCCGGTGATCATGCTGCGGCACCGTGAGCAGTCCAAGCTGCGCACCACCGTCGAGGGCCTGATCAAGACCATCGGTTCCGACGGCCGCATCCACACCACGTTCAACCAGACGGTGGCGGCGACGGGCCGGCTGTCCTCGACGGACCCCAACCTCCAGAACATCCCGGTGCGGACTGACGAGGGCCGGGCGATCCGCCGGGGCTTCGTCGTCGGTGAGGGTTTCGAGTCGCTGCTGACCGCCGACTACAGCCAGATCGAGCTGCGGGTGATGGCCCATCTCTCCGAGGACGAGGGCCTGATCGAGGCGTTCACCTCCGGCGAGGACCTGCACACCACCGTCGCCTCGCATGTCTTCTCGGTCGAGAAGCACCAGGTCGACCCGGAGATGCGCCGCAAGATCAAGGCGATGTCCTACGGCCTGGCGTACGGCCTGTCGGCCTTCGGTCTCTCGCAGCAGCTGGGCATCCAGCCGGACGAGGCCCGCAAGCTGATGGACAACTTCTTCGAGCGTTTCGGCGGGGTGCGCGACTACCTCCAGCGCGTCGTGGAGGAGGCGCGGGCCACCGGCTACACCGAGACGATCCTCGGCCGCCGTCGTTACCTCCCGGACCTCAACAGCGACAACCGCCAGCGCCGCGAGATGGCGGAGCGGATGGCGCTGAACGCCCCGATCCAGGGCACCGCGGCCGACATCGTCAAGATCGCGATGCTGAAGGTCGACGAGGCGCTGCGGGCCGCGGAGTTGGAGTCCCGGATGCTCCTCCAGGTGCACGACGAAATCGTCGTCGAGGTGGCCCCGGGCGAGCGCAAGAAGGTCGAGGAGCTGGTCCGCCGCGAAATGGCCGGAGCGGTCGAGCTGCGGGCGCCGCTGGACGTCTCGGTCGGTTCCGGCGGGGACTGGGAGTCGGCGGCTCACTGAGCCACTGCCGCCCGCGCTCGGGGCCCGTACTCGCCAGGGGAATCACCTTGGCGGGTACGGGCCCCGACGCGTTCACCATGTGGCCGGCGCCGCCCCGACGGGCCGCGCGCACCTCGGTCGCCCGTCGGCCGCCCTGCCGACGCCGGCTCGGTGCCGGGCGTGTGGTCACCCCCGGGCGGGCCGCCGCTCTGCGCCACGTCGGTACCGCAGCCGCACGGCCACCGCGTAGAGCGCGAGCCCCACGCCGAGACCGGCGCCGGCGCCGAAGAGCACCGAGGGGACGTAGTCGAACCAGGTCGCCGCGTCGCCGTAGACCGCGTGCGCCCGCAGGGTGCGCTGTACGGCGCCGGCCGCCACACAGAGCAGGACCGGAAAGGTCAGCAACAGCCGGGCCCGCGCGCTCAATACGGGGACGGCGGTCAGGGCGCCGACCGGTTCCGTTCCCCCCGGCTGCCCGCCGTCCCCGGGTGCCTCCCGGAGCGCGGTCCACAGGAACCAGCCGAGCGCTACTAGGGCGAGCGCGGAGGTGGCGTACTGCAGGGAGGCGGACAGCGGGATGCCGCCGATCACCCGGTTCAGCACGGGTACCAGCCGCGTCCCCCAGCGGCCCGCGTGGGTGAAGGCGTCCCAGACGATATGTGTCGCCGCCCCGATCACCGCGGAGACGAAGAACCAGCAGATCAGCGCGGTGAGTTCGCGCGGCCCTCGCGGCTGTCGGGGGCGGCCCCGGGCGACGGCGTACACCCGGCCCTGCCGGTGGCGGGGCAGCAGTGCCACCAGCGGTTCCCGCAGCAGCAGCCAGCCGCCGGTCAGCGCGGCGGTGATCAGGACGTCCACGGTCAGCACGCCGGGCAGGGAGTGGGTGACCTCCCCGAAGCGCATCCCGCCCGGTATGAAGCTGTCCGCGAAGTACGTCATGTCGGGGGCGAAGGAGCCCGCGACCAGGGCGGTTGCGATCAGCGGGCCGCGTGCCGTGCCCGTCCGGCGCAGTCCCGGAAGCACTGCCGCGGCATGGCTGAGAGTGAACGGCATGTGCCCCTCCTTGATCGATTCGGATCATTATGTCTGCCGGTGGGAGTGGTGGATGCGCGGCCCGAGGTGTCGTACTGTCACCTCAGCTGGAGCGCAGGGGAGCGCGACACCGCGGATTCCACGCGGTGTGTCCACGCGGAGGGGATGTCACGCATGGCAGCCATATTCGGGCGGCGGCTTCGCAGGGGAGCGGCCTCGGCGGCGGTGGTGGGCCTGGTGCTGGCCGCTCTGACCGCGTCACAGGCACCGGGCACGGCGGAGACCGCGGCGAAGGAGCCGGAGCCGAGCCCGCCGGCCGACGCCTCCATCGACGGCGGATCGCCCTACTACACCGACCTTCCGCCCCTCAACAGCCCCGTGCCGCCCGGAGATTCCGGCAAACCGCACGGCGACAACAACGGCGGCAAGAACGGCGGCAAGGTCGTCACAGGGCCTGCCGAGGCGGGCATTCCCGCGACCGTTCTCGCCGCCTACAAGAAGGCCGAAGCGGGTGTCGGCGCGTCCGACCCCGGATGCCGGCTGCCCTGGCAACTGCTCGCGGCGATCGGCAAGGTGGAATCCGGCCAGGCACGCGGCGGCGCGCTCGACGCCGACGGCACCACCCTCAAGCCGATACTCGGACCGCAGCTCAACGGCAACGGCTTCGCCCTCATCACCGACACCGACCACGGCCGCTACGACGGCGACCTCACCCATGATCACGCCGTGGGTCCGATGCAGTTCATCCCCTCCACCTGGTCCAACGGCGGCCCCACAGGCACGGGTTGGGGCGCGGACGGTAACGGCGATGGCAAGAAGGACCCGAACAACATCTTCGACGCCGCGCTCGCCGCCGGCCACTACCTCTGCAACGGCGGCCGTGACATGACGGCGCCCCGCGATCTGGATCGCGCGATCCTCGGCTACAACAACTCCGGGGACTACCTGCGGACCGTGCTGTCCTGGTACGCGTTCTACCGCAAGGGCACCCACGAAGTGCCGGACGGCAAGGGCCTGCTCCCCGTACGGCGCGGCGGGACCTCCACCGGAACCAGCGACTCCGGCCACGGAACGCGGGACGGCCGGACGACCGGCGCACACCATGGCGACACCGGCAAACCGGCCACCGGCAAACCGGCCACCGGCAAACCGGCAACGGGCAAGCCGCAAGGGCCGGATGCGACCAAGCCGGATGCGACCAAACCGGACACGGATCACGACGGCACGTCAGGCACCGGAGGCACCGAGGGCTCCACCGGCAACACCCCCACCCCGACCCCCACTCCCACCCCCACTCCCACCCCCACGCCGACCGACCCCGCCGACCCCGCCCCGCTCACCACCATCGAACGAACCGGCGGCAAGGACCTGACGGCGACCGCGGGCGACGAGTTCAGCGCCCGGCCCCAGGTGCGGGCCAAGGACGCCGCGGGCAAGCCGGTAGCGGGCGCCCCCGTACGCTTCACCCTCTCCGGCCCCACGGACACCCGTTTCCCGCACGACGCGACCGCCGTCACCGTCACCACAGGCAAGGACGGCCTGGCCACCGCGCCGGCCCTGCGCGCGGGCGAGCGGACGGGCGGCTTCACCGTCCACGCGACCGCCGTCGGCCGCGCCGTGGCCCCCGTCGACTTCGACGCCACCGTCAAGGCCGGGCCCGCCCCGAAGGCCGACACGCTGACCCGCACCTCCGACAAGGAGCTGACGGCGACGGCCGACGGTACGTACGCGGACACCATCGAGGTCAGGGCGGCCTACCGGGGCAAGATCGCGGCGGGCGCGGCGGTCACCGCGACCATGGTGACCGGTGACCCGAAGAAGCCCGTCGAGAACGAGACCGGGCCCTACTTCAAGGATCCGCAGGCCACCGGCGAGGCCAAGGACAAGCCGGTCCGTACCCTCACCACCCTGCGGACGGACGCCGACGGTCTGCTGAAGCTCCCGGCCGTCCACACCGACGCGCACACCGGGACGTTCCTGCTGCGGCTGACCACGACCGACGGCGCGACCCTGACCGTCGAACTGAAGGTCACCGCCCCCTCCGGCCGGTAGCCGCAGCCCACGGGCGCCCCCGTCCGGCCCGCCCCGTGCGTCACACCCGGCACATTCACCGCCGTCCCGCCCGCATCGGGGCAGGACGGCGGTGCAACGTGTTCTCATCTCGGCCCCCCGTTGCTACGGTGCCCCCGCCCTGACGCCGTATCAGTTCCACGGGAGGCCGACCATGCGCGCCCTGGCAGCAGCAGCCGTCGGACTGGCCGCGGCCCTCGCCCTCGTCTTCACCCTCACGGCGATCGGCGCGCCCAGCGGCGAGACCTCGCCCGAACCGCTGCTGACCACCGTCCCCGAGCACCCCTGAGGGAGGGACGCCGCCGCCATGCGCCGCAAAGCCAGCCTGGTCCTGCTCGCCTTCGCCGTCTTCTTCACCGCCCTGTCCCCGCTGATGCGGTGGTACGCGTTCCCCCGGCTCGCCAAGATCCCGCCCAGCCAGTACCAGACGATGGTCCTGGAGGCGCGGCCCGCCACTCTCATCGACTACGGCACGATGAAGGCCATGAAGGTGCCCAAGGTCAGCATCGTGGAGACCCTGAAGGGCAACGTCGCCGCATCCGACCGGGTCGAGAAGACCGCGGGGCGCGATGTCGTCGTCTGGGACATGCTGACCTATGTCGCGGACCCCCAGGGCAAGATGGTCTCCCAGATCCCCGAGCGCTACCTCTTCGACGCGCACTCCCAGGAGCCGGTGCACGCCACCGGCGAGATGGTCGACGGCGACACCGTCCGCCGCGACGGCATCGAGTTCAAGTGGCCGTTCCTCACCGAGAAGCGCGACTACGCCTACTTCGACGCGCAGACCCGCACCTCCGCCCCCATTCACTACCGGGGCACCCGCACCTTCCACGGCCTGGAGGTCTACTACTTCGAGCAGTCCATCCCCTGGACCAAGGTGCCGTTTCCCAAGAAGATGCCGGTCAAGGGCATCACGCCGGAGTCCGTCGAGAAGATGGGCACCACCCGCTGGTACACCACCAAGCGGATGTTCTGGGTCGACCCGGTCACCGGGGCACCCGTCAACGGCGAGGAGATCCACAAGGAAGAGCTGCGGGGCGGCCAACTGCTCCCGGGCGGAGGCAAGGTCACCGCGTTCGCCGGCGACGTCAAGATGCGCCCCGACTTCGTCACGTCCACCGTGGCCCTGGTCAAGTCCCAGCGGACGCTGGTCCTGCTGCTCACCAGCTACCTGCCGTGGGGATTCCTCGTGGTGGCCGCCGTGCTGCTCGCCCTCGGCCTGCGCCTCGAAGCCCGCAGCAGGTGGCCCCGGAACGGCGGCGATGACCAGGAAGCGGCATCCGTCCCCGAATCGGGGCCGGGCGCGCCGGGGATTGTCAGTGGCAGCCCGTAGCGTGAACGCATGACGCTAGCGAACTGCCCCGTCACCGGCGAAGTGGTGGATCAGCTACTGGAGTTGACCCGCCTGACCTGCGAGGACGACGAAACCTTCGACAATTTCCTGGCCGCCCACGGCTGGCGCTACTCCGAATTCGACGACTCCTACGAAACCGCCGCCGGGCAGGTCGTCTCGTCCGGCCACTACGACGCCGGCCCCGAACCGAACGGCCAGACCGCCTGGGCCACGTTCAGCGTCTACGACCCCGAGTACGACGGCGTGCCCGACGCCGACCATCTGGCCGCGGTCTGGGGCCGCGCCCGCGGCTGGACCCTCCATCCCGACCAGGGGCGCGGCCGGTTGGACGCCGACTGGCAGGACACCGCAGCCCTCCTCACCGCCCGCTTCGGACGGCCCTCCGCGGTCACCAGCAGCCCCTGCCCGGCGGACCCGCCCAGCGTCCCGCCCCGGCGCTACGCCCTCTGGCGCGGCGGCGACAGCGTCTTGTTCCTCGCCCAGGACGCCGACCCGATCTGCTACTGCTGCTTCATCCGCAACGTCCTCGTCGTCGCCCCCGCCGACCGCGAGGACCCACTGCCGGGCCCCGACACGCTGCCCGACTGGTACGCGTCGAAGCTCCTCGGCGAGGGGGTGGCCGCCTGACGACGATGACCCATCAGGACGCGAAGAGGACGGGCACGGTCGGTCCCGTGCTGTCCCGCGTGGACGGTGACAGGCCCGTCGGCCGCTGCTCCGCCGGAGACGCGCCTCTGGGACGCGCCGCTGGGCCGCGCCGAGTTGGGAGCGTACGGCCATACCGGCGTTCCGGCGCACGCGGCAACCCGCTGCGCGACGGTCCGGCGCCGCCACCCCGCTGCCGACCACCCGGCCGGCCTGACCGCGAGCCGTCCGCCCCCGTTGCCCGCCCGGCTCACCGTCCCGTCCCGGTACCGGAATTCCCCGGGATCAGGACCGCTTCATCCGTGCCGTCGTGTGCCGCGTCGGCGCGGCCGACGACGGATCCTCGGGCCAGGGATGCTTGGGATAGCGCCCCCGCAACTCCGCACGGACGGACCGGTATCCGTCCCGCCAGAAGGACGCCAGATCCGCCGTCACGGCCGCCGGGCGCCCGGCGGGGGAGAGCAGATGGACCAGGACGGGCACCCGCCCGCCGGCCACCCGCGGCGACTCCTGCTGCCCGAACAACTCCTGCAACTTGACCGCCAGCACCGGCTGCTCACCGGCGTAATCCACCCGCACCCGCGAACCGCTCGGCACCTCGATCCGCTCCGGCGCCAACTCGTCGAAGCGGACCGCTTCCCCGGTCGCCCACGGCAGCAGCCGCGTCAGCGCGGCCCCCGCATCGATCCGCTCCAGATCGGCCCGCCGACGCGCCCGCCCCAGCTCCACCCCGAGCCATTCCCCGGCCCGTTCCCACAGCGCCTCGTCCGACACGTCCGGCCACGGCGCCCCCAACTCCCGGTGCAGGAACGCCATCCGCTGCCGGGTCGTGACCGCACCCGCCGACCAGCGCAGCAGCCCGAGCCCCTCCTGCCGCAGGCCCGCGACCACCGCGTCCCGCAGCAGCTCGGGATCGGGCTTCGCCAAGGGGCGCTCCGCCAGCTCGATCGCCCCCAGCCGCGTCACCGACCTGGCCACGACGTTCCCGTCGGCCCAATGGACCTCCTCGCCGCGGGAATACAGCGCCCCCGCCGCCGCACATGCCGTCGCCTCGTCGATCACCGCGGCGAGCCGCACCCGCGCCGACGCGGCGGCGACCGGCCGGTCCGCGACCGCGATCGCCAGCCACCGCGCGTCCCGCAGCCGCGACCCCTCACCGCCCCGGCCCGCCGAACCATGCCCCGGCCCCGCCGCGCCCGTCTCGGCCCGCGTACCGGATGCCATCAGATAGCTGCCCGCGCCCCGCGCCCGCGCCACCCGCTCGGGAAACGCCAGCGCGGCCACCAGCCCCGCGACACCATCGTCATCCCGGGTCCTGCCCCTGCCGTCACCACCAGAGCCACCCGCCTGCCCCGCCCCACCCGCTCCGGAAGCCTCAGCGGACTTGGCCGTGTCCTCCGCCCCGGCCGCCCCCACCGCCGCGGCCAACCGCCTGGCCTCCTGCCGCCACCGTGCCGCATACGCATCGCCGCCCCGGCGCGCCGTACGCCACGCCGCCACCAGATCGTCCCCGTACGCCCGCGGCGGCTCCTCGCTCAGCAGCGCCACCACCTCGGCCGCCGGCCGCACGCCGACCTCCCGTGCGCCGTCCCACAACGCACGGGCCAGCCGCGGATGCACCCCCAGCCGGCTCAGGCGCAGCCCGCGCGCCGTCGCCCTGCCGTCGGCATCCACCGCGCCGATCGCGCGCAGCACGTCCCGCGCCGCGGCCAGCGCGCCGGCCGGCGGCGGATCCAGCAGCGCGAGACCGGCGGCCGACGGATCGCCCCAACAGGCCGTCTGGAGGGCGAACGCCGTCAGGTCCGCCACCTTGATCTCCGGATCCGGGAACCGCGGCAGCCGCCCGTCCTCCCCCTCCGACCAGCAGCGATACACGACTCCGGGTGCCTCACGCCCGGCTCGCCCGGCGCGCTGCCCGGCCGCGGCCCGCGAGGCACGCACCGTCGCCAGCGCGCTGAGCCCACGCGCGTGATCCGTCCGCGGCACCCGCGCCAGCCCGCTGTCGACCACCACCCGTACCCCGGGCACCGTCAGGCTCGACTCGGCGACGGACGTCGCCAGCACCACCCGCCGCACGCCGTCGCCGCCCGCCAGCACCGCGTCCTGCACCTCGGCAGGCGCCCGCCCGTGCACCTGGAGGACGTCCGCGTCCACCCCCGCCAGCTGCCCGGCCACCCGCGCGATCTCGCCGGCGCCGGGCAGGAAGCACAGCACATCGCCCATCTGGTCACGCAACGCCCGACGCACCACCCCCGCCACATGCGACAGCAACGCGGGATCCACCCGCATCCCGTGCGCGGGCCGCACCGGCCGCTCCGGGGGAGCCCACACCACGTCCACCGCGTGCGACACACCCGCCGCTTCCACCACCGGAGCCGGCCCGTCCGAACCGCCCAGCAGCGCCGCCCACCCCGCCGCGTCCGTCGTCGCCGAAGCCGCCACCAGACGCAGCTCCGGACGCAGCGTCTCGCGTACGTCCAGCAGGAACGCCGCGGAGGTGTCGGCGTCGAGGTGCCGCTCGTGGCATTCGTCGAGCATCACCACGTCGACGTCCGCCAGCTCGGGATCGCGTTGCAGCCGCTGCAACAGCACCCCGGTGGTCACCACTTCCACGACGGTCCGCGGCCCGGCCCGCCGCTCCCCGCGCACCGTGAAGCCGACCTGCTCGCCGACCCGCTCACCCAGCAGCCAGGCCATCCGCCGCGCGGCGGCCCGTGCGGCGATCCGCCGCGGCTCGGCGACCAGCACCCGGCGCCGCGGCCCGGCGCCCGTCAGCCCCGCCAGTTCCAGCGGCACCAGTGTCGTCTTACCGGTACCGGGCGGCGCGCACAGCACCGCGCTGCCCGGCCCGTCGAGGGCGTCGTGCAGCGCGGGCAGGGCGGTACGGGCGGGCAGCTGGGCGAGAACGTCGTGGCGGATCACGCTCCCAGTCTGCCGCTCCGCCGGAACCGCCGATCAAGGGCCGCCGGGCGGGGGCCGCACAGCGGACCACGGGGCGGCCACCGCAGCGGATCACCGGCCGCCCCGCACGAAGCCGGTCCGCTCGGTCCTCCGCCACGCAGACGAAGTCAGTCGTCCGCCACGCACACGAAGATCGCCGTGCCCGGAATCAGATGCCCGCGCAGCGGCGACCAGCCGCCCCACTCCTGAGTGTTCTCCGCAGGCCATTCCGGTTCGACCAGATCCACCAGCCGGAAGCCCGCTGCCGCCACGTCCCGCACCCGGTCGCCCAGCGTCCGGTGGTGCTCGACGTACACGGCGCGGCCGGTCTCGTCCTGTTCGACGTAGGGCGTGCGGTCGAAGTAGGAGGCGGCGACGGACAGGCCATCGGGGCCCGGCTCGTCTGGGAAGGCCCAGCGGATGGGGTGGGTGACCGAGAAGACGAACCGGCCGCCGGGCCGCAGCACCCTGCGCACCTCGCGCAGCACGTGCACCGGGTCGGCGACGAACGGAATCGCGCCATATGCGGAGCAGGCCATGTCGAACGCCCCGTCGCGGAACGGCAGCGCGCCGGCGTCCGCCTCCACGAGCCCGACCGGCGGCACGCCCTGGCTCCCGGACGCGGCGGTCTCCGTGGCCTGACCGGCGATCCGCAGCGCGTGCTGCAACTGCCGGTGCGAGAGGTCGAGGGCCACCGGGTGCGCGCCCTGGGCGGCCAGCCAGCGGGAACACTGCGCGGCGCCGGCGCCGATCTCCAGAACCCGCAGTCCCGTCAGCCCGTCGGCGGGCCCGAGCAGCGCGGCCCGCTCCTCGTCCAGCCCTTCAGGCCCCCAGATGAAACGGTCGTCCCCGAGGAACGCGCCGTGCTCGCTCTGGTAGTCATCGGCGTTGCGGTCCCACCAGCCGCGGCTGGCCTGGCTGCTTTCCGTTGCCGAGGCGTCACGTCGGGTCGCCTCCGGCTCGTACTCTTGGTTCATCGCGCCCGTCGTCGTAGTCTTCGCTGAGCTTGTAGCTGTCGGGACTGTGAGGCCGTAAAGGTCTCGCGGAACATCACGCGTGCCGGTTATAGGGCGTTCCGCCCCGGGTGTGCGCCTTCGCGCATTGACCGTGTCCGGCTGCCCCCGTATGCTACAAGTTGCGCTGCGGGCTTGTGCGCCTCAGACGGAGCAGGCCGCGCTCGCATCTGTATGTATGTCCCCTCGGTTTTCGAGGCGCTTCGGTTGCTCCGGCTTTTTGCGGGGCTTCGGAGGATGTGCCTCTGACGCTGTCCGGCTTGTGCAGAAGCGATAACGGCTCTCGGCGTAGCAGTACCTACGACTTCAATGTCCGCACCGGAGCCCTTTCCCACATGACGAGCAGCACCGAGACCACCGCCACCACCCCGCAGGTTGCGGTCAACGACATCGGTAACGAGGAAGCCTTCCTCGCCGCGATCGACGAGACGATCAAGTACTTCAACGACGGCGACATCGTCGACGGCGTCATCGTGAAGGTCGACCGGGACGAGGTCCTGCTCGACATCGGTTACAAGACCGAAGGCGTCATCCCCAGCCGCGAGCTTTCGATCAAGCACGACGTCGACCCCAACGAGGTCGTCGCCGTCGGTGACGAGATCGAGGCCCTGGTTCTCCAGAAGGAGGACAAGGAAGGCCGCCTCATCCTGTCCAAGAAGCGCGCTCAGTACGAGCGTGCCTGGGGCACGATCGAGAAGATCAAGGAAGAGGACGGGATCGTCACCGGTACCGTCATCGAGGTCGTCAAGGGTGGTCTCATCCTCGACATCGGCCTCCGTGGCTTCCTGCCGGCCTCCCTGGTCGAGATGCGTCGTGTCCGCGACCTTCAGCCTTACGTGGGCAAGGAGCTCGAGGCCAAGATCATCGAGCTGGACAAGAACCGCAACAACGTGGTCCTGTCCCGCCGTGCCTGGCTGGAGCAGACCCAGAGCGAGGTCCGCCAGACCTTCCTCACCACCCTCCAGAAGGGTCAGGTGCGCTCCGGCGTCGTCTCCTCCATCGTCAACTTCGGTGCCTTCGTGGACCTGGGTGGCGTGGACGGCCTCGTGCACGTCTCCGAGCTGTCCTGGAAGCACATCGACCACCCCTCCGAGGTCGTCGAGGTCGGCCAGGAGGTCACGGTCGAGGTCCTGGACGTCGACATGGACCGCGAGCGCGTTTCCCTGTCGCTCAAGGCGACGCAGGAAGACCCGTGGCAGCAGTTCGCCCGGACCCACCAGATCGGTCAGGTCGTCCCGGGTAAGGTCACCAAGCTCGTTCCCTTCGGTGCGTTCGTGCGCGTCGACGAGGGCATCGAGGGCCTGGTCCACATCTCCGAGCTGGCCGAGCGCCACGTCGAGATCCCGGAGCAGGTTGTCCAGGTCAACGACGAGATCTTCGTCAAGGTCATCGACATCGACCTCGAGCGCCGCCGCATCAGCCTCTCGCTGAAGCAGGCCAACGAGTCCTTCGGTGCCGACCCGTCGGTCGTCGAGTTCGACCCGACCCTGTACGGCATGGCCGCGTCGTACGACGATCAGGGCAACTACATCTACCCCGAGGGCTTCGACCCGGAGACCAACGACTGGCTCGAGGGCTACGAGGCCCAGCGCGAGGCGTGGGAGAACCAGTACGCCGAGGCGCAGCAGCGCTTCGAGCAGCACCAGGCTCAGGTCATCAAGTCCCGCGAGGCCGACGAGCAGGCCGCGGCCGAGGGCGCTGCGGCGCCGGCGGCCACCGGTGGCGGCAACACCGGCGGCGGCAACGTCTCCGGTGGGTCGTACTCCTCGGAGTCGGCGGACAACTCCGGCGCCCTGGCGTCGGACGAGGCCCTGGCCGCGCTCCGCGAGAAGCTGGCCGGCGGTCAGAGCTGAAAAGCTCCCCGCTAGGCACTAGCCGATAGGCGAAGGCCCGTTCCCCCCAAGGGGGAGCGGGCCTTCGTCGTGTCCGGAGCCGGACCGCCGCGGGTCAGCCCACGGGGACACCCGGATTGGCGACGCCGCGACCACCGGTGACCGTGTTGTCGCCCGCGATGGTGACCGGGCAGTCCTTGTCGTAGTTGGTGATGTTGAATCCGTACCTGCCCTCGCCCGAGGCGCCGCTCAGGTCGGACTTGTTGCCACGGAAGACCGTGCCGCAGCCCCAGCCGGACTCCTGGGAGTGGGTCTCGTAACCGTTGTTGGTGGTGTGCCGGCCGGTGTTGTTCTCGACGAGGACGTCATTGCCCTTCACATCGACCCATGAGTCGTCGTAGTTGGCGCCGGTGAGGCCACTGCCGTCGAAGGTGTTGCCGACGATCTTCGCGCCTGTGGTGCCTTCCTTCACGTCGATGTTCTCGCCGCCGACACCGGGTCCGATGGTGTTGTCGAGGACCTGGACGTGATCGCTCTTGTCGTCGGTGCCGCCGGCGCTGCCGACGTACACCCCTTCGCCCATCCCGCTGCCGCCCTTGCCGGTGTCACGGATCGTGGAGTTCTTGATGACGCCGTCCTTGCTGGACTTACGGAAGTGCACCCCTTCCATGTCCAGGTCGTGGACGGTCACCGAGTCGATGACCACGCCGTTCGCGGCGTCCATCATGATCCCCTTCTGGCCGCCGGACACGGTGATCCCCTTGACCGTCCAGTAGGAGGCGCCGTTCAGATGCAGGCCGTAGCCGCCCCCGGCGGTGAGCACCGCCTTGGCGGAACCGGTGAGGGTGATCCGGGAGTCCGCGCTGCCCGCGGCCGACGTCTTGAAGTTCCCGTTGTACGTACCGTCGGCGAGCTGGATGGTGTCGCCGGGCTTGGCGTCGCTCAACGCGTCCTTGAGTTGGGCGGAGTTGGAGACGTCGACCACGCGGGCGGGGACGGATGTGGGGGTGGCCACCGCGCCGGCGGTGCTGGTGAGGGCCGTGCCGAGGGCCAGCGCCAGAGCGGCCGATGTGGTGAGGAGGGGTCCGGTGCGCATTCAACTGCCTTCCCGTATGTGAACGTGGGGCGGAAACGTGAATCGCGAGGGTTCTGGAGAAGCTAGGGGCGCGGCCGTTGGACCGTCAAGAGTCATGCGGCTGGGGGCTCGGTGATGCCTTGATGTGGGGGCGAGAGTCAGGGAGTTGGGTGGGTGTGACTTTGGGTGGGTGTGCGGCGGCCGTTGTTTTCCTCGTGTTCATATGAGTGGACGGAGGCTGTCGGGACGCTCGTGGGGGGAGACGGGAGTGCCCGTGGGACGGCGGAGGCAGGACGGGGCGAGGCACACGGGGCGGCGTGGCCGAATCCGGTGGGGCCCGCGATCCGTCAGGTCCGCCGTGCTCGCCTCGTCCCGGGGTGCCTCCGGGAATGCGGCACCCGCTCCGTACGTTCTTCCAGACGGACACGAGGAGGAGCGGTCACTGTGTTGGATCCCCAGGGGTTGTACGAATGGGAGCCGAGCGGGCTCGCGGCGGTCGAGGCCATAGCGGCCAGGGACTCCGCCGGACTGGTGCTGCTGTACCACTTCGACGGCTACATCGACGCAGGTGAGACCGGCGACCAGATCGTCGAGCGCCTGCTGGACGGTTTGACGCACCGCGTCGTCGCCCGTTTCGACCACGACCGGCTGGTCGACTACCGGGCCCGTCGTCCGCTGCTCACCTTCCAGAACCACCGCTGGACGTCATACGAGACGCCCAGCATCGAGCTGCGGCTCGTCGAGGACACGACGGGTGCGCCGTTC
The DNA here is from genome assembly GCF_044460025.1 of Streptomyces sp. NPDC050161. Lineage (NCBI taxonomy): Bacteria > Bacillati > Actinomycetota > Actinomycetes > Kitasatosporales > Streptomycetaceae > Streptomyces > Streptomyces sp. NPDC050161. The sequence continues at coordinate 192,078 of NZ_JBITJM010000006.1, read as the reverse complement.
CTGCTGCTGTCCGGCCCCGAACCGGACGTGGAATGGGAGCGATTCGCCACCGCCGTCCGGCAGATGGTGGAGCGGCTGGGCGCACGGCTTTCGGTCAACTTCCACGGCATCCCGATGGGCGTCCCGCACACCCGCCCCGTGGGCATCACCCCGCACGGCAACCGCACCGACCTGATGCCCGGTCACGCCAGCTTCTTCGACGAGGCGCAGGTGCCGGGCAGCGCGGAAGCCCTGATCGAGTTCCGGCTCGCCGAGGCGGGACACGATGTGCTGGGAGTGGCGGCTCACGTACCGCACTACATCGCACGGTCCCCGTACCCGGACGCGGCGCTCACGGCCCTGGAGGCGGTGACGGCCGCAACGGGCCTGGTCCTGCCCGGCGCCGCGCACTCGCTGCGGACGGAGGCGCTCCGTACCCAGGAGGAGATCGAGCGGCAGATATCGGAGGGCGACGAGGAACTGGTCGCGCTGGTCAGCGGTTTGGAGCATCAGTACGACGCGGTGGCGGGCGCCGAGACCCGTGGCAACCTCGTGGCCGAAGCGGTGGAACTCCCCTCCGCCGACGAGATCGGCAGGGAATTCGAGCGCTTCCTGGCCGAGCGGGAGGCGGACGGGGGGACCGCCTGAGCGGGGCCGGCCCGCGACCGCGCGATGGCCGTCGGCGCGTGGTCGGCCGTCGCCCCACGGGCCCGCCGCTGCGGCATGCGTATAGCGTGGGCCCATGGTGAAGGTGGGGCTCACAGGTGGAATCGGCGCGGGCAAGAGCGAGGTCTCGCGGCTCCTGGCGTCGTACGGTGCGGTGATCGTGGACGCCGACAAGATCGCGCGTGAGGTCGTCGAGCCGGGAACTCCCGGGCTCGCGGCGGTGGTTGCGGAGTTCGGCGACGGCGTGCTCGCAGCGGACGGCACTCTTGACCGGCCCAAGCTGGGGGGAATCGTTTTCGCCGATCCCGAGAAGCTGAAGGCGCTCAACGCGATCGTGCACCCGCTCGTCGGGGCCCGCTCGGCCGAACTCGAGGGGGCGGCCGGGCCGGACGCGGTGGTGGTGCACGATGTCCCGCTGCTGACCGAGAACGGCCTCGCGCCGCTCTACGATCTGGTGGTCGTCGTCGACGCGGCTCCGGAGACCCAACTCGACCGTCTGGTACGGCTGCGCGGGATGGCCGCGGACGAGGCGAAGTCCCGTATGGCGGCCCAGGCGTCCCGGGAACAGCGCCTGGCCGTCGCCGATCTGGTGATCGACAACGACGGCCGGATCGAAGATCTCGAACCTCAGGTGCGGGCGGTCTGGGAACGTCTGCGGGCCGCCTGACGCGAAGCCCCGCCGCCCGGTGCCGTGCCGGAAGCAGGGCTACGTGCGGCACGGGCGAGCGGAAGTACGCGGCGGAAGTACGAGGCATGGCGGGCTCGGCAGGATCGTGCCCGGCCCTTCGGTGGCGGGGAGCGGCTGCGGCCGATGCGGAAGCGGGGGATAGCCTCACCGCCATGAACGTTACTGATCCCGAAGCCCGGTTGGCCGGATCCGACGCGGCGCCCGCCTCGTTCGTCGTCAACATTTCCGGCATCCCGGATGCCGAACTGGAGCCGGAGCCGCTCGACCCCGCCCAGATCGTCTCCGGGGAACCCGTGGTGACCGGGAAGGTGCTGTGGGAGTCGCCGGACGGCCGACAGGTCCGGGGCATCTGGCAGATCACGCCCGGTGTGGTCACGGACACCGAGGCCAACGAACTGTTCGTGGTCGTCAGCGGACGCGCCACCATCGAGGTCGAGGGCGGAGCAGTGCTCCACGTGGGTCCGGGCGACGCCTGCGTGCTGCGCGAGGGCGACCGCACGCGGTGGACCGTGCACGAGACGCTGCGCAAGGCGTACCACATCAGCTCGTGAGGGCTCAGCCGTACCGGAGTTGGCGGCACGGCCCCGGGGCAGCAGGTTCGTCGGATCGTTCGAGGCGCAGTGGCAGGGAATTGTGCGGGCCCCAGGCGGACATGGTGTAGGCGACGGTGTCCTGTGCGCGGCTTGGGAGCTGTAGGACCGGGTCGCGGTAGCCATGAAGTGCCTTCATACACACAGCACCTGAGGAGAATGGTGCGTCATGCCGCCTCCGCCCTGCTGGTCCGGCGGTCGTTCACCCGATGCCGGAACAGCCGCATGTGTCATGGACGGTGCTAACCACCGTATGGACGGCCCTTCGGCGTTCGAGAACGTTCCCGACTACGCCATCGTCCACGCGCCCCGAGGCTCGGCCCTGGCCGTTGCGTGGCGCTGTCCGTACCGGCCGAGTGCCGATCGTGGAAGGGTCCTTGCCCGGACGGGAATGTCTCGGCCGACGCGTCTGTTGTGCGGCAGGTGTCGCCTATGGCCGGTGACTGAAGCCTGCCTGACGGCGCCGGAGAGGAGACGGCCGTGCCCGAGCGCAGCCCCGAGACCCATGTCATCGACTTCCGCGCCGCGGAACACCTGTTGGCCGCCCGCGACCCACGGGGAGCGGTGCGACTGCTCGACTCCGTCATCACCGCGCACCCGGAGAACACCGCGGCGCGGCTGCTGCGCGCTCGGGCTTTCTTCCTGGGGGCCCAACTGCGCCCGGCGGAACTGGAGTTCCAGATCGTGCTGGACCGTGAGCCGGATAATGCATTCGCCCACTTCGCTCTGGGCCGCACTCTTGAGCGGGCCGGCCGCCCCAAGGAAGCCCTGCGGCACTTCCGCCTCGCCGCTGCCCTGGACCCCCGCCCCGACTTCATCGAAGCGGCCCGCTTCGCACGGAGTGAGGAAGGCGGATGACCTGGGTGGTCTGGGCGATCTCCGGGCCTGACCTGCCTACGATCCGGGCCTGCGACCGCGACCGGAAGATCTCGGTCGGCTGAAGACGCCGTTCCGCCCGCGGTCCGGCTCGTACGGTGGTATCTCCTTGCCCGGTTGGTAGTGGGCTCCCTGGTGGATGTGCCGGATCACCAGGGTCAGGTCCGTGGCGGTGATCGCCGCCAGCACGGCACACGCCGCCGCCCATTCCGGTCTGCCGGCCACGACGAAGGCCACCGTCCCGGCGACGGCCCACAGCAGGCCCCACAGCGCCAGCCCACACCGGATCTTCAGGGGGCTGCGTGCGTGGAGGGGTTCATTTCCCGTACGCATTGGCACCCATCTCCCTTCTCCATGGTCCTCCTGATCGCTGCGTCCGTCACTCGTCGCCGCGTACCGCTCCATCGTGCACAGTCGGTGATGGCGGGGCTTGCGGGGGTCTCTTCGTGGTCGTCGGCTTCGGCTGTTCAACTGGGCGGAGCGGAACGGCCGACGGCGCTGGACCGGGGGTGGCAGGGCGAGGGTCGCCGGCCGGGTGCAGGTTGATCCAGGACAGCCCGCCGATGTCGAGGCGTGACCGGGCGCGTGTCACGGCCACGTACGCCAGGCGGGCTTCATCCACGTCGATCGGGCCGGGCAGCGGAGCCCCGTCGTCGCCGCGCTCTTCGAGATCATCAGGGCCCGTGAAGTCGTCCGCGATCCGCACGCTGTCCCACTCCCGCCCCTTGGCCCGGTGCACCGTGGACACCGTGACTTCGGCGACGTCTTCGGGGGAGAGGCGGTCCAGGGCGCACAGCACGGCATCGGCGCCGTGGTCATCGACGAGTTCGACCAGCGGCAGCAGGTCGCGTCCTGCCGGGTCGCACTCCGCGTATTCGCGCAGCTCCGCCCAGGACTCGAACAGCATCAGCTCGGGATGTGCCGTGCGTCGGCCGGACTCCAGGGCGTGTGCCGCGCGGGCCAAGGCGCGCAGAGCGTCTCCGCCGCCCGTCAGCGCTACCCGGCGGCCCGCTTCGAGCTGCCGTATCACCTCCACCATGGCTCCGGCGTTGGACCGGCACAGGATGGCTTGTGGGTCGGGGACCGCTGCCAGTTCCGTGGTGAGCCACGGCGCGCCCGTGAGCCGGATCGGGGCGTCGGCGATGGCCAGCCAGCGGTTGGCCTCGGTGGCCAGAGCGGGCCCGAAGCGAAAGGAAACAGGAGAGGCTGAGCTGCCGGCCGGGGAACCCGGCCAGGACATCGCGGGCGCCGCGCCAGCCGTAGATGGCCTGTGCGGAGTCGCCGACCAGTACCAGCTGCGCGTGTCCACGCTGTGCGGTGAATACCTGCTCGACCACAGGGTTGGTGTCCTGCGCCTCGTCGAGGAGGAGGACGTCGGCGGCGATGACGGGATCCTGCAGCGCCCACATCTTGAGGTAGTGGTCGTGCTCGAACCGGACGACGCCGTGGTCCGGATGCTGCAGATCCGCCCACGCTTTGCGTGCGTAGGGAAGCACGAGCTCCGCCAGCCGACGGTGCAGTGACTCGGACTCGGCGCCGCGCAGGGGCGGGACGTGGTGGAACCCGATGTCCCTGTCGGCGGATTGGCAGAACCGTGTGACGGTGCGCAGGACGGTGTAGGACAGCGCCTTGTGGGTGACTTTGCGTGACCCGAGGCGTAAGAACGTCCCGGCGTCGATGCCCAGGGCCGCTCCCACCTTCCAGCCTGCCTGCCGGGGCGCGTTCATCCGGGCCTGATAGCGCCTGCCGATGGCGGCGTAGGCGAGGGCATGCGCGGTGCCGCAGCTGACCTCGGCGGGGAAGGTCCGCGCGGCATCGCGGGCGATGGCTCTGTTGAAGGCGAGGTAACGGCCCTGTCGGCCTTGGCTCCGTGCTTCCTGCGCGAGCATCGCGAGCGTGGTGGTCTTTCCCGTTCCGGCACCGGCCTGGATCACGAGATCGGATCCGGTCCGGAACGCTTCTGCCGCAGCCATCTGCTCGGGTGTGGGGGCTTGGGTGGGGGCCGGTGCGGACACGGGAACTCCTCAGGGGGATCGACTGGTGACTGAGAGTTAATATGTCACTCACTGTAACCGTTTTGAGGTTGAGGGGTGAGAAATTTCGCGGCCTGTGGATAACTCCGCGGTGTCGCTTGCTGCGGATCGTGTGCGCGGGCGAGCGCGGGGCGGGGACGTCGTGCGGAGCGGATTGTCAGTGGCGTCTGCTTCTATCGATTCCGAAGCGGTGGCACAGGTCCACGGCGGTGAGGCAATCCCGATCCCTTCGTGCGCCGACGCAGCCGCGACCGCAGGGGCGGTGCCGGGCGAGCAGGAAATCGCCGTGCTGGAGGGGAGTGGTTGGCGTGAGGAGGGCGCGGTCGGAATCGTCGGATCGCAGGGTTCGGCCGCGCCGTCGTCGGTTGCGGACGGTGATCACCGGGCGCTCGGCGCCGGTGAGGAAGAGGCGGGCGGGCACGATGGAGGAGGGGCAGTGCGCGCGATCGTAGACTCGCAGGTCGGGGCCGCCCGGAAGGGTCGGCAGGCAGGGAAGGCACCGCGAGCGGTATGGAGAGACCGAGTTCCAGGGGACGGCATGGCACAGCAGCGGGATGAGGTCGCGGGGGCGTCCTGGCAGCTGCGCCGCGCTTTGTCGGCAGCGCCCGGCGGCACCGGGTCCGGTGGCACCGTTCCGAGCCACTGTGCCGTGACCTTCCTTCCCGCACAGCCTCCGCGCGCAGGCCGGGTCGCCTTCTGGCGGCCGGACGGCGGCCCGCTCCCGGATCTCGGAGCCGGGGACGCAGCAGTTGCCGGGGGAGTAGTGGCCGGTGACGACCGGTTTCCCGCCGCGGAGTCGCGGGTGACGGTGGCCCGTAGGCACGGCAACGGCGCACGCAGCCGCGCGGTGCCCGCCGTGCTGCTGCCGGTGGCCGAAGCGGTCCCGCTGCTGATCGGCGCGCGGTACGACCCGGCCGCCCATCCTGCGGCGGCCGGCTGGGGTGCCGCCGCGCTCCATGCCCTGCACCTCACGTCGCGCGGCCGGCTGCTGCCCGGACTGACCGACGCGGACACCGACGCCTGGCGGGCGGGCCCTCTCGACCCGGAGGACGCCGCACACCTACGGGCCATCGCCGCAGCGATGCCCGCCGACGCCTACGCCACACCGATCCCCGGCACTCGCCCACTACGGCTGCTGGATCCGACGGAGCTGGTCAGGCACTTCGTCGATGCTGTCGTCGACGCACTGCCGCGCACACCGGCCGCCGCCCTCGTCGCCGGCGCCCCGTACGCCGCGCAGCCATCACAGCAGATCCCCGGTACGCGCGAGTGGGCCGCAGAGGTGGCGGCCGGGGTGGACGCAGGCGTCCGGCTCTCTCTGCGCCTGGACCTCGCTCCGCACCGGCTCTTCGACATCAGCGCACCGGCCCCCGCCGGCACCGGAGACGAGACCGGTACCGGAGAAGACACCGGTACGGAGGGCGGCATGCCGGAGCGCGGCGCCGCGGCGGCCGTACTCCAGGTGCACAGCCTCACCGACCCCACCCTGGTCGCCGATGCGCGGGACCTGTGGGAGGACCTGGGGCCCGACCGGTTCGGCGCGCGGTCCCGGGTCGACACGCTCCTCGCGCTCCGCCGGGCAGCCCGGGTATGGCACCCGCTCGGCCGCCTCCTGGAGCGGCCGGTCCCCGACGTACTGCCGCTCGGCGAGGACGAGTTGTACGAACTGCTCGGCCCGGCGGCGCCACGGCTCAAGGCCGCAGGCGTGACCGTCCACTGGCCCAAGGAACTGGCCCGAGGGCTGACGGCAGCCGCGGTGCTGCGCCCCGCTCCCGGGTCCGCCGCGGACGGTTTCGGATTCTTCGACACCAAGGAACTGCTGCAGTTCCGCTGGCAGATGACCCTCGACGGGGTGCCCCTGACCGAGGCGGAGATGGACGAACTGGCCGAGGCGCACCGTCCGATGGTGCGGCTGCGCGACCAATGGGTGCTCGTGGATCCCGCGCTCGTCCGCAAGGCCCGCAAACGCGAATTGGGGTACGTGGAACCGGCCGACGCACTCGCCGCGACGCTCAACGGCACCACCGAAGTGGACGGCGAAGCGGTCGAGGTGGTCCCCGTGGGGGCGCTCGCCGCGATGCGCGACCGCCTCACCGCCAAGAACCGCCCACTGCCCCAGCCACCAGGACTGCACACCACACTCCGCGACTACCAACTCCGCAGCATGACCTGGCTCGACACCATGGCCTCCCTCGGCCTCGGCGGCTGCCTCGCCGACGACATGGGGCTGGGCAAGACCGTCACCGTCATCGCCCTGTACCTCCACCGGCGTCCACCCGCCCCCGTCCTCGTCGTGTGCCCCGCCTCCCTGCTGGGCAACTGGCAGCGCGAAATCGAACGCTTCGCCCCCGGCACGCCCGTACGCCGCTTCCACGGTGCCGGGCGCAGCCTCGACGATCTCGACAGCGGCTTCGTCCTGACGACCTACGGGACGATGCGCAGCAGCGCCGCCCAACTCGCCGCCCGCTCCTGGGGATGGGTCGTCGCCGACGAGGCCCAGCACGTCAAGAACCCACGGTCCTCGACGGCCAAGGCACTGCGCGACATCAAGGCCCCCGCCCGTATCGCCCTCACCGGCACACCGGTCGAGAACAACCTGTCCGAACTGTGGGCCCTCCTCGACTGGACCACCCCGGGGCTCCTCGGCCCGCTGAAGACGTTCCGTGCCCTGCACGCACGCGACGTCGAAGGCGGTGAGGACCCGGAGGCGGCGCGGCGGCTCGCCCGGATGGTGCGCCCGTTCATCCTGCGCCGCAAGAAGTCCGACCCCGGTATCGCGCCCGAACTCCCGCCCAAGACCGAGACGGACCACCCGGTGGCGCTCGGCCGCGAACAGGCGGCGTTGTACCGCGCCGTCGTCCGGGAAACCCTCGCCAAGATCGAAGCCGCCGACGGCATCGCCCGCCGCGGGCTGGTGATGAAGCTGCTCACGGCGCTCAAGCAGATCTGCAACCACCCCGCGCAGTACCTGAAGGAGGCCGCACCCGGCCTGGTCGCCCGCTCCGGGAAACTCGAACTGCTCGACGAGCTCCTCGACACCATCCTCGCCGAGGGCGGCGCCGCCCTCGTCTTCACCCAGTACGTGGAAATGGCCCGGCTCCTCGAACAGCACCTCCATACCCGGGGCATCCCCACCCAACTCCTGCACGGCGGCACCCCCGTCGCACAGCGGGAGGCGATGGTCGACCGCTTCCAGTCCGGTGAGGAACCGGTGTTCCTGCTGTCCCTCAAGGCCGCGGGCACCGGCCTCAACCTCACCCGCGCCGGGCACGTGATCCACTACGACCGCTGGTGGAACCCCGCGGTGGAGGAACAGGCCACCGACCGCGCCTACCGCATCGGGCAGACCCAGCCCGTCCAGGTGCACCGCCTGATCGCCGAGGGCACCGTCGAGGACAACATCGCCGACCTCCTCGCCGCCAAGAGAACCCTCGCCGACACGGTGCTCTCCGGAGGCGAGACGGCACTCACCGAACTGTCCGACGCTGAACTGGCCGACCTCGTCTCCCTGAGGAGGCCCGCATGAGCCCCCGCCCCGCCGACGGGCCGAGCCGTCGCGCAACAGGACGGTCAGGTGCGCCGGCCCCCGCATCGGGCGCGTCCCTCCGGAACCGGTACACCACCTCCGGGCGAGCCGCCGCCGCGGACCGGATGGCCCGCGCCGACCGCTCCCGTACCTTCCCGCCCCTGCCGTCCCGTAGCGGCGGGCCGTTCGCCGCCTCCTGGTGGGGAAGCGCCTGGCTGGACGCGCTGGAAACCACCGCCCTGGACGGCGCTCGCCTCGCCCGCGGCCGGACCTACGCCCGTGACGGACACGTGGACACCATCAACGTCACCCCGGGGCGCATCCTCGCCACCGTACGCGGCAGCAGACCACGCCCGTACAGTGCCGAAATCCGCCTGCGGACCCTCGCGGACGAGGACTGGTCCGCGCTCCTCGACGCCATCGCCGCCGAGCCCGACCACCTCACCGCCCTCCTGGCCAAGAAGCTGCCCGAAGCCCTCGCCGACAGCGACGTACGGCTCCTTCCGGGGCCGGGCGACCTCATTCCCCGCTGCTCCTGCCCGGACCACGGCAGGCCCTGCAAGCACGCCGCGGCGCTCTGCTTCCAGGCGGCCCGCCTGCTGGACGCGGACCCGTTCGTACTGCTGCTGATGCGCGGCCGTGGGGAACGCGAACTCCTCGACGACCTCACCCGCCGCAGCGCGGTCCACACCGTCCGCGAGACGCGTGAACCCCCGCGGACCGCGCCGCTGGACCAGGCCGGGAAGACCGCCCGCGGACTCCCCGCCGGCACCGCATCCGACGCCGTCCTGGAGGAGATGGTCCCTCCCAGCAGCGGGCGCACCACCCCGGACGCACCACCCGCCGCCCAACCGGAGGCCGCGCCCCACGGAGCCCCCACAGGCCATGAGCCCCCGCCGGCCACCGCAACACGCGGCATCCTGGCCCGTGACGCGCTGGCCGAGCACCCGAGACCGCCGCTCCCACCGCCCTTCCCGCCGCCCGCACAGCCCGGTGGCGCACCGGCCCTCCCCGACGGCGACGACCTCCCGTTCGACCCCGCCGCCCTCGAATTCCTCGCCGCCGACGCGGCAGCCCGCGCCCATGCCTGCCTGACCACCACAGCCGCCCCGCCACCCGGCACCGCCCGCATACCGGTGCCGAGTCCCTTCCCCACGCTCACCCCGTGGGAGGACGCCATCCGCCTGGCCGCCACCGCCCACCCCACCGCGGGCCTGACCTCCACCACCCGTGCGCTCTTCCGCGATCTCGCGACCGCCACCGACCGCACCCCTGCTGACGTGGCGCGGGCCGTCGCGGCCTGGCGACAGGGCGGCCTCGAAGGGCTCTCCCTCCTGGAGGAGCCGTGGAACCCTCCGGCCGGCGACTTCGACCGCGCCCGCAGCTCCCTGCTGGCCGCGGACCTGCCGGCCATGCGCCCGCAGGACAACCGCCTCACCGACCCCCACCGCCACGTCCAGCTCCGGTTCGGGCACGACGGCCGCTGGTACCCCTACGAATCCGAGCCCGGAGCCGAGGACTGGTGGCCTACCGGCCCCGCGAACCCCGACCCCCTGGCCGCCCTCACCGACCTCCTCGCACGATGACTAATCTCGACACCGTGGAAGGACTCGACACACTCACCCGCTCCCTCGCCCGGCGCACCCCCGAACAGCTCGCCGCGCTCCTCACCCGGCACGCCGAACCGCTCTCGCGCCGCCCCGCAGCAACCGAACTACGGGGCCTGGCAGCCGCGTTGTGGTCGTACGAGACCCTCCACCACCTGGTGCTGCACCTCGATCACCCGCGACTCCAGGTACTCGCGGCCACCGCCCGCATCAGCCAGGACCACACCGGCCGCGGCACCCCCGCCCCGGCGGCCCCCTCATCCGGTGCCGACTACCAGTCCCTGATGGCACACCGGCTGTCCTTCCCCCAACTGGCCAGCGAACCCGTGCCACCCGAGGAGACCTACGCCGCGCTCGACGCCCTGCACGGCCCCGCCCGCACGGCCGCCGAACGCGCCCTCGACTCCCTCTACACCGACGGACTCGCCGCCCCCACCGAGGACGGCCGGATCGTCGTCCCGCCACGCACCGCACAACTCCTGGCCGCCCACCCCCTCGGGCCGTTCACCCCCGCCGCGCCGCGCCCCGCGGCGTACGACACCGGAGCAACGGCCCGGCCGGGCAGCGCCGCCATCGGCCCGGCCTCCCTCCACGACGAATCCGCCGCCGCGGCATCCGCCCTCGCCGCCACCGTCGACCGCCTGCTGGCCGCCCTCGCGACGCAACCCGCGGCGCTCCGCAAATCCGGCGGCCTGGCCGTCCGCGAAATCAAACGCCTGGCCAAGGCCGCAGGCACCACCGAACCGCACACCCGCCTGCTCCTCGACCTCACCCTCGCCGCCGACCTGATCGCACTGACCCGCACCCCGTCCGGCATCACCGCCCTCCCCACCAGCGCATACGACGACTGGCTCGCCCGCACCCCCGGCGCGCGACTGGCCCCCGTACTCGCCGCATGGCGGGCCCTGTGGGACGTCCCCACCCACACACCCTTCGGGGAGACCCCGACGGCACTGGTACGCGGCCACAACCGGCACGCCCCCGCCTTGCGGCACGCCCTGCTGGCCGCACTCGCCACCGTTCCCCTCGGCGCCGGGGCCCCCTTGCCGCCCCTGGAACACCCCGAGGGCGACGCAACCGCCCGCACCCTCTTGCAGGAGTTGCTGCACGCCGCCGAGTGGCACCGCCCGCTCGCTGTCGCCGCACAACCGATGACCGAGGAGCGTGCCGCGCACACCCTCCACGAAGCGGCCCACCTGGGCCTCGTCGCGCACGGCACCCTCACCCCGCTGGGCCGCGCACTGCTCAACGACCCGCACGACCTCGACGGGACACTGGCGGACCTGCTCCCTCCGCTCCTCGAACACGCCCATTTCCAGGCGGACCTGACGGCCGTCGTGCCGGGCCGCCCCGCCCCCGACCTCGCCGCACTGCTCACCGCCGCCGCCGAACGCGAATCCGAAGGCCACGCCGTCACCTGGCGCTTCACCCCTGACTCCGTACGCCACGCGCTGGACACGGGGCACCGGCCCGACTCCCTCATCGACGCGCTCACCACGGCCTCGGCCGACGGCGGCCTCCCACAGCCCCTCGTCTACCTCGTCCGGGACACCGCCCGCACCCACGGCCGGATGCGGGTCCTCCCGGCGGCCTGCTGCATCCGGTCCGACGACGAAACCCTGATCGCTGAACTCGCCGCCCACCGCGCCCTGCGCGACCTGGGCCTGCGCGCCATCGCCGGCACGGTCCTGGTGAGCAGCCGCCCACCCGCCGACACCCTCAAGGCGCTCCGAGCAGCCGGCTACGCCCCCACCCTCGAATCCGACGAGGGCGTCACCACCATCGAACGCCTGCCCACACACCGCACCCGGGCCCCCGCCCCCGCCCAGCGTCCGAACACCGCGCTCACCCTCGCGCACCGCCTGCTGGGCACCGAGCCGACGCTGGAGCAGGGCGCGGGGGACGTTCGTAAAGCAGGTGGAGGCGACGGCGTCTGACCGCGGCCTCCCGTTCGATCCGCGGAAGCGGCCCAGCGCGCTGCGTTGCTCCCGCGGCGGTTACGGCGAGTTATCCACAGCCCTGCCGCGGTGTCACTGCCGTCAAGTAGCGTTTTGGAGTACGGAATCGGGGAGGGCCGATGGGGAGGGGCGAGGCAGCGATGGAGGGCCGAGGCGTGGGCGACGGGGGCGTACGGAACGATCTTTCGGGGGAGGTGCACGGGCCTGTGGTGCAGGCCGGTGTGATCGAGGGCGGCGTACGGATCGAGGTACCACGGCCAGAGGTGCCGGTGCCCCGCCAAGTGCCCGCAGATCTGGTGCAGTTCGTCGACCGGGAGCCGGTTCTCCAGGCCATCGACAGCTGGGTGGCGGACGCCGGCGGGGCGCCACGGGTCGCCGTGCTCAGCGGTCTCGCCGGGGTGGGTAAGACCGCCACGGCACGGAGATGGGCCCACAGCAAGGACGGCGGCTTTCCCGGTGGCGAGTTCTACGTCGACTTCTCCGAGCTACGGGTCCAGGTGGGCGGCGATGTCTCGGCAGGCGTGAGCCGGTGCCTGCGCGCGCTGGGGGTCGAGGACCAGTATCTGCCGAAATCGCTCGGTGAGTTGTCCGCGATGTTCCGCAGCCGCACGGCAGGGGAACGGGTGCTGATGGTGCTCGACGACGTGACCGAACCGGCGCAGGTACGGGCGCTGATCCCGGGCGGGCCCGGCAGCGTGGTCCTCGCGACGAGCCAGGGGCGGCTCGGTGAGCTGATACAGGACGGAGCACGGCTGATGCCGCTGGAACCCCTCGGTACGGAGCACGGACTGCAACTCCTCAAGGACCTCTGCGGGGAAGCCCGGATAGCGGCGGCGGAGGAGGCCGCCGAACGGATCGTGGAGTGCTGTGGAGGTCTGCCGGTCGCCCTGCATGTGGCCGCCGCCCGTCTGGTGACGCACCCGAGGCTGACTGTTGAGGCACTGGCCGGCGAACTCGCCGACGAGCACAGGCGGCTGGATGCACTGCGCATCGGGCGGGAACGGGCCGTGGCAGCCGTGTTCGGCATGGCCTACGACGGGCTGCCCGAGGAGGACGCGCGGCTGTACCGCCTGCTGGGGATCTACCCTGGGCGCCGCTGGGATGCGGAGACCGCAGCGGCTGCCGCGGGCACGACCGTCGGACAGGCACAGGAGCAGTTGGACAGCCTGGAGACGGCGAGCCTCGTCACGGTGGTGGCCGACGGACGCTACGACTTCCACGACCTGGTCCGCCTGCACGCCCGGGAACAGGCGCTCCGCACGGAGAGCGAGCCGGAGCGGGCCGCAGCGGTGCGGCGTGTGGTGGAGCATCTCCTCACTCGGGCAGGGCACGCCGATCATGCCGTGATGGCGGGGCGCATGCGGATCGGCCGGTACGTCGAACGGCTGGGCGAAGCCGACGAAGCCCTCTCATTCGGCAGCCGGGGCGAGGCTCTGGACTGGTTGGACGGCTGGCGGGGTGAGCTGCTGTCGGCCCAGCGCGCCGCCGCCGCACACGGCTGGCACCGGCAGGCATGGGAACTGGCGGAGGCGCTGACCGCCCTCTACCTCAACCGGCGCTATCTGAACGACTGGACCGAGTCCGGCGAGCTGGGCGCAGAGGAAGCCGCTGCGGACGGCAACCCGGCAGCCGAGGCCAGGCTGCGCGCGCTCCTTTCCCGCCCTCTGATGGACCGCGATGAGCTGGACCGGGCTCGCGCCGAGCTGGAGACCGCTCTGGCCAGGGCCGATGAGTCGGGCCATACGCTGCTCCGGGCCTCCGTCCGCGAGTTCTACGGCCGCTACTGGGACCGGTGCGAACCGTCGCGCGCCATCGCCACGTACGAGGAGGCGATGACGTTCTACCGCGAGGCGGGGGACGAACGCGGCATCGCCATCGGGCTGTACTTCATGGGCTGTGCGCAGGAGGCCGCAGAACGGGAAGAGGCGCTGGGTACTCTCCAGGACGCCTACGGCCGGTTCCTGGCGATCGATGACCGGCGGATGGGAGCACGCGCGCTGGCGGCGATAGGAGGCGCTCAACGCAGGCTCGGAAACACCGACGAGGCGTTCAGGGCTTTGGAGGAGGCCGTCGAGATGCTGCGGGAGCGTGGGGCCGTGCACTACGAGGCGCACGCTTGTGAGGCACTCGCGGAGATCGCCGCTGAGCGGGGTGACCGTGAGGCTTGGCGACGCTATCTGACCCGGGCGCTGGAAATATACGAGGCCGGCGGCGGTCCGCGTGCGGAGGAACTGCGGCGCCGTCTTACGGCTTCGCCGGAGCCCACCGACGAGGCGGGGCCGTGATGGTGTGGCCGCGAGCCTTGCGGTGGGCGGAGTAGGGGGAGTTCCCGCATGGCGTGACGTGGTGCCCGCCCTGGACACCGGTCCTCCTGAGCGCCAGTCCTTTCAAGCGGTCCGGTGGACCAGGCTCAGGTCGGCGTCCTCAGTGCGGGCGCCGGCCCTGATGCCGATGATGGTGTTCGTCAGCGGGCGTCCGGAACGCAGCAGGGCGTAGACCGCTGCGGCCAGTACGGCGGCATCACGCATGCTTCCGGTGGCGGAGACGTCGACGGCCCGGCCGTCGTGCAGTCGGATACGGCAGCCACCGCTTTCGATCTCTGCTGCTGCGATGCGGCAGCCCGGGTAGCGGGACAGGGTGGCCGTGGCCCAGCGGTCGGCCGCGGTGACGGTCGCTGCGGGCGTCTCGCGAATGAGAACCGAGGCGCTCTCCGGCAGCCTGCGGTCCCGTTCCCGGTCGCTGCAGGACAGGTGGCGGAACGTGCCCTCGGTGCCGGTGGGGTCACCGCCGTAGTCGATGTCCGTGGTGATGCCGTCCGTGGTGGCGTCGTCCGCGGCGGTGAAGTGGGCGACGGAGGCGGGGGTGCGCCGGACGGTCACCTGCGGGCCGGCGGGCGTATCGCCGACCCGGGTGGTGACGAACACCGCGGTGATGTCCGGCTGGTGGTCCGCCGGAACCGGGTCATCGGGGGCGGGGCGGGGGAGGGGGGAGGAGGGCTCGGAGAGAGCAAGGCGGAGGAGGTCGTAGACCACAGCGCGCAGGCGCTGCAGTGCGCGCCCCGGAGCCACGAGCGCTCGGTCACCGAGGGCCGCCAGCGGACGGGTGCCCTCGCTGCCCCGCGCGGCGTCGGCGAGTGCTTGCTCGATCTGCGGACGCAGCGGTACATCGGTGATGAGCCGGGGTGCGAGACGGCCCAGTTCTGCCATGGGGGTGTCGGACACGGCCTCGTCGCCACCGAAGGCTCCGAGCAGCAGCGGTTTGCCGAGCGCGGCGCCGTAAAAGGTCACGGAGCCGTGGTCACCGATCAGGAGATCGCTGGCGAGCAGGGTCGCCTGCCAGCCGTCCGTCGGCGGGATGCGCAGCAGACCTGCGCCCAGAGCGGAGCTCAGCACGGTGCGGAGTTGGTAAGTGCCGTGTGCCGCCACGATGTTGGGGTGGGTGACCAGCGCGACGGCGTACTCGTCCAGAGGGAGCTCCGCCAGCAGGCGCGCGGGGAGGGAGGGCTCACGGCCGAGGAGGGATTGGTCGCGCCAGGTCGAGCTGAGCATGATCAGACGGCGGTCGTCCCCGACCCCGAGGGCTTCGCGGTAGGTGTCGCGCAGCTCCTGCCCATTGACCAGCAGGTCGTGGCAGGGGTCGCCGATGAGGAGGGTGCGGCCCGCGGTCGCAGGGTGGGCGGCGGCCAACTGGGCGGCCTGATCGGGGTGTGAGACGGCGATCCGGGCACGGCCGCTGCGCAGCAGGGCGTCCGGTACGACTCCGGCGAGGCGGTCCTGGTCGCTCCGGGAGTCCGGGACGACCTTGTGGAACCCGACGCCGTGCGGAAGGACGAGTACGGGGGCGGTGTGTCCACCGACGACGAGGTCGGCGTTCTCGGAAGCCGTGATGATCAAGTCGGGGGCGAGGTGGGGGAACTGGTGCCAGGGCAGGATCCGTGCGCCGACGGAGCGGGCGAGGTCGTGGACTCCGTCGTTGAAGGCGGAGGTGGGGTCGAACGCGAAGACCAGGTCCACGCGCGGATCGTCGCGGAATATGGGACCGAGCACATCGAGGACCCGGACGGTCGAGGTGACGGTCCGGGCGACGATCACTACGGTCCGCTCGCCGGGGAACGTACGCCAGCGGTCGGGGTCCGGGCCGACGGGCACCCGCAGTGCGGGTATCAGGCCATGGCTGGTGTCCCGGTCGGCGGCACACGCCCAGCCGTCAGCGGCTTCCGGCTTCCGGCTTCCGGCTTCCGGCTTCCGGCTTCCGGCTTCCGGCCAGGCTGCGATTAGCGTGTCCCACCGGTGAGCGCAACCCCTGTCCGTGATCAGCCTTCTCTGTCGGCCCACCACCGTAATTCAGGTGCCGCAGACCCTGGCGGCCAGGTCCTCAGCAGGCCCGGCCGCAGGGAGCGACGGGAACGGAGCCGACGCGCGGCCCGGGGTCAGGGCGTGGGCCACGGGCGGCGGCCCTGGCACGGCCATCGGTCCGCCGGAGCAGCGGAGTCGGGGCCGGGCGGCGGTGTGGTGGCGGACCGGGAATCGGGCTGTGGATCCGGGCAGGTATCGGGGGCCGGAGCCGCCGATGGCGGGCCCGGGGGTGCTGCGTCCTCGGCGGAACCGTCGTACTCTCGCGGCGACTCGGGGAGAGGCGCTGCAGGGGAGGCCGGCCCAGTCGGATCGCCCTGTGCACCCGGGCTGCCCGGCAATGCCGTGGACGGCAGTGGTGTCGACAGCGGCGGTGTGATCAGTGGTCGGGGCGAGATGAGCGGCAGCAGGCGGTGGACCGGTGAGGGGCGCAGCGGGCGTGTCGGCGGTGCGGCCGGGTCGGCGGGTTCGGTGTGGTCGGGGAAGACGGTGGGGCGGCCGGCGTTGTGCAGCATGCGGTGCACGGAATCGTGGGTGAGCCGGCTGGCGGCCGAAGGGCGGGGGCCCGTGGCGCCCGGATAGCGGATGTCCTGCTCGGCGGCGAGCGTCCATGGAGCCTGGACGAGGCGGCCGATGCTGCGCTGCAGGCTGCGGGCCAGTGCCGGATCGTCCAGATCGTGCCGCCGCAGCACCTCGCGCAGCGCGACGGCTTGGCGGGCGGCGGTGGGCAGGCCCTGGCCGTATGCGGGGTTGAAGGCCGCCACGGCATCGCCCAGCGCCACGAAGCCGGTGGGCCAGGACTCCAGCTGTTCGTAGTGGCGTCGGCGGTTGACGGTTTCGTGGGAGAGCCGCACTTCGCTCAACGGCTCCGCGTAGGCGATGAGTTCGCCGATGGAGCCGTCACCCATGCCGCGGGCGAACGGCACGAACCGGTCGGCGTGCCGGCACGGGCGTCCCCCGAGGATGCCCGTCAGCGTCACCAGCCAGTGCCCGTCCTCGATGGGGACCAGCGTCGCGGACTGCCCCGGGGTGGGCCCTTCCGGATCCGAGCCGGTGGCGAGCACGGGGGTGCCGCTGCCGTCCGGGGCCCGGAAGATCCTGGTCGCCGTGGTGAGACCGGCGTCCACGACCTCCTCGCGGACATCCGGCAGTCCCAGGGCGGCCAGCCGCTCGGGTGTCTTGGAGCCCCTGCCGGTGGCGTCGACGACCAGATCGGCGTCCAGCCGCCGGGCCTCACCGGTGAGCGCGTCCCGGACCCGCACACCGGTGACGTCCTCCGGAGTGCCGGTCAGGCCCTCGGCCTCGGTCTCGTCGAGGACGGTGACGCCGGGGAGTGCCAGTACCTGCTCCCGGATGACCCGGTCGAGCAGGTCGCGGGAGCAGGAGAGGAGGTGCCCGGACGGGGCGCGGCGGCGGGCCCGGCCCGGTACGGGCGGGAGCGCGAACTCCGGGGGGAGCGGCAGCCTGAGGGCGCCCGCGGCCAGCCAGCGTTCGGTGATGCCAGGCAGCAGGCTCTCGACCACACCGGCTCCGGCCGTCGTCAGCAGATGCGCGCGCCGGGGGTGCGGGAGGACCCGGCGGGGCACCCGGGTGCGGGGCATCATCTCCCGTTCCACGATGACCACATCGGCGTCGTGGGACAGCGCGGCGGCGGCGAGCAGGCCGGTGAATCCACCGCCCAATACCACGGCGAGATGCGGATGGGTGAACTGGAGCCCGCTGCTGCTCGTACCGCTCGACGTGTTCATGGGCAGCCTCTTTCTCGGCGTGGGCGCGCGGTTCCCGGGCGTGCGCGGGCCGCCTCCAGAAAGGGTGGCACCGCGACCGGGCGGGTCCGTCGGCGCGCGGCGGCGATGACGGCATCGGTGGCGGCCGTGAAGGAGGCCGACCACGCCGGGAGGATCGCGGTGGCGGTCCGCAGTAAGCGCAGCTGCGCCGGTATCAGCGGCTCCGCCAGTTGAAGGTCTTGGCACGCCGGCGCGAAGGCCGGTACGCCCTCGCCGGATTTCCGCATCATGACTCCCCCTCAGCCTGTGCACGCCCCGCCGCCCGAGCGGCCACGCGCCCCGCCAGCCGCCCGTCACGCAGGCGGTGGGCCGGCGCCTCCGCCTCACGGAGTGCGCGCGGTCCCGGGGAGCACGGCCGTCACATCCAGTCGACGGTGGACACGACTCCGGATCGTAGAGCGCGGAGATCACATGCGGTACCCGGAAATGTCCTAGGGGCAGATGGGAGCCACCCCGCGGATACCCATGCGTAGACCTGATCCAAGACGATGCAATGGGTGGAAAACGCGTGCACGGTTTCTCGCGACGTGAGAAAGCTTGCCGGAGATGTTCGTCCGACGCGACACAACAGAGCTGGAAACCGACCGGGGTTGGCGCGAATTGGCCGGGAATCTCCGGGGGCACAGATCCCGTGCCTACCCTGTGCGGGCACCACACCGGAGACCCAGAGGGAGAGTCGTGCGCGCGATTGTGATGCGGGAGTTCGGCGGCCCGGACGTGCTGCGGCTCGCGGATGTTCCCGATCCCGGGCCCAGGACCGGCCACGCGAGGGTCGACGTCACCCTGGCCGGCATCAACTACGCGGACGTGCACGTACGGGGAAACACCTACCTGGCGCCCGTGGACCTGCCCTACATCCCCGGCAACGAGGTCGTGGGGACGGTGGACGGCGGCCGTCGGGTGGTCGGGCTGACCCGGGGCGGCGGCTATGCCGAGCGCACCCTGGTGCACCGCCGCGTCACCTGGGACATCCCCGACGGCATCAGCGACGCCCAGGCCGTCGCGCTGGTCCTCCAGGGGAACAGCGCCTGGCATCTCCTGTTCACCGTGCTGCGGATCACCGCAGGGGAGACCGTCGTCGTCCCGGCCGCCGCGGGCGGGCTGGGGTCGCTGGCGGTCCAGCTCGCCGCCCAGGCCGGTGCCAAGGTCATCGGGCTGGCAGGATCGGAGGAGAAGCGCGAGCTGGCCCGGGAGTTGGGCGCCCACGCGGTGGTCGACTCGACAGGCGACGATCTGACCGAGCGCATCCTGGAAGCGGCGGGCGGACCGGTCCAGACGGCGCTGGAGATGACCGGTGGCACCACCTTCGCGCAGACGCTCGCCGCCGTCGCGCCGCGCGGCAGGCTCGCGGTGTACGGCTACGCGAGCGGCGAGATGGCGAACGTGCCCACCCGCTACCTGATGGAGCGCTCCCTCACCGTCTCGGGATTCTGGCTGCCGCAGCTCTACACCGACCGCACGGCCCTGCCGACCTCCATGCGGGCGCTGTTCGACGCGGTCGCGGCCGGCTCGCTCACCCCGCTGACCGGCGCCGCGTACGCGCTCGACCAGGCGGCGCAGGCCCATCACGACCTGGCGGCCCGCACCCCGACCGGGAAACTCATGATCGACGTCGCCCGCTGATCCACCGGTCAGGGCCGGCGCAGCGGCTCCCGCGGACGGCCCGGGAGGCCACCGCGGAGAGTCGGCGCAGGGCCCGCGGGCGGGGGACGTGCCGACCGGCACCGGAATTGCCGTGCGCCTTCGGGCGTTGATCACTGCCAGGGGAGAGAGCACACGATGGGCAACAGCACGACAGCGTCGGAAGCCGCCGTGACGGCCACCACCTCCGCAGTCCCGCGCGTGACGGCGGGTACCCATGGGCGGGCGAAGGCCACGCGCCGGGCGCCCGGAGCCGCCGGCGCAAGGCCCCGTACGTCGGGATCCAGCCATGCCGAGCGGGTCTTCCTCGTCCAGACGGCCTTCGCCGAACTCGGCGGATCCGCCCACGGGCCCGGTGAGATCGCCGAGTTCACCGGTCTGGACGACTCCGTCGTCTACCGCATCCTGCAGTCCGGCATCTACCAGCGGAGCTTCGAGCGGGTGGACCGGGGGCTCTACCGGCTGCGCGCCTCCGCGGCCCGACTGGCCTTCACCGCACTCGACCACCGTCTCGACGGGGCGGTCTCGCAGACGGTACTCCGCGGACTGAGAGAGGCCACCGATGGCGGGCTGGCGTTCCTCTACATGGTGGCGCCGTTCTCCGGGGCCCAACGGCAGTGCGTCGACATGGAGGTCGGCGACTCCGACCTCGCCGAACTGAGCATGACGCCCCGCGACGTGCTGTCCGTGACGCGCTCGCTGCGCACCGGCGCCTCCGGACGGGCGATCCTCGCCTACCTGCCCGGCGTGCTCCAGCAGCGGGTACTGGCCGAACCCGTACCCGACCAGGCAGGGCCCGGGGTCTTCAGCGACAACGACGACCTGCTGGCCTCCCTGGCCGAGGTCCGCGACCTCGGCTGCGCGCTCGGCTACGAGGAGTGCATGACCGGCTGGAACTCCTGCGCGGCGCCGATCATGTGGGACGGCGCGATCATGGGAGCCGTGCTGCTGCTCAAGCGCAAGTCCGAGATGCCGGTGGTGCCGGAGCAGGTGATCGAGGCGACGAAGGAGGCGGCGGCCGAACTCAGCCGCCACGGAGCCGCGGGGCCGACGGCCGACCGGGCCTGAGACGCACGCGCACGCACCAGCCCGCCCCCGGGCCGCGACAGCGACGCGGTACCGGCCCGGGGGCGGGACACAGCACGGTTCGGCGGCGTACGGTCGACGGACCGCCGCACGGGCGGGGACACGGGGACAAGGGGCAGTGATGGACGCGGAGTTGACGGCGCTCGCGGCGGCGGGCGCGACGACGCTGGTGCAGCAGATGGCGACGGATGGCTGGGCACAGGCCCGGCGGCGGGTGGTCGCCTTCCTCGCCCGGCGGCGGGGCACGGCCGACGAAGAGGTCATCGAAGGCGAGCTGGAGGCGTCGCGGGCCGAGGTCACCGCCGCGCAAGAGGCCGGAGAGGCGGGCGAGGTGGAGGACGTGACCGCCGCCTGGCGGGTACGACTGCGCCGTCTGCTGCGCGACGACCCGGAGGCCGCCGCGGAACTGCGCTCCTTGCTGGACGAACTGGAGCCGGAGCGGGGCGGGGTGACCGTGCGGGAGGTGCACAACACCATCAGCGGTGGTGAGCTGCACGGGACGGTCATCCAGGCCGGGGTGATCTCCGGTTTCCGCGACGACGGATCCCGGTCCCGCTGACGCCCGGCGCCGCGCGCCCCGCAGCCGTGCACAATGGCGGGGTGCGGCTCCAAGCGATCACCTGGGAACGGCTGACCGATGCGCTCGCCGAACGCATCATCGCCACAACGGCGCAGGACGGCAGCCCCTGGCTCCGGGTCGCCGTCGACGGCGCTCCCGCCGCGGCCCCGCAGGACCTGGCGGGCCGGCTGACCGAGGCCCTGCGGCTGCGTGGCCGTGCCGTGCACCGGGCCGGCGCATACGGCTTCCTGCGCCCCGCCTCCCTGCGCCTGGAATACGGGCGGGAGGATCCGGACGCCTACCACGACGAGTGGTTCGACCGGCAGGCACTGTGGCGGGAGGTGTTCCAGCCGCTGGACCCGGGCGGCACCGGACGCGTCCTGCCGGACCTCTGGGATCCGCAGACCGACCGGGCCACCCGCAGCGGGTACGTGGAGCTGCCGCCGGGCGGAGTGCTGGTGCTGCACGGTCCTCTGCTGCTCGGTCACTGGTTTCCCTTCGATCTCGCAGTGCACCTGAAACTCTCCGGAGCCGCCCTCGCCCGCCGCACCCCGGAGCGCGAGCGCTGGACGCTGCCTGCCTTCGCGCGCTACGAGAGCGAAACCCGTCCCGATGAGGCCGCGGACGTCGTCGTACGGGCGGACGATCCACGCCGCCCCGCCTGGAACGGGACGGCCTGAGCGCGAACGCACCGGCGGACGGGAAGCAGGCGTTCCGTGGGGGACGGCGGACTCAGACGAGCTGCCGGATCTCGCCCCGGACGCGATAGAACCCACCGGAGGCCGCCGCGAGGTCATCGACCACGTAGCGCACCCCCGGGCGGCGTATGTGCCGCGGGAACTGGACGTTCCACGAGGGCTCGTACCCCTCGGAGACGACGTGCACCCGCAGTCGGCCGTTCGCCTGGACGCACTCCACGACGATGCCCGAGGCGGCCGACGGGGTCACCGTCTGCACGGCGGCCGACGGGGTGTAAGTGGGCAGCGCAGCCGCCGACTTGACGTCCCGGGCCACCGGAACCGTACCCGAACGGGCCGCGGCAATGGCCGCGTCGCTCGCGTCCACGCACACCAGCGACCCGTCGGTGGTCACCATGTAGAGCTTCTCGTCGAGGTACTGCATGGACAGGGCGGAGCCGCCTCCGGTGCCCAGCTTCCACAGCCGGGTGCCGTCGGCGTCGAAGCAGTACACCGAGGAGGCCGAGTCGCCGGCGAAGACGTAGCGCCCGCCGGGTGCGGTGGCGCAGGAGTAGACGACGGTGTCGCACTGGTAGGTGGCTTCCAGCGCGCCGTTGCCCTTGGCCAGCCGCTGCACCACCCGGCGGTCGGTACCGGCGTACACCGAGTGATCCTCCTGCCAGCCGAACAGCACCGCCCCCTGGGTCGGCGTGTGCCACAACTCCCGGCTGCCGTCGGAGGCGTATGCCGTCACCCCGCGTCCGTGACCGTGGTAGACCGCGTGCTCGTCACGCCGCACCATCCAGGCGTTGCTGCCCGCACTGCGCCGGGACCACTGATACTCGTCCTCGTGGTCGATGACCGTCAGCCCGCCGTCGCGGTCGGCGACGTTGAGGATGCCCTCGCGGATGTCCAGCCAGAAGATGTCGACATCCGGGGCGATGTCGTAGGCGGCGAACGGCAGCTTCGACGAGAGGTCGTACACCGAGCCGTCGTCGCATCCCGCGTAGATCCAGAAGTCGTCGGCGACCAGGCACTTGACGCCGGCCGGGAGTTGATAGCGCGCCAGCACCTCGCCGTCGTGTCCCAGGGTGTGGACGTCGCCGTTCTGGTTGCCGACCCAGCAGCGGTCCTCCGCGATGTGGATCCCGAAGGCCGCGGCGCCCGTGCGGAACCGCCACAGCACCGGCGCCACCGCGCGCGCCGTCGACGGGGCGGAGGTGACCTGACGACGGGTCACCGGGCGGGCCGCACGCCCGCCGGGGACGGCCGGCGCATAGCCCTTGCGGACCTTCTCGCCGATCTTCTTGGCAGCCGCAGCCTGCGCCTTCTCCACGGTCGGGAACGTCGAGTTCTGCTGCTGGCCGGCCGCGCCGATCCTGCCGTAGCGCACCGAAACGGCGGTGCCGCGCACCGACACCTCGTAGAACTTGTGCGCGCCGCCGCCCTCTTGGGACAGTTCCAGATACGTCGTGGTCTCGGACATGGTGATCCCCTCCCCGGGCGGTCCCTGCGACCTTCCCCCGCTGCTGAAAACCGTACGACCCACCACTGACAACGGCCGCTGACCTGCGGTCACAGGACCGCGGACGCAGGCGGACACGGCGATCCGCGCGGCTCGTGGCGCGGCTCGCTCCCCGCGTCGGCAGGACATCCGGTGCCCGTGGCGGCGGCCCGCGCACGGCCCGTTAGCGTGAGCCCATGACGACTTCTTTTTCCGCATCCGGCGAAGAGGCGCCGCTGTCGGGCAGCCGAGGGGCCGGTGCGACAACGGAGGCCCTGCCGGACACCGTTGGTGCCGTTCGGACGTCCTACGCGCCGGATCCGGACGGCGACCCGGATCCCGGCGAGATCGTGTGGACCTGGGTGCCCTACGAGGAGAACGACGGCCGGGGCAAGGACCGTCCGGTGCTGGTCGTCGCCCGGGAAGCGGCGGGAACGCTGCTGGCCGTGCAGCTGTCCAGCAAGCGGCACGACCAGGACAGGGAGTGGATCGCTCTCGGGACCGGGCCGTGGGACCGGGCGGGCCGGGACTCGTGGGTCGCTCTCGACCGGGTGCTGCGGGTGCGCCCCGAGGGCATGCGCCGGGAAGCCTGCGCGCTGGACCGGGACCGTTTCGGCCTGGTGGCGCAGGGGCTGCGGGAACGGTACGGCTGGCGCTGAGCCGCGCCCGGGGCGAGGGTTCCGGCCCCGTGAGCGCCGTACGTGGTCAGGCGTCGGCCAGGGCCAGGATCTTGTTGACCGTGTTCCAGTTGCGGGCGGTGGCCGTGACGCCGAGAGGGGCCCGGCTCACCGCGTCGGCGAGTCTGGAGCGGCCGATGCCGTCGGGGCACCAGAGGTACAGCTCGCGGCCGATCAGGCGGAACCGGTCGGGGGCGTAGGAGCCCAGGTCGAGGGCCTCCAGCCGGGACGCGTCGGCCGGCACGTCCGAGAGGAACGTGACATGCAGGCTCTTGGGTACCGCCACGGCCTGCGGAAAGGGATTGGCCGCCACGATGGCGGCCAGCTCGTCCCGGGTCCGGACGGTGACGGGTACCGAAAAGCCCAGATCGGCGGAGATCCGGTCCTGGATGATCCGTGCGGTCTCCCCGGGAGGAGTGCCGGGGTCGGCGAAGACGATGTTGCCCGTCTGCAGGAGAACGGACACCTCCCGGAAGCCCAGGGATTCCGCCAGCGCCTGCTGTGCGGCCTTGGAGAAGGGACGGTGGCCCCCGACGTTGATGCCGCGGAGCAGTGCGATCTGGCGGGACATGACGGGGCCTTTCGTGCGCCGCAGGCGGCCGGGAGGGGATCAGAACAGGGGAGCGGGAAGCACTCCCTCAAGCGCCAGCAGCAGGCGCTTGGTCTCCAGGCCGCCGCTGAAGCCGCCGATGCCTCCGTCGCTGGCCACCACCCGGTGGCACGGGACGACGACAGGCAGCGGATTGGATCCCATCGCCGCGCCCACCGCGCGGGCCGCCCCCGGTTCCCCGACGCGGTCGGCGAGGTCCTGATAGCCGACGACGCTGCCGTAGGGCACGCCGACGGCCAGCGCGTGCAGGACACGGGCGTGGAACCCAGAGGAGAGCGACCAGTCCAGCGGCACCGTGAAGGCCCGGAGTTCGCCGGCGAAGTAGGCGGTCAGCTCCGCCATGGCCGTGGCCAGGTGCGGCGTGTCCGGGAGCGGGGCCGAACCGAATATCCCCTCCAGGCGGGCCGTCGCGCGCCGGGAGGCCCGTTCGTCGGCATGGAAGAGGACCTCGGCCAGCCCCTCGTCCGTGGCGGCGAGCAGCAAAGGACCGACCGGTGTGTCCAGCCGCCCCCAGGCCCACTCGCGCCGCGGTACGTCCTGCACGTCCTGCTCTGCGTTCGTCACGGGTTCAGCCTAGGACGCGCCACTGACAACGCGGTGGCGAACGGACCGGACAGGACGGTCCCGGCCCGCCGGCCACCGCGCTCCACGTTCAGCTGCCCTTGTTCTCCAGAGCGCCGCGGACCAGGTCGGCCCTGTTGGAGATGATGCCGTCCGCGCCGGATCGGGCGAGCTCGACGGCGGTCGCCGCGTCGTCGACGGTCCAGGTGTAGACCTCCAGCGGACGGCCGTGCGGGCCCTTCAGGGCGTGCACGGCGTCGATGTACGCCGGGGTCGCCGCCTTGTACGTGGGGTTGATCTGGTCGCAGAACTCCGCGTAGTCGGGCAGCTGGGCGGTCGTGGGATTGCCGAGGAAGCCCGTCTTGACGTCCGGCCGCAGGGCGTGGACGTTCTTGATCGCGTCGCCGTTGAAGCTCTGGACGATCAGCCGGTGCTTGACGTGGTTCCGGTCGAGCCATCCTTCATGGCGCAGCTCCAGGAGGGTCTGCAGTTCGATCCCCGGGTACAGCTCGGGAGACTTCAGCTCCAGGAGGAGCTTCTGGCCGTTGTGCGTGACGGCGTCCAGGTACGTCTGGAGGGTGGGCACGCGCTCACCGGTGAACTCCGGCCCGAACCAACTGCCGGCGTCCAGCTTCTCGATCTCGTTGAGCGTGAAGTCCGCGACCTTCCACGGGGCGCGGTCGGGGAACACCTGCTCGGCATTGGTCGTCCGGTCGAGCGTCGTGTCGTGCATGACGATCAGCTCGCCGTCCTTGGTGCGCTGGACGTCGTTCTCGACCCAGTCGGATCCCAGTCGGTGTGCCCGGTCGATCGAGGCGATGGTGTTCTCGGGCGCGTAGGTGGGGGCGCCGCGGTGCGCGACCGTCACCGTCCTGTGGTGACCGGTCGTGGCCTGTGCGGTGGCTGGAGAGAGGACGAACGCTGACAGACCCATGAGCGCACCGGTGAGGACGGTGGCAACGGGGCGAAGACGCATACGGACTCCTCAGGACGTCGTGGACGAGAGCTGACGTGATGTGGCCTGAACCGGTCGGATGGGCAGAGGTTCGCAGTCAGGCGGTACCGGGAAGCAGGCGAGGGATGGACAGAATTTGAACGAGAAGTGGCCGGTGTTCCGTGTTTGAGCGCCGTGGTGACGGGATGCCCGGAATCGCCGCGCAATAGACGAACGTTCCGGCGCGGTCCAACTTGCCGGAGCCGCGGCGAACCCGCATCTCGGCCGACGGATCGTCACCCCTCGGGCTTCTGACCGGTTTTGGCCGTACGGGCATTCCGGAGCGAGCGATTCCGGCCAAGGCGCGGTGAGCCGGACGGTGACCGGAAGCGGGCGGACGCCGGGCCGGCCGGTCGCCGCGCACGGACGACGGCGGACGCAGTGAACGGACGGCGAACGGGAAGCGGCGCGGTCGGTGGCGGGAGGCCGGTCCTGTGACGAAGGGGAAGGCAGGGGTGGGCGGGCGCAGGGCAGGGCCTGGGACCGCGGCGAGGGGCGGGACGCGGCCCACTGTGATCCGGACCCCGCGCCGGCCCGGCCGGCTCCCTCGCAGAGTCCGGCCCGGCTCGGAGAATCCGCTGGTCGGAGGGTTTTCCCGGCCGGATGTCAGTGCCGGGTCGTACGGTGGTTTCCATGCGGCCCGTATCGAAGATCGAACGCACGGTGGCGCCTTTCGAGGTCGTCAGCCCCTACCAGCCCAACGGCGACCAGCCGGCGGCCATCGCCGAGCTGGAGCAGCGCGTCCGCGGTGGTGAGAAGGATGTCGTCCTGCTGGGCGCGACCGGCACCGGCAAGTCCGCGACCACCGCGTGGATGATCGAGAAGCTGCAGCGGCCGACGCTCGTCATGGCGCCCAACAAGACGCTCGCGGCCCAGCTCGCCAACGAATTCCGCGAGCTGCTGCCCAACAACGCTGTCGAGTACTTCGTCTCCTACTACGACTACTACCAGCCCGAGGCGTACGTCCCGCAGTCCGATACGTACATCGAGAAGGACTCCTCCATCAACGAGGAGGTCGAGCGGCTGCGGCACTCCGCGACGAATTCACTGCTCACCCGGCGGGACGTCGTGGTCGTCGCGTCGGTGTCGTGCATCTACGGCCTGGGCACGCCGCAGGAGTACGTCGACCGCATGGTGCAGCTCAAGGTCGGCGACGAGATCGACCGCGACCAGTTGCTGCGCCGGTTCGTCGACATCCAGTACACGCGTAACGACGTGGCCTTCACCCGTGGCACGTTCCGGGTGCGCGGCGACACCATCGAGATCTTCCCGGTCTACGAGGAGCTGGCCGTCCGGATCGAGATGTTCGGCGACGAGGTCGAGGCGCTCTCCACGCTCCACCCGCTGACCGGCGAGGTGATCAGCGAGGACCGGGAGCTGTACGTCTTCCCCGCCAGCCACTACATCGCGGGCCCCGAACGCATGGAGCGGGCCATCGCGGGCATCGAGGCAGAGCTGGCGGACAGCCTGGCCACGATGGAGAAGCAGGGCAAGCACCTGGAAGCCCAGCGGCTGCGCATGCGCACGACGTACGACATCGAGATGATGCGCCAGATCGGTTCCTGTTCGGGCATCGAGAACTACTCGATGCACATGGACGGCCGCGAGCCCGGTTCGGCGCCGAACACCCTCATCGACTACTTCCCGGACGACTTCCTCCTGGTCATCGACGAATCGCATGTCACCGTCCCGCAGATCGGTGCCATGTACGAGGGCGACGCCTCCCGGAAGCGGACCCTGGTCGAGCACGGCTTCCGGCTGCCGTCCGCCATGGACAACCGGCCGCTGAAGTGGGAGGAGTTCCTGGAACGCATCGGTCAGACGGTCTACCTCTCCGCGACACCCGGAAAGTACGAGCTGTCGCGGGGCGACGGCTTCGTGGAGCAGATCATCCGCCCGACCGGTCTGGTGGACCCGGAGGTGGTGGTCAAGCCCACCGACGGACAGATCGACGACCTGGTGCACGAGATCCGCACCCGGACGGACAAGAACGAACGTGTCCTGGTCACCACCCTCACCAAGAAGATGGCCGAGGACCTGACGGACTACTTCCTGGAGCTGGGGATCCAGGTCCGGTACCTGCACAGCGACGTCGACACCCTGCGACGGGTCGAGCTGCTGCGGGAGCTGCGGGCGGGCGAGTACGACGTCCTGGTGGGCATCAACCTGCTGCGTGAGGGCCTCGACCTCCCCGAGGTCTCCCTCGTCGCCATCCTGGACGCCGACAAGGAGGGCTTCCTGCGGTCCGGGTCGGCCCTCATCCAGACCATCGGCCGTGCGGCGCGCAACGTCTCCGGTCAGGTGCACATGTACGCCGACAAGATCACCCCGGCGATGGAACGGGCGATCGACGAGACCAACCGCCGCCGGGAGAAGCAGCTCGCGTACAACAAGGCGAACGGCATCGATCCGCAGCCGCTCCGGAAGAAGATCGGCGACATCGTGGCGACCATCGCGCGCGAGGAGATCGACACCCAGGAGCTGCTGGGGACCGGATATCGCAAGGGCGGCGAAGGCGCGGAGACCAAGGCACCCGTCCCGGCGCTCGGGGGCAAGGCGGCGAAGGGGCAGGCGGCCAAGGGCGGCAAGGCCGGCGCGCCGCTGACGGACCGGCCGGCGGCCGAACTCGCCGAGTTGATCGAGGAGATGACGGAGCGGATGCGGGCGGCGGCGGCCGAGTTGCAGTTCGAGGTGGCGGCACGGCTGCGCGACGAAGTCGGGGAACTGAAGAAGGAGCTGCGGCAGATGAGGGAGGCGGGGGTCAAGTGACTGCGGCGCGGGTGCTCACCGGGGCGGCGGGTCCGCCCCGGCGCTGAGCGCCCGCGCCACGGTCCCGTGGACGCCGCACCCGCGTCCGCGCGCATGTCGCAGAAACGCCACAGAACGCGGGGTGGGTGCGGCCCAGGACCGGGCTCCTGCGTAGGGTCGGCAGGGCCGCCGGAGAGGCGACGGGGACAGCGGGACAGTACAGAGAGGGGACGGCACGTGTCGGTCAATTTGTCCAAGGGACAGGGCATCAGTCTGGCGAAGGCGGACGGGGGCACCCTGACCGCGGTGCGGATGGGGCTGGGCTGGCGGTCGGCGCCGCGCCGTGGGCTCTTCGGGCGCCGCACCCGCGAGATCGATCTGGACGCGTCCGCGGTGTTGTTCGCCGACAAGAACCCCATCGACGTGGTCTTCTTCCGGCACCTCGTCAGCGACGACGGCTCGGTGCGCCACACCGGCGACAACCTCGTCGGCGGCGCGGGACAGGGCGGCGACGACGAGGCGATCCTGGTCGACCTGGCGCGGGTTCCGGTGCACATCGACCAGATCGTGTTCACCGTCAACTCCTTCACCGGGCAGACGTTCACCGAGGTGGAGGACGCCTTCTGCCGGCTGGTCGACGAGACCAACGGCCAGGAGCTGGCCCGCTACACCCTCACCGGCGGCGGCGACTACACGGCGCAGATCATGTCCAAGGTGCACCGTGTGGGATCCGGCTGGCAGATGACGGCCATCGGCGAGCCCTCCAACGGCCGTACCTTCCAGGACGTCGTGCCGGCGATCCTGCCGCACCTGTAAGCACCGTGCGGCCCGGCCTAGGTCCTGTCGTCGAACTCCCGTCGTCTGCCCGGAGGGCGGGCCCTGCGGCGTCTGGTGCGTGCGCTCGCAAGGCGGAGGGTCTTCTCGGTACTGGGTGTACCGGGGAGATCCCGACAACGCGGCGAGCGTGCGTGCCAGGCGTCGCGGGGCAGACGGGAGTTTGACGACAGGACCTAGCCCGGCGCCCGCGAGGGCCGGGCCGGGTGGCTCATGAGGCGGGACGAGACCCAGGGGGACGAACGATGACGGCCGAGCTGGTCCGTGGGCAGAACCACCCGCTGGGCCACACCCGCGTCGAGATCCGGATCACGGCCGACGGGCCCGTCGTGGCCGGGGTCACGCTCGGGGACGAGCGGGGCAGGCTGTCCGGCGCCGACGCGGTCGCCCATCCCGGGGCGCCGTCGCGCAGCGGTGTCGACGTGCCCCGCCGGGCGGCGGCCGAGCAGCGCGTGGTGGTGGACCTGGAGGCGCTGTCCGCCACCGTGCACCGGGTCAGCGTCCTGCTCTCGCTGCCCCCGGGGGCCGGTGGACCCGCCGGATTCGGGGCCGCCGCCGCTCCCTCCGTCGCCGTCACGGACCTCGACGGCACCGGCATCGCCGCGTACGCCCTCACCGGTCTCGGCGCCGAGACCGCCGTGGTCGCCGTCGAGCTGTACCGCAGGCAGGGCGCCTGGAAGGTGCGGGCGGTGGGGCAGGGGTACATCGACGGGCTCGCCGCCCTGCTCCACGATCAGGGGCTGGGGGCGCCGCTGGCCGCGGAACTGGCCGCGGCGGTCGAAGAGGCGGCCGGCACGGGGCGGGCGCCGGCCACGCCCGCGCCGCCCGCCACGTCGGCCACGCCTGCGCCGTCGGCCACGCCCGCGCCGCCCGCCAAGCCCGCGCCGTCGGCGCCGTACGGCGGTGCCGTCGGCGGGGAACGCCGGTCCGGCGTTCCGGGCGGCAGCCTCCCGGACGGCGACGCGTCTCCTGCCCGGGAGACCCCCTCGGACCACGTGGCCCCCTCGGCCCTGGGCGCGGTGTCCCCGGACGCTCCCGCGAAGGACCGGCCGGGCCCCGGTGAAGGCTCTGCCCCAGGCAGCACGGGCGGCCCGATCGACTACCGCCACCCGAAGCGCCGCCCCGCCCCCGCGCCGCTGCCCGCCCCGGGCGTCCGGCCGCAGCCCGCCGCGGCTCCCGGTGCGCCGCCCACCCCGGAGGAGCCGCCCACCCCGGTGGCCGGTGACGCGGCCGGCTGGAGCATGGACGAACGGCTCTACAACCAGGTCTGGGGCATGTTCGAGGACCTGGCGCGGACGGTCGCCGCCTACCGCAGCGCCGTCGACTTCGCCGAGTCCCGCAGGGACCAGGAGTTGGACACCGTCCTCGCCGACCCGCGCAACCGCCTCGGCGCCGCGGCCGATGCCGCCCGGACGGCGGCCCGTGACCGGCACGCCCAACTGGTCGGCCGGGCCCGCGCCGCCCTCGACCGGGATCTCGCGCAGCTCGCCGTCGAAGCGGACGTCGTCGAGCCCGCCCTGCCGCCTGCCTACGCCGCCTGGAGCAGCCCCGTCTGGCAGGGTTACCACGCGCCCCTGGAGCGCCCGATGGCGCTGCGACTGGGTGATCTGCACCTTCCGGAGGCCGCGGAGCTGCGGATCCCGATGCTGGTCCGGCTGCCCCTGGAGCGCGGTCTGTGGATCGACAGCGGCGGCGCGGTGGCGCTCCGCGGCGGTCACGACCCGGAGCGCGAGTTCGCCCGCCGCGAGCTGGGCAGCGCGCTCACGGACGGGCCGCTCGACGAGGCCGAGCGCCGCCGCTTGGCCATGGACACCGCGGTGGCGGTCGCGGCGCGGCTGCTCGCCGTACACCCCGCGGGCACGTTCTCGGTCCAGGTCATCGATCCGGGAGGGACCGCGGCGCCCGCGCTGGCGCCCCTGCGGGAGACGGGCTCACTGGGCGCGGCACCGGAGCCCGGGGCCGGCGGGGTGGCCGCGGTCCTGGAGGCCCTCACGCGACGGGTGGATCTCGTCCAGATGGCCGTGCGCAGCCGTGCCGCGGACGCCCTGCCCGCCGGTCTGGACACCGCGGAGCAGCTGCTGATCGTGCACGACTTCCCGCACGGCTTCGACGACCGTGCGGTCAACCGGCTCCGCTACCTGGCCGACGAAGGTCCTGCGGTCGGCGTGCACCTGATGATGGTCGCCGACCGTGCCCAGACCCGGGAGTTCGGCCCGGTGCTGGATCCCCTGTGGCGGGCGCTGCTGCGGATCACACCGGTTCCCGACGCCCACCTCGCCGATCCGTGGGTCGGGCATGCCTGGACGTACGAGCCGCCTCTCGCGCCGCGCGGGAGCCAGGTGGTGCGCCAGGTGCTCGGGCGGCTCGCCGAGGCCCGACGCGACGGCCGCGGCTGACCCGCAGGCCCTCGTCCGAGACCGCCCACCAGACTCTCCCCTGACCATCCCCACCTGCGGCTTTGTGATTTCCTTTACTATCTCTTGGTGTTCCTTTACTCTCTGATGTGCGGAGGGGAGTATTCCTGCGACGACGTACCCGTCATCACGGATTCCGAGTGTGTGACGAGATCCCGGGACGTCGGCCCGGCGCAGCGACCGTGAGCGCGGCCCCGGGTGGAAGAGACCTCCGGCAGCGACGACGCTGTAAGTGCCGTACGACTCTGCCGGAGGAGCAGTGGACGTTTCCCTGAACCTGTGGGTGTTGACCATCCTTGGTCTCTGCGCCCTGATCACCGCCGATTTCTTCATCGGCGGACGCAAACCGCACGAGGTCTCCCTCAAGGAGGCCGGTATCTGGACCGGCGTCTGGATCGCGCTGGCCGCGCTCTTCGGGCTCGGGCTGCTGCTGTTCGCCGGCGGTGGCCCCGCGGGTGAGTTCTTCGCCGGCTTCATCACCGAGAAGTCGCTGAGCGTCGACAACCTCTTCGTCTTCGTCCTGATCATGGCCAAGTTCGCGGTGCCGACGATCTATCAGCAGCGTGTGCTGATGGTCGGCGTGCTGATCGCACTCGTGCTGCGGGCCGGCTTCATCGGCGCGGGCGCCGCGATCATCGCCAACTTCTCCTGGGTGTTCTACATATTCGGCGCGTTCCTCATCTGGACCGCGTGGAAGCTGATCAAGGAAGCCCGTGCCGAGGAGAAGGACGAGGAGTTCGAGGAGAACCGCTTCCTCAAGGCCGTCGAGAAGCGCTTCCCTTCGACCGACAAGTACCACGGGACCAAGCTGTTCATCGTGGAGAACGGCAAGCGTCTGATGACGCCGATGCTGATCGTCATGCTGGCGATCGGCACCACCGACGTCCTCTTCGCGCTGGATTCCATCCCGGCGATCTTCGGCCTGACCCAGGACCCGTACATCGTCTTCACCGCCAACGCCTTTGCCCTGATGGGGCTGCGGCAGCTGTACTTCCTGATCGGCGGGCTGCTCAAGAAGCTGGTCCACCTCTCGTACGGCCTGTCGGTGATCCTCGGCTTCATCGGCGTGAAGCTGGTGCTGCACGCGCTGCACGAGTCCGGGGTGGCCGTACCGGAGATCAGCATTCCGGTCTCGCTGGGCGTCATCTGCGCCGTGCTGGTCGTCACCACGATCACCAGCCTGCGCGCGTCCAGGAAGCTGACGGCCGAGGCGGAGTCCAAGGACCGCGCGGGCGTCTGACGGCCGGGCCCGCGACAGGCGGGCCCGCCGCCCGAACGGACATCGGGTCGCGCTCCTCCTGGAGCGCGACCCGACGTGTGCCCGCTGGTGTTACCAGCCGCGCTCGCGCCACTCCGCGAGGTGCGGTCGCTCCGTGCCGAGCGTGGTGTCGTTGCCGTGCCCCGGGTAGACCCAGGTCTCGTCCGGCAGTTGATCGAAGAGCTTGGCCTGGACGCCGCCGATCAGACTGCTGAAGTTCTCGGCGCTGCCCCAGGTGTTGCCGACGCCGCCGGGGAACAGGCAGTCCCCGGTGAACAGATGCGGGGCGCCGTGCGGGTCGTCGTAGACCAGCGCGATGCTGCCCGGGGTGTGGCCGACGAGATGGCGGGCGGTCAGCTCGACGTGGCCGACGGTCACCGTGTCGCCGTCCTCGACGAGCACGTCGGTGGGGACCGGAATGCCCTCCGCGTCGTACCGCCCCGCGTACGTCCGCGCCCCCGTCGCGTCGACCACCTCGCGCAGCGCGCCCCAGTGGTCGGCGTGCCGGTGTGTGGTCACCACGGACCCGATGCCGCTGTCGCCGATCAGGGAGAGAAGGGTGTGCGGCTCGGCCGCCGCGTCGATCAGCAACTGCTCATCGGTCGCCCGGCACCGCAGTACGTAGGCGTTGTTGTTCGTCGGGCCGACCGCGACCTTCGAGATCATCAGGTCGGTCAATTCGTGCACGTCGGCCGGTCCGCCGACCTTCACTGCTCCGCTGTAGCCCATGAGATCAGCTTAGAACGGCGGGACGGCGGGCAGCGCGCTGCCGTGGCTGTCCAGCGCACGCCCGTCGCCGCGCCCGGTGAGCCAGCCGAGCAGCGCCAGTGCAGAACCCGACACCACCAGTGGTGTGCCGCCCTCCGCCCCGGTGCGCCACTGCCTGCCGTCGTCCGTCCGCAGTTCCAGCGCGGGCAGGTCCGCCCGCCCCGCGAACTTCACCGTGGCGAGGAAGTTCAGCTGGGCGCCGACGAACGCGGCGGGCAGCCGGTCGAGGGTGTAGCCGACGCCCAGGTCGACGTGGTGCAGCTCCACCTCGCCCAGCCGGCGCAGCAGCAGCCGGTCGGCCCGCTCGATCACGCCGTTGCGCATCTCGACCCGGGCGTCCCGGCGTCCGGGCGGCAGCGCCCGCGCCGCGGCGTCGAACCGGCCTGCGCTCTCCCGCAGGTCGTCCAGATGCGCCGCCAGCGGACGCCCGGCGTCCCGTTCGATGTCGGCGTCGCGGGCCGTCGCGCTGACGTACATGGGGGTGGGGACGCCGGTGCGGGCCGAGGTGAGGAGCTTGACGAGGGCGTCCGCGTTGCGCGCGATGTGGGCCAGGAGGTGGCCGCGGGTCCAGTCGGGGAGCAGGGAGGGTTCACCGATCGCTGCGTCGTCGAGTGTGCCGACGGAGTCCAGGAACCGGTCGGTGGCTCCCTGGACGGCTGCCAAATCGTGCGCGAAGTCAGGCGCGGTATCGGTCATGTTCCGAAGCTAGCGCCGCGGCGGCGACTTCGGGAGACCCACTGGGCGGAGCGGCAC
Source organism: Streptomyces sp. NPDC050161 (assembly GCF_044460025.1). Taxonomy (NCBI): domain Bacteria; kingdom Bacillati; phylum Actinomycetota; class Actinomycetes; order Kitasatosporales; family Streptomycetaceae; genus Streptomyces; species Streptomyces sp. NPDC050161. Next base: position 156,932 of record NZ_JBITJM010000006.1, on the reverse strand, counting down.
CCCCGTCGCCGCCCCGCCCAGGTCTCAGGCCGCGGCGTCGTCGGGCGCGCCGAACCAGCGGCGCAGCGCGTCGTCGAGACCGTCCAGGGTGTCAGGGGACGTGTCAACGGTGGTGGCGCCGCCCGCTTCCCGCGTTCCGTCGGTCCGGTCCGCGGCCCACGCCGTGCAGCCGTCGGGACGTACCAACAGCCCGGCGAGCTCCGGTCGTTCCTGGCAGGAGGCCGTCAGGACCCGCACCCGGTCCCGGTAGCCCGCGGCGCGCTTGCGCAGGTCGGCGTCGTCCGCGAGATCGAGCAGCAGGGCGCAGCCGGAGTGCAGCAGGTCGCCGAGCCTGCTGCCGTCGGCCAGCAGCAGGTCGGGGGCGCTGCGGCCGGTCAGCGGATGGCTGCCGGGCAGGTCGTAGCGCTGCTGGACGCCGGAGATCTTCTTGGCGAAGAAGGTGGTGGCGGTGACCGTGCCGGACAGCTCGGCGATGATGTTCCGCAGGGCGTGGGTGTGCGGTTCCGGGCGCATCAGGGCCACTTGGGCGCGCGTCCACTCCAGGGCCCAGGCGCCGATCGGGTGGCGTTCGGCGGTGTAGCTGTCCAACAGGCCGTCCGGCGCCCGTCCGTGGATCGTGGCGGCCAGCTTCCAGCCGAGGTTCACGGCGTCCCCGATGCCGAGGTTCAGCCCCTGCCCGCCGAACGGCGCGTGCACGTGCGCGGCGTCGCCGGCGAGCAGCACCCTGCCCTTCCGGTAGTCGGGCACCTGGCGGGCGTTGTCGGTGAAGCGGGTGGCCGAGTGCACCGTGGTGACGGTGACGTCCACACCGGACGTGTACCGCAAGGAATTCTGCAACTCCTCGGCGGTGACGGGTGCTTCACGGTCCGCCGGCGGCCCGTCGAACTCGACGGTGAGGATCCGGCCGGGGAACGGGCCGTGCGCGTACGTGCCGGTGTCCGTCCTGTTCCAGCCGGTTCCCAGCGCTTCGGATCCGGTCATCTCCACGATCGCCTGATGGCCGGTGATCTCGGGGGCGGTGCCGGGGAACGGGAAGCCGGCGAGCCTGCGGACCGTGCTGCGTCCGCCGTCGCAGCCCACCAGCCAGCCGGCGCGCAGCTCGCCTTCGGTGGTACGTACGGTCACGCCGTCCGCTCCGGCGTCGAAGCCGGTCAGTTCCACCCCGCGGCGCACGGTGACGCCGAGGGCGCGGGCGTGCTCGGCGAGCAGCTGTTCCAGGGCGGCCTGCGGCACCATGCCGATGGCGTCGACGGGGCCGGCGGACGTCAGCTCCGGGTCGTCCGTGTCCAGCAGGTCGCCGCGCAGCATGATGCCCGCGAAGTGCCCGGCGAACCGGGGCGGTGGGGAAGGCTGTGCCTCCGGGGCCGCCAGGTCCCGCTGCCGCAGGAACGCCTGGAACCCTTCCAGGGCCTCGCGCTGCACCTCGGCCAGGGCAGGCAGCAGACCGCGCCGGTAGAGCGCCGAGGCGCTCGGGGTGTTGATCGACCCCGCTTTGATCGTCGTATCCACTTCGGTCAGCCGTTCCAGGACGACGACCTTCACCTCTGCCAGTGCGAGTTCGCAGGCCAGCATCAGCCCCACGGGGCCGCCTCCTGCCACGATCACATCCGCGTCATCATGTGCCATGAGAGAAGAGTGTAGTGACTAAAAAAATATCGCGGCTAAAATTTTGGCCATGGGAGGCGCGAGTGGTGCGGAAGGTGCGACGGGCGTGAGCGGTGCGGGAGTTGGCGCGGTGGGCGAAGGTGCCGACGGCGCCAGTGAGGACGGTTTGACCCTGCGTGAGCGCAAGAAGCGTCGGACCCGGCAGCGGATCTCCGGCGAGGCGACCCGGCTCTTCATCGAGCGCGGCTTCGAGCAGGTCACCGTCGCGGAGATCGCCCGCGCCGCCGAGGTCTCCACGATGACGGTCTTCAACTACTTCCCCCGCAAAGAGGATCTCTTCCTCGACCGGATCCCGGAGGCCGGTGAGCTGGTCGTCCGCGCGATCCGCGGGCGCGGTCCGGAAGAGACGCCGCTCGACGCGCTGCGCCGGCTCGGGCGTGACCTGCTGGCGGAGCGGCATCCGCTGGCGGGGGTGGGGGAGGGCTTCGCGCACTTCTGGCGCACCGTGGCCGAATCCGCGGCGCTGCGGGCGCGCGGGCGCGAGGCCATCGAGGAGCTCGAAGGTCTGCTCGCCGCGGAGCTGGCGCGGGCGGCAGGTGACGACGGGCCGGAGCCCCGGCTGTCCGCCGCGCTGATCGTGGGCGGGTGGCGTGCCGTCTACGCGGAAGCGCTGGCCCGGCAGCTCGACGGTGACCCGGTGGACGCGGTGGCCGTTGACTACGCGGAGGCGCTGGAACGGACCTTCGACGCGCTGGAGCGGGCGCTGCCCGTCCTGCGGTGAGCCGGACCGGTGGCCGACGGCGCTGACCTGCGGGGGAGTGGCGAGGGGCGGCGTGGGCGCGCGGCGGGGAAGGATCCGGCGCCGCCACACGTTTGAGTGAAGCGGGCGGACGTCCGCCGTAAATCGAATGCGCGTGCTATAGGCTCGTGTGTGGCATCACAAAGACAGTGCCGTGGCGGTCCCCATACCCTGGGGCAGGGGCTCCGCTCCGCTCCGCCGCCTCTGCTCATCGACCGAGCGGCGGATGCGATCTCCGCGGCTCCCGCCCCCCTCCAGAAAGGTGCCGACCGGCGTGGCCGACCGTCTCATCGTTCGTGGCGCTCGCGAGCACAACCTCCGCAACGTCTCGCTCGACCTCCCCCGCGACTCCCTCATCGTCTTCACGGGGCTCTCCGGGTCGGGCAAGTCCTCGCTCGCCTTCGACACGATCTTCGCCGAGGGGCAGCGGCGCTATGTCGAGTCGCTCTCCTCCTACGCCCGGCAGTTCCTCGGGCAGATGGACAAACCCGATGTGGACTTCATCGAGGGCCTGTCCCCCGCGGTCTCGATCGACCAGAAGTCGACGTCCCGCAACCCGCGTTCCACGGTCGGCACGATCACGGAGGTCTACGACTACCTCCGGCTGCTCTTCGCGCGCATCGGCAAGCCGCACTGCCCCGAGTGCGGTCGTCCCATCGCCAGGCAGTCGCCGCAGGCCATCGTCGACAAGGTCCTCGAACTGCCCGAGGGCAGCCGCTTCCAGGTGCTCTCCCCGCTGGTGCGGGAGCGCAAGGGCGAGTTCGTCGACCTCTTCTCCGACCTCCAGACCAAGGGCTACAGCAGGGCGCGGGTCGACGGCGAGACGATCCAGCTCTCCGAGCCGCCGAAGCTGAAGAAGCAGGAGAAGCACACCATCGAGGTGGTCGTCGACCGCCTCACGGTCAAGGACAGTGCCAAGCGCCGGCTGACCGACTCCGTGGAGACCGCACTCGGGCTCTCCGGCGGCATGGTCATCCTCGACTTCGTCGACCTGGACGCGGACGACCCGCAGCGCGAGCGGATGTACTCCGAGCACCTGTACTGCGCCTACGACGACCTCTCGTTCGAGGAGCTGGAGCCCCGCTCCTTCTCCTTCAACTCGCCCTTCGGCGCCTGCCCGGACTGCACCGGCATCGGCACCCGCATGGAGGTCGACCCCGACCTGATCATCCCCGACGAGGACAGGTCGCTCGACGAGGGCGCGATCCACCCCTGGTCGCACGGCCACACCAAGGACTACTTCGGCCGCCTGGTCGGCGCCCTCGCCGACGCCCTGGGCTTCCGTACGGACATCCCGTGGGCCGGGCTGCCGCAGCGCGCCAAGAAGGCGCTGCTGCACGGCCACCGCACCCAGATCGAGGTCCGCTACCGCAACCGCTACGGCCGCGAGCGGGCCTACACCACCCCGTTCGAGGGCGCCGTGCCGTTCATCAAGCGGCGGCACAGCGAGGCGGAGAGCGACAGCAGCCGGGAGCGCTTCGAGGGCTACATGCGCGAGGTGCCCTGCCCGACGTGTGAGGGCACCCGCCTCAAGCCCGTCGTGCTCGCGGTCACGGTCCAGCAGAAGTCGATCGCCGAGGTCTCGGCCATGTCGATCAGCGACTGCGCCGACTTCCTGCGGGAGATGAAGCTCGACACCCGCGAGAAGAAGATCGCCGAACGCGTCCTCAAGGAGGTCAACGAACGGCTGAAGTTCCTGGTCGACGTCGGCCTCGACTACCTCTCGCTGAACCGCGCGGCGGGCACCCTCTCCGGCGGCGAGGCCCAGCGCATCCGGCTCGCCACCCAGATCGGCTCCGGTCTGGTGGGCGTCCTGTACGTCCTGGACGAGCCGTCGATCGGCCTGCACCAGCGCGACAACCACCGGCTGATCGAGACGCTGGTGCGGCTGCGCGACATGGGCAACACCCTGATCGTGGTGGAGCACGACGAGGACACCATCAAGGTCGCGGACTGGGTGGTGGACATCGGCCCCGGCGCCGGCGAGCACGGCGGCAAGGTCGTGCACAGCGGCCCGATGAAGGAGCTGCTGACCAACAAGGAGTCGGTCACCGGCCAGTACCTGTCCGGCAGGAAGGCCATCGCGACGCCGGAGATCCGCCGGCCCGCCGACCCCGCCAGGCAGCTGACGGTGCACGGCGCGAAGGAGAACAACCTCCAGGACATCGAGGCTTCCTTCCCGCTCGGGGTGCTGACCGCCGTCACCGGCGTCTCCGGCTCCGGCAAGTCGACGCTCGTCAACGACATCCTTTACACGCACCTGGCGCGCGAGCTGAACGGCGCCAAGTCCGTGCCGGGCCGGCACACCCGGGTGGACGGCGACGACCTGGTCGACAAGGTCGTGCACGTCGACCAGTCGCCGATCGGCCGGACGCCGCGGTCCAACCCGGCCACCTACACCGGCGTCTTCGACCACGTCCGCAAGCTGTTCGCGGAGACGATGGAGGCCAAGGTCCGCGGCTATCTGCCGGGGCGCTTCTCCTTCAACGTCAAGGGCGGTCGCTGCGAGAACTGCTCGGGCGACGGCACGATCAAGATCGAGATGAACTTCCTGCCGGACGTGTACGTCCCGTGCGAGGTCTGCCACGGCGCGCGCTACAACCGCGAGACGCTGGAGGTGCACTACAAGGGCAAGTCCATCGCCGAGGTGCTGGACATGCCCATCGAGGAGGCGCTCGACTTCTTCGAGGCGGTGCCGACCATCTCCCGCCACCTCAAGACGCTCCACGAGGTCGGCCTCGGCTACGTCCGTCTGGGGCAGTCCGCGCCGACCCTCTCCGGCGGCGAGGCGCAGCGCGTCAAGCTGGCCAGCGAGCTGCAGAAGCGCTCCACCGGGCGGACGGTCTACGTCCTGGACGAGCCGACCACCGGCCTGCACTTCGACGACATCAGCAAGCTGATCAAGGTGTTGTCGGGGCTGGTCGACAAGGGCAACTCGGTGATCGTCATCGAGCACAACCTCGACGTGATCAAGACCGCGGACTGGGTCGTGGACATGGGCCCCGAGGGGGGCAACGGCGGCGGACTGATCGTCGCCGAGGGAACCCCCGAGGAGATCGCCTCGGTCCCGGCCAGCCACACCGGCAAGTTCCTGCGGGACATCCTCGGCGACCGCGTCAGCGATGCCGCGTCCTCGGGCAAGCCGGCGAAGAAGCCGGCCGCCAAGAAGGCCGCGGCGGCGAAGAAGCCCGCCGCCAAGAAGGCCGTGGCGGCCAAGAAGACGGCGGCCAAGAAGACGGCGAGCAGGGCCCGCAGGGCCTCCTGATCCCACGGCCCCGGCGTCACCGGAACGGGCCGCCGCCCCCGCACCCCGGATCCGATGGATCAGGGCGCCAGGGGCGGCGGCCCGTTCGCCGTGCGGCGGTCGGGCGCCCGCCGTGAGCCGGGGCCCGTGCCCGACACGGCGCCCGGTGTCGCGGCGCCCCGTCGGACGTGGCCTAGCGCCCCGCCAACTCCGCCGCGTACGGCGGCTCCGCGCCCGCGCGGGAGCAGGTGACGGCGGCGGCGCGGGCGGCGAAGCCGAGGATGTCGCGCCAGTCGTCGGCCCCGAGGGACGTCACGGCGGTGTGCGAGAGGGCGTCGTGGGCGGCGAGCCGGTGCAGCAGCGCCGCGTTGACGGTGTCGCCCGCGCCGATCGTGTCGACGACCTCGACCCGCTCGCCGGGTACCGTCACCTCGCCGCCTCCCGGTGTCAGCACGCTCAGCCCGTCGCCGCCGCGGGTCAGGACGATCGCCGCGGGGCCCGCCGTCAGCCACCGGCCGATGGCCGCGTGGAGCACCCCGGCGGTGTCCGCGCCCCCGGCACCCGAACTCCCCGGGCCCGGATCCGGCGCTTCGCCGTCCGCGAGCCAGAGCGCGTCCTCCTCCGAGAGCTTCAGCAGCGTCACATGCGGCAGCCAGGACGCGAAGCGGGCGCGGTAGGCGGCCGGATCCGCGATCAGGCCGGCCCGGATGTTCGGGTCGAGCGCGGTGAACACCCCGCGCCCTGACTCCCGCCGCAGCAGTGCCTCGTACGCGCTCGCGCCCGGCTCCAGCACCAGCGAACAGGTGCCGAGCGAGAGCGCGCGGGCCTCGTCGGGCAGGGCGGGCGGCAGGGCGAACAGGCGGTCGGCGGTGCCCTCCACGTAGAAGCCGTAGCCGGCCGAGCCGTCCGGACTGATGTCCGCCATGGCCAGCGTGGTCGGCTCGGCGCCGCGCTGCACCAGCGAGGTGCGCACGCCTGCGGTGCGCAGTCCGTCCAGGAGTGCCTCGCCGAACGTGTCGGTCGAGACCCGCGAGCAGAAGGCGGCGTCCGAGCCCAGCCGTCCGAGCGCGACGGCGGTGTTGTAAGGACCGCCGCCACGCCGGGGGAGCAGCGCGGGCAGCCCGTCCCCCGGGGGCGGGTCCTGTGGGCCGGGTACGAGGTCGATCAGGGCTTCGCCGGCGACAACGATCACGGGGTGCGGTTCCTTTCCTGCGCGGCCGGGGGCGCGGCCGGTGACGGGGAGAGCGGGTGCCGGTCCGCGGGACCTGTGGCGGGGCAGCCGCAGGAGGTGCGGTGCACCAGCGTGCAGGGGAGGCGGAGGGTGCGCGGCGGCCGGGCCGGGTCCGCCAGCCGCTCCAGCAGCAGCCGGACCGCGGCGGCCCCGATGTCCTTGCTGGGCTGCGCGACGGCGGTCAGGCGCGGCGCGAACAGGTCGGCCCAGGAGAAGTCGTCGAAACAGGCCAGCGCGATGTCGCGGGGTACCTGGAGGCCGCGCGCGGCCAGTGCGCGCAGGGTGCCGATGGTCATCGCGTTGTTGGCGGTGATCACGGCGGTGGGCGGTTCGGGCGCGGCCAGCAGCTGATGGGTGGCCCGCTCGGCGCCCTCCGCCTCGGAGTTGCCGCCGGCCAGCAGTCCGGGCGCGAACGGCAGCCCGCGGGCGCGCAGGCCCTCGCGGTAGCCCCGGACGCGTTCGGTGGTCGTGCTCAGCCCCGGGAGGCCGGCCACCAGGCCGATCCGGGTGTGCCCCAAGTCGGCGAGATGCTCGACGAGTTGGCGTACCGGGCCGGTGTTCTCCGCGCACACCTGGTCGTGGTCGTCGCCCACCAGCCGGTCCAGGAAGACGGTGGGCACCGACCGCCTCGCCAGATAGCCGGTCATCTCCGACGGCTCGGCGGACGGCGCGACGATCATGCCGTCCACCCGCCGCTCGTGCAGCAGTTGGACGACCTTGCGCTCATGGACCGGATCGTCGTGCGGGTCGGCGATCAGCAGGCTGTAGCCCGCCTCCAGGGCGCTCGCCTCGACCCCCTGGAGGATCTCGGTGAAGTAGGGGTTGCTGATCGCGGAGACGGCCAGGCCGATCGAGCGGGTGCGGGCGGTGACCAGGGAGCGGGCGAGGGTGTTGGGCGTGTAGCCCAGCTCGTCGATGGCGCCGAGCACCGCCGCCCGGGTGTCGGGGCGCACCGGCCGGGTGTCGTTGAGTACGTGCGAGACGGTGGCGACGGACACCCCCGCGCGCCGTGCCACATCGGCCATCGTGGTCATCCGCTGCTCCCTCCCTGCCGCTGCGCGTCCCGCGCGGTGCGGCGCCGAAGAGGTCCATCACAGCGCAGACGCAAACGCTTGCGCAAGCGTTTACGCGCAAGCTACCTTCCCGGCATCGCACCCGCACGACGTCGTGAGGAGGCGCCGATGCGCGCTCTCGTGGTCACCGAACCGGGCAAGCCCGGCAGCACCGCCGTCACCGAACTGCCCGACCCACGGCCCGGCCCCCAAGAGGTCGTCGTGCGCGTCACGTCCTGCGGCCTGTGCGGCACGGACATGCACCTGCTCGGCGGCGAACTCCCCGCCGCCCGCTACCCGTTGGTCCCCGGGCACGAACTGACCGGCCGGGTCGTGGCGGTGGGCGAAGCGGCGGCGGGGCCGCCCGTCGGCACCCGGGTCGCCGTCGACCCCAACATGCCGTGCGGCGCCTGCCATTACTGCCGCATCGGGCGCGGCAACCTCTGCGAGGACTACAGCGCCGTCGGCGTCACCCGCGACGGCGGCTTCGCCGAACTGGTCGCCGTCCCCGCGCGCTGCTGCTACCCGCTGCCCGACGATCTTCCCGAGGCCGCCGCCGGACTCGTCGAGCCGCTGTCCTGCGCGGTGCACGGCCTCAACCGTCTGCCGCGCCGCCCCGGGGAGCACTACCTGATCTACGGCGCGGGCACCATGGGCCTGATGATGGCCGCCCTGGTGCGGACCGCGGGCGCCGCCTCGGTCTCCGTCGTGGACCTCAACGAGGACCGCCTGGCCTTCGCCGAGTCCTTCGGCGTGGACGCGGCCGTCACCGACGCCGCCGCGCTCGGCCGGACACCGGGCTTCGAGGTCGTCGTCGACGCGACCGGTGTCATCGCCGCCATCGAGGACGGCCTGGGCCGGGTGCGCCGCGGCGGAACGTTCCTCCAGTTCGGCGTGGCCGACCCGGCCCGCGCCGCCTCCTTCTCGCCGTACCGCGTCTACCACCACGAGATCGACATCATCGGCTCGATGGCGGTGCACAACAGCTTCCAGCCGGCCATCGACGTGCTCACCGCCGGGCTCGATCTCACCCCGCTGGTCAGCGACGTCCACGGTCTGGACGACTTCGACGAGGCGGTGGACCGCTTCCGCGCCGGCACCGGGCGCAAGATCCACATCGCCCCGCAGCAGCGCTGACCGCCACACCCGCGCCGAGCCGGCCCGCGGCCCCGGAGCCTGGGCGGCAGCGGAAGAACCCCTACCGGTATCGTCGGAGGCCGGTACCCCCCCCCGTGATCTCTGGAGCAGCCATGAGCCAGCCCCCCGCCCGCCGAACCGTGCTGCGCGGGGCCGCGCTGGTGGGGGCCGCGGGCTTCGGCGTGGCGGCCTGCTCCACCGGTGGTGCGAACGAGGCGTCGGCGGTGCCCACCGCACCGGTCGACCTGGGGACCGAGGCCGACGTCCCGGTCGGCGGCGCCAAGCTCTACCGCGAGGACCGGCTGGTCGTCTCGCAGCCCGCCAAGGGCGAGTTCAAATGCTTCAGCGCCAAGTGCACGCACGCCGGCTGCGTCCTGACCGAGGTGGAGAAGGAAGAGGGCCACTGCCCCTGCCACGGCAGCCGCTTCGACGTCACCACGGGCAAGGTCCTCCAGGGCCCGGCCACCGAGCCGCTGCCCGAGGTGCCGGTCAAGGCCAAGGGCGGCAAGCTGATCGCGGGCTGAGCCGCGCGGGCCGGCACCCGGCACCGCTGCCGCGTCACCCCCAATCCCACCCGATCCCCAGGATCCCGGGACGCACCCCCTGCTCCACCAGGTGGACGGCACGGTGCCGTCCGTTCAGCGTCAGCTCCTCCCTGCCGCTGCGCGGCGCGCCCGCCGAGACCTGGGTGAAGCGGCGGCACCGCACCGGGAGCGCGGTCTCGTCGAACCGCACCTGGAGGACGTACTGCCCGCCGGCGAAGCGGAAGCCGCGGAGGTACTCGCTGCTCGGGCCGCCGCTGCCGTCCTCGAAGGCGTAGCCGAAGACATGGGTGTCACCGGCCCGCAGCCGGGCGTCGAACAGCAGCTCGGCGACCACCACGCCGGTCGTCGCGTCCCCGCGCACCCGCCCCAGCCGGCAGTTCTCCGCGGCCCGCACCGTCACCCGTGACGGGTCGCAGCCCGCCTCGCCACGATGGATGGCGACGTACCGGTCGACGCCGTCCCGGTGCGCGCGCACCACCTGGAGCGATTCACGTTCGCTCAGCTCGCGGCCCGGACCGATGCGGACGCGTTCGTGATGCCCGACGGTGTGCAGCCCGTCGTCCGCCGGGGTCTCCAGCTCGGCGAACAGCTGCCGCAGCGCCTCGGCCGGCTCCACCAGCGTGCGGTACGAGCGGGCGACCGGCCGCTCCGCCTCCTGGCGCGCACCGCCCTCGGGCACCAGCAGCCGGTGCAGGGAGCGCGCCGGCAGGTCGAGGACCTCCTCCAGGGCACGCACCGCGCGCAGCGATTCGGGGCGCTGGGGCCGCCGCGCGCCCTGCTGCCAGTAACTGAGGCTGGTCACCCCGACCCTGATGCCGCGCTGTGCGAGCTTGTGCTGGACGCGGTGGAGCGCGAGGCCCCGGGCGGTCAGCGCGCTCCGCAGCGCCAGATGGAAGGGCCCGGTCCGCAACAGCTGCTCCAGCTCGGCCGACTCGGGAGTGTTCTGTGCCATGTCCTCAACCCTCCGGCGCGCGGGTGAACGTTCACAACCGGATCGCACGCCGCGCGCTCTCCCTGCCTGTTCACTGCAGTACGCCGGGCACCGGCCGTTCACACCCGGGCCCCTGCGTCCACACCCCCATGTCACCCCGCATTGAAGCGTGTTGACCTGCCTCCGACAACACCCGATGCTCCTCAGCAGCATCCGGATGCGCTCCTCCACCGCTCACCCCCCTCGTTCGGGAGGAACGCCATGCACCGTGCCCCCTTCACCCGCCGCGCGCGCCGCAGATGGCTGCCGGCCGTAGCGCTGGCCGCCGCGGCACTGACCGCACTCCCCGCCACCACCGCCACCGCGGCCCCCGCCGCACCCTCGGCGGCCCCCGCGCACACCGGCACGGCCGCCCCCGCGCCGCGCGCCGCCAACCGCCTCGACATCTCGATGCAGGCCCAGGAGAACTCCAACTGGTGCTGGGCCGGCTCCGGCAACACCATCGCCGCCTGGTACGGCAAGAACTACAGCCAGAACCAGTTCTGCAACGCCGCGTTCCAGCGCCAGCAGAACGGTGACTGCCCGAACGACCAGGCCACCCTCGGCAACGTCCAGAACGCGTTCGACTGGATGGGCATCAACCCCGGCAACTACGTCTCCGGGTACCTCAACTACAACACCGTGCAGGGCGAGATCAACGCCAAGCGGCCCGTCGAGACCCGCATCCAGTGGTCGTCCGGTGGCGGCCACATGCACGTCATCTACGGCTACGACACCGCGAACAACTGGGTCTACTGGGGCGACCCGTGGCCCTCCAACAGCCGCTACAACTGGGGCGATTACCAGTACTACATCAACGGCAGCGAGTTCTCCTGGACCCACTCCCTCTACCGGATAGGAGCCTGAGGCCATGACGCACCGCACCGTCGTACGCGCTGCCGCGGCCGGCACGCTCGCCACCCTGCTGACCGGCCTCGCCCCGCAGATGTCCTGGGCCGCCGAGACCCCCGCACCCCCGAAGGCACCGGCCGCCACGAGCGTCACCGCCGCCCACGAAGCCGCCGCCGCCCCCGAGACGCTCGCCACCCTCTCCCGGTTCTTCGCCAGGGACGGCGCCCTCACCACCTCCCGGGCCGCCCCGCACATCGAGGGCGCCACCGTCCCGGTCTACGCGCTCTCGCCCGACTTCGTCCGCGGCAAGGCCGGCGCACCCGTCGCCGAACTGGAATTCCTCGCCAGCAAGGCCGTCGCGTCCGACGGCCGCAAGGCATCGGTGTGGACCGTCAGGCAGGGCACCACCTGGAAGGTCGTCAACATCGCCACCGGCGACGACGAGACCCGCTACGCCGCGGCCGGAGCCAGGGCAGCCAAGGGCGGCACCGTCTTCCACGAACCGCAGATCGACGCCTGGTACGTCCAGCACGGCGACCGCGTCCAGCCGCTGGACGCCGAGGCGGAGAAGGCCGTCGGCGCGCACGGCACCACCGTCGCCGCCTACCAGGAGCGGGTCTCCAAGGCGTACGGCGACAAGCTCCCCGGCTCCGCCTACGACAAGCGCGGCGAGGCGGGCGGCTTCGGCGAGGCCGCCGGAGCCGCCCCCGGCAAGGAGAACCCCGGCACCCGGGCGGTGACCACCGCAGCGGAGGAGGACAACACCCCGGTGGCCGCGGCATCGGCCGTCGCCGGCCTGGCCGCCGTGCTCGCCCTGGGCCTCTCCGGCACCGCGGCGCTGCGCCGCCGGCGCCGCCGCTGAACAGGCGGCCCGCGAAGCGTGCGCCGGCCGTCCGCCTCCCCGCAGCCGGACGGCACACGCTCCGCGGGCCGCGCGCCGACACGCAGGGGCCCCGGTCCGCCGACGACGCCGGGCCCCGGTCCCTGCGGACCACCCGCCCGCGACCGCGCCCGCCCGCGCGGTCGCGGGCAGTGCCCGAACGGACCCGCTGATTGTCAGTGGCGGTCAGTAGGGTGGTGGTCATGGCAGACCCCAGTAGCTACCGACCCAAGCCGGGACAGATCCCCGACTCGCCGGGGGTCTATAAATTCCGCGACGAGCACGGCCGGGTCATCTACGTCGGCAAGGCCAAGAGCCTGCGCCAGCGCCTGGCCAACTACTTCCAGGACCTGGCCGGCCTCCATCCCCGTACCCGCACGATGGTCACCACCGCCGCCTCGGTGGAATGGACCGTCGTCTCCACCGAAGTCGAGGCGCTCCAGCTGGAGTACAGCTGGATCAAGGAGTTCGACCCGCGCTTCAACGTCAAGTACCGCGACGACAAGAGCTATCCGTACCTCGCGGTGACGCTCAACGAAGAGTTCCCCCGCGTCCAGGTCATGCGCGGCGCCAAGAAGAAGGGCGTGCGCTACTTCGGCCCCTACGGCCACGCCTGGGCCATCCGCGAGACCGTCGACCTGATGCTCCGCGTCTTCCCCGTACGCACCTGCTCGGCAGGCGTCTTCAAGCGTTCCGCGCAGATCGGCCGCCCCTGCCTGCTCGGCTACATCGGCAAGTGCTCCGCACCCTGCGTCGAGCGGATCTCCGCCCAGGAGCACCGCGAACTCGCCGAGGATTTCTGCGACTTCATGTCCGGACGCACCGGCGCCTACATCCGCCGCCTGGAACGCAAGATGCAGGAAGCCGCCGAGGAGATGGAGTACGAACGCGCCGCCCGGCTGCGCGACGACATAGTGGCGCTCAAGCGGGCGATGGAGAAGAGCGCCGTGGTGCTCGCCGACGCCACCGACGCCGACCTGATCGCGGTCGCCGAGGACGAACTGGAGGCCGCCGTCCAGATCTTCCACGTCCGCGGCGGCCGGGTCCGCGGCCAGCGCGGCTGGGTCACCGACAAGGTGGAGGCCGTCACCACCGCAGGGCTCGTCGAACACGCCATCCAGCAGCTCTACGGCGAGGAGCAGGGCGACGCGGTACCCAAGGAGGTGCTGGTCCCGGCGCTGCCCGAGCCCGCAGAGCCGGTCCAGCAGTGGCTCTCGCACCGCCGCGGCTCCCAGGTCTCGCTGCGCATCCCGCAGCGCGGCGACAAGAAGGACCTGATGGCCACCGTCGAGCGCAACGCCCAGCAGGCCCTGGGACTGCACAAGACCAAGCGCGCGTCCGACCTGACCACCCGCTCCCGGGCCCTGGAGGAGATCGCCGAAGCGCTCGGCCTGGAGTCCGTACCGCTGCGCATCGAGTGCTTCGACATCTCCCACCTCCAGGGCGAGGACGTCGTCGCCTCGATGGTGGTGTTCGAGGACGGCCTCGCCAGGAAGAGCGAGTACCGCCGCTTCCAGATCAAGACCTTCGAGGGCCAGGACGACGTCCGGTCCATGCACGAGGTCATCGGCCGCCGCTTCAAGCGCTACCTCCAGGAGAAGCAGAAGTCGGGGGAGTGGACGGAGGAACCCTCCGCGGACACCGGCGCACCGGTGGACGGCAACGGCGAGGCCGGCGCCGTCGACCGCGCGGCGGTCGCCGCCATGGAGCCCGACCCCATGGCCGGCCGCCCCACCGACGAGGACGGCCGCCCCAAGCGCTTCGCCTACCCGCCCCAGCTGGTGGTCGTCGACGGCGGCGCCCCGCAGGTGGCCGCCGCCCGGCGGGCCCTGGACGAGCTGGGCATCGACGACGTCGCCGTCTGCGGCCTCGCCAAGCGCCTCGAAGAGGTCTGGCTGCCCGATGACGACGACCCGGTCGTCCTGCCGCGCTCCAGCGAGGGCCTCTACCTCCTCCAGCGGGTACGCGACGAAGCCCACCGCTTCGCCATCCGCTACCAGCGCAACAAGCGCGGCAAGCGGCTCAAGTCCTCGCCCCTGGACGAGGTCGCCGGGCTCGGCGAGAGCCGCCGCCAGGCACTGCTGAAGCATTTCGGCTCGCTCAAGAAGCTGCGGGCCGCGACCGTCGACGAGATCTGCGAGGTCCCCGGCGTCGGCCGCAAGACCGCGGAGACGGTCCTCGCGGCGCTGGTCGGCGCCGCACCGGCCGGCCCCGCTGTGAACACCGCCACAGGAGAGATCATTGAAGATGACGGGGCCGCACCGGCCGCGTTGTCATCGGAACGGGGGCAGGACAGATGAGCACACCGCACGAAGCGCAGGAATCCGAAAGAGACGGTGCACAGGTGAGTACGGGCACGATGCGCGAGTCCGACCAGGGCGAGAGCGCCGCGATCCCCGAGCTGGTGATCATCTCGGGCATGTCCGGGGCGGGCCGGAGCACCGCGGCCAAGTGCCTGGAGGACCTCGGCTGGTTCGTCGTCGACAACATCCCGCCCGAGCTGATCCCCCCGATGGTGGAACTGGGGGCCCGCTCACAGGGCAACGTCGCGAAGATCGCCGTCGTCGTGGATGTCCGGGGCCGCCGCTTCTTCGACAACCTCAAGGAATCGCTGGCCACCCTCGACGCGCAGAACGTCAAGCGCCGGATCGTCTTCCTGGAGTCGTCCGACGAGGCACTGGTCCGCCGCTTCGAATCGGTCCGCCGTCCGCACCCCCTCCAGGGGGACGGCCGCATCGTCGACGGCATCGCCGCCGAACGCGACCTGCTGCGCGAACTCCGCGGCGACACCGACCTGGTGATCGACACCTCCAGCCTCAACGTCCACGAACTCCGCGCCAAGATGGACGCCCAGTTCGCCGGCGAAGAGGTCCCCGAACTGCGCGCCACGGTCATGTCGTTCGGCTTCAAGTACGGCCTGCCGGTCGACGCCGACATGGTCATCGACTGCCGCTTCATCCCCAACCCGCACTGGGTTCCCGAACTGCGCCCCTTCACCGGCCTGAACGAAGAGGTATCCGACTACGTCTTCAACCAGTCCGGTTCCAAGGAGTTCCTGGACGGCTACGCCGAGCTGCTGCGCATCGTCGCCGAGGGCTACCGCCGCGAGGGCAAGCGCTACGTGACCATCGCCGTCGGCTGCACGGGCGGCAAGCACCGCAGCGTCGCCATGTCCGAGAAGCTGGCCCGCAGGCTGGTCTCCGAAGGGGTGGAAACCGTCACCGTCCACCGCGACATGGGGCGCGAGTGACCGGCCGGGCACTGCGGCTGCGCCGGGTCCGCAAGCTGGTCCCCGGCAGCCGCTCGAACAAGGGCGCCACCCCAAAGGTGGTGGCGCTCGGCGGCGGCATGGGCCTGTCCGCCTCACTGGCCGCGCTGCGCCGGATCACCGGCGACCTCACCGCCGTCGTCACGGTCGCCGACGACGGCGGTTCCAGCGGCCGGCTCCGCGACGAACTGGGCGTCCTGCCACCCGGCGACCTGCGCAAGGCGCTGGCGGCCCTGTGCGGTGACGACGACTGGGGCCAGACCTGGTCGCGGGTGATCCAGCACCGCTTCCAGACCAGCGGCGAGCTGCACGGCCACGCCGTCGGCAACCTGCTGATCGTCGCCCTGTGGGAACAGCTCGGCGACCACGTCCAGGCCCTGGACCTGGTCGGCAAGCTGCTCGGCGCGCACGGCCGGGTGCTGCCCATGTCGGCCGTGCCGCTGGAACTCCAGGCCCAGGTCAAGGGCCACCACAAGGGCCGCCCCGACGAGGTCGCCACGGTCCGCGGCCAGGCCACGGTCGCGCTCACCCGCGGCGAGGTGCAGTCCGTGCACGTCGTTCCCGAGGATCCGCCGGCCGTCCCCGAGGTGGTCGCCGCGGTCCGCGACGCCGACTGGGTGGTGCTGGGCCCCGGCTCCTGGTTCTCCTCCGTCATCCCGCACCTTCTGGTGCCCGAACTGCGCGAGGCGCTGGAGGAGACCAAGGCCAGGAAGGTCCTCTCGCTCAACCTCGCGCCGCAACCCGGCGAAACCGATGGCTTCTCACCGCAGCGTCATTTGGAGGTTTTGGCCCGACACGCCCCTAAACTCGCCTTCGACGTGGTGCTGGCCGACCAGGCTGCCGTGCCCGACATCGAAGGGCTGACGACTGCCGCCAAGCAGCTCGTCGGCAGCGAGGTCGAGCTGGCGGCGGTCGCCGCACAGGGCGACGCCTCCCGGCCGACGGCCGGCGGCGCCTCCGCCAGGCACGACCCCGAGCTGCTGGCCGCCGCGTACGACCGTATTTTTCGGATGCATGGAAGGATCGGCCCATGGCGATGACGGCAGCGGTGAAGGATGAAATCTCCCGGCTCCCCGTCACCCGGACCTGCTGCCGGAAGTCGGAGGTCTCGTCGATCCTGCGGTTCGCGGGCGGTCTGCACCTGGTGAGCGGACGCATCGTGATCGAGGCGGAGCTGGACACCGGCATCGCGGCCCGTCGGCTCCGCAAGGACATCCTGGAGATCTTCGGGCACTCGTCCGACCTGGTGGTGATGGCCCCCGGCGGCCTGCGGCGCGGCAGCCGCTACGTCGTCCGTGTGGTGGCGGGCGGCGACCAGCTCGCCCGGCAGACCGGCCTGGTGGACGGCCGCGGCCGTCCCATCCGCGGGCTGCCCCCGCAGGTGGTGTCCGGCGCGACCTGCGATGCCGAGGCGGCCTGGCGCGGCGCGTTCCTGGCGCACGGCTCGCTGACCGAGCCGGGCCGCTCCTCCTCTCTTGAGGTCACCTGCCCCGGCCCCGAGGCGGCGCTCGCCCTGGTCGGCGCGGCCCGCCGGCTCGGCATCGGCGCGAAGGCCCGCGAGGTACGCGGCGTGGACCGCGTCGTCGTCCGGGACGGTGACGCGATCGGCGCTCTGTTGACCCGCCTCGGCGCCCATGAATCGGTGCTCGCCTGGGAGGAGCGGCGGATGCGCCGCGAGGTCCGCGCCACCGCCAACCGCCTCGCCAACTTCGACGACGCCAACCTCCGCCGCTCGGCCCGCGCCGCGGTCGCCGCCGGCGCCCGGGTCCAGCGGGCCCTGGAGATCCTCGGCGAAGAGGTCCCCGAGCACCTCGCGGCGGCCGGCCGGCTGCGGATGGAGCACAAGCAGGCTTCGCTGGAGGAGCTGGGCGCGCTCGCCGACCCGCCGCTGACCAAGGACGCGGTCGCGGGCCGGATCCGCCGGCTGCTGGCGATGGCCGACAAGCGGGCCCAGGACCTCGGGATCCCCGGCACCGAGTCGAATCTCACCGAGGAACTGGCCGACGGCATGGTCGGCTGACGTCCCGCACAACGACGGCTGACCGGCCGCCGTGCTCCCGCCGGTCCCCCTGGGGCCGCCGCCGGACGCCGGCCGCACCCTCTCAAGCCCCGCTCGCCCCCGGTTACTCCACGTGACTCCGGGGGCGTCGTGCATCCCGGCCGGAAGCCGTCGGGTGAGCGTGCTGAAGCGGCTCCTGTCAATGTCACGTACCTCTCGTATTGGAGGTAGGGTCGGAGGCGGTCGGGGACATCCCATACAGCTCGCCGGTATCGCGCCGGCGCACCAACGAGGAGATCGGTTTCGTGACGATCCGCGTAGGCATCAACGGATTCGGCCGCATTGGTCGCAACTACTTCCGCGCGCTCCTGGAGCAGGGTGCGGACATCGAGATCGTCGGTGTCAACGACCTGACCGACAACGCCACCCTGGTGCACCTGCTGAAGTACGACACCATCCTGGGTCGTCTCAAGCAGGACGTCAGCCACACCGACGACACCATCACGGTCGGCAACCAGACCTTCAAGACGATGGCCGAGCGTGACCCCGCGAACCTCCCCTGGGGCGAGCTGGGCGCCGACATCGTCATCGAGTCGACCGGCATCTTCACCAAGAAGGCCGACGCCTCCAAGCACCTCGCCGCCGGCGCCAAGAAGGTCCTGATCTCCGCGCCCGCCAAGGACGAGGACATCACCATCGTGATGGGCGTCAACCAGGACCAGTACGACCCGGCCCAGCACAACGTCATCTCCAACGCCTCCTGCACCACCAACTGTGTGGCGCCGATGGCCAAGGTTCTCCTGGAGAACTTCGGCATCGTCAAGGGCCTGATGACCACGGTGCACGCGTACACCAACGACCAGCGCATCCTGGACTTCCCGCACAGCGACCTGCGCCGTGCCCGCGCCGCCGCCGAGAACATCATCCCGACCACCACCGGTGCCGCCAAGGCCACCGCCCTGGTGATCCCGGAGCTGGCCGGCAAGCTGGACGGCATCGCCATGCGCGTCCCGGTCCCCACCGGTTCGGTCACCGACCTGGTCGTCGAGCTGGAGCGCGAGGTCACCAAGGACGAGGTCAACGCCGCCTTCCAGAAGGCGTCCGAGGGTCAGCTCAAGGGCATCGTGGAGTACACCGAGGACCCGATCGTCTCCTCGGACATCGTCAACTGGCCGGCGTCCTGCACCTTCGACTCCTCCCTGACCATGGCCCAGGGCAAGAGCGTCAAGGTCATCGGCTGGTACGACAACGAGTGGGGCTACTCCAACCGTCTGGTGGACCTGACCACCTTCGTCGGCGGACAGCTCTGATCTCCCCCAGCTGACACTGGGCGGTGCCCTCCTGCTGCACGGGCACCCAAGCACCGAGATGTAGCGGACGGGGCTCGTACGACGCGACGACGCGACGTACGGGCCCCGACCCATGACTGATCTGATGCAACGGAGTCACTAGTTCATGAAGACGATCGACGAACTCATCGCCGACGGGGTCGCGGGCAAGCGGGTATTCGTCCGCGCCGACCTGAACGTGCCGCTCGACGGCACGACCATTACCGACGACGGCCGGATCCGCGCCGTCCAGCCGACGATCGCCAAGCTCGCCCAGAACGGCGCCAAGGTCATCGTCGCCTCACACCTGGGCCGCCCCAAGGGCGCCCCGGACCCGGCCTTCTCGCTCGCCCCCGCCGCCGCCCGCCTGGGTGAGCTGCTCGGGCGCGAGGTCGCCTTCGCCACCGACACGGTCGGCGACGCCGCGAAGTCCGTCGTCGCCGGTCTGGGCGACGGCGAGGTGGCCGTCCTGGAGAACCTGCGCTTCAACGCCGGCGAGACCAGCAAGGACGACGCCGAGCGCGGCGCCTTCGCGGACCGGCTCGCCGAGCTGGCCGACCTGTACGTCGGCGACGGCTTCGGTGCCGTGCACCGCAAGCACGCCTCCGTCTACGACCTCCCGGCGCGGCTGCCGCACGCCGCGGGCGGTCTGATCGCCACCGAGGTCGGCGTCCTGAAGAAGCTCACCGAGGACGTCAAGCGCCCCTACGCCGTGGTGCTCGGCGGCGCGAAGGTCTCCGACAAGCTCGGCGTGATCGACCACCTGCTGGAGAAGGCCGACCGCATCCTCATCGGCGGCGGCATGGCGTACACCTTCCTCAAGGCCCAGGGCCACGAGGTCGGCATCTCGCTGCTCCAGGAGGACCAGATTCCGGCCGTTCTGGAGTACCTGGAGCGCGCCAAGGAGAAGGGCGTGGAGTTCGTCCTCCCCGTCGACGTGCTGGTCTCCGCGGACTTCCCCGACCTGAAGACCAAGGCTCCGGCGCACCCCACCACGGTCGCGGCGGACGCCATCCCGGCCGACCAGGAGGGCCTGGACATCGGCCCGGAGACCCGCAAGCTGTACGCGGCGAAGCTCGCCGACGCGGCCACCGTCTTCTGGAACGGTCCGATGGGTGTCTTCGAGCACCCCGACTACGCGAACGGCACCAAGGCCGTCGCGCAGGCGCTGCTGGACTCGTCGGCCTTCACCGTCGTCGGTGGCGGTGACAGCGCCGCCGCGGTCCGGCAGCTCGGCTTCGACGAGAACGCTTTTGGCCACATTTCGACCGGCGGTGGCGCCAGCCTCGAATACCTCGAAGGCAAGACGCTCCCCGGCCTCGCTGCACTGGAGGACTGAACAACGTGACTGCTCTTAACGAGGGCCGCACCCCGCTGATGGCGGGCAACTGGAAGATGAACCTCAACCACCTCGAGGCCATCGCGCACGTCCAGAAGCTCGCCTTCGCGCTCACCGACAAGGACTACGAGGCGGTGGAGGTCGCGGTGCTGCCGCCCTTCACCGACCTCCGCTCGGTGCAGACGCTGGTCGACGGCGACAAGCTGAAGATCAAGTACGGCGCCCAGGACCTCTCGGCGCAGGACTCCGGTGCCTACACCGGTGAGATCTCCGGCGCGATGCTGTCGAAGCTGAAGTGTGCCTACGTGGCCATCGGCCACAGCGAGCGCCGCCAGTACCACGGCGAGAACGAAGAGGTCTGCAACGCCAAGGTCAAGGCCGCCTACAAGCACGGCCTGACCCCGATCCTCTGCGTCGGCGAGGGCCTGGACGTCCGCAAGGCCGGCAACCAGGTCGCGCACACCCTCGCGCAGGTCGACGGTGCCCTCGACGGCGTCCCGGCCGAGCAGGCCGAGTCCATCGTGATCGCGTACGAGCCGGTGTGGGCCATCGGCACCGGCGAGGTCGCCACCCCCGAGGACGCGCAGGAGGTCTGCGGTGCGATCCGTGGCCGCCTCGCCGAGCTGTACAGCCAGGAGCTGGCCGACAAGGTCCGCATCCAGTACGGCGGCTCGGTCAAGTCCGGCAACGTCGCGGCGATCATGGCGCAGCCCGACGTCGACGGCGCGCTGATCGGCGGCGCGGCGCTGGACGCGGACGAGTTCGTGAAGATCGTCCGCTTCCGCGACCAGTAGCAGCTATGACGACGGGCCCGGCCCGTCGTACCCTGTCGGGGCCGGGTAGGGCGCTCACGCGCCGCCCGGCCCCGCACGATTTCACCGTCGTGCGGCGTCGCGACTGTCGCCGGCAGGCGTCAGCACCATCGATACCGTCCGTCAGTCCTAGAGAGTTGGTCCAGCCGTGGTCATCGGGTTCTCGATCGCCCTCATCGTCTTCAGCCTGCTGCTGATGATGCTGGTGCTCATGCACAAGGGGAAGGGTGGCGGCCTGTCCGACATGTTCGGTGGCGGAATGCAGTCATCCGTCGGTGGCTCCTCCGTCGCCGAGCGGAATCTCGACCGCATCACCATCGTGATCGGTCTGCTCTGGTTCGCCTGCATCGTCGCCCTCGGTGTCCTGATGAAGCTCGGTAACTGACATACCGTCGGAGGCGCGGCCTATCATGAAGGCGGCGTCCTCGGGCGGGGTGTAACTCCTGTCACTGGACGCGCGTTGGGCCTTACATAGACTGAAGCGCCCGCAGCGCAGCGGCAGTGAGATGCTTTGCAGCACCATGACGCAGGGAGTTACGACCGTGGCAAGTGGCAACGCGATCCGAGGAAGTCGGGTCGGGGCGGGGCCGATGGGGGAGGCCGAGCGCGGCGAGTCCGCGCCGCGTACCCGCATCTCCTTCTGGTGCTCCAACGGGCACGAGACACAGCCCAGCTTCGCCGGTGATGCGCAGGTTCCGGACACCTGGGACTGCCCGCGCTGTGGTTTCCCGGCAGGCAAGGACCGGGACAGCCCGCCCGACCCGCCGCGCACCGAGCCGTACAAGACGCACCTCGCGTACGTCCGGGAGCGCCGGAGCGACGCCGATGGTGAGGCGATTCTCGCGGAGGCGCTCGCCAAGCTCCGCGGTGAGATCTGACGGGCGGGCACAGACGACTCACGGCCCGGTCCGGAGGGAACTTCCCCTCCGGACCGGGCCGTTCGCGTGCCGCCCGCTCAAGTCTCCCTCGAACGGCCCCGGTCGACCGCCTGGCCGCAACCTGCCACACAGGGCCGGGAGTTGGCCCGAGGCCGTTGTCAGTGCTCCCGCTTATGGTGTGCGTAGTGGTGAGGGATCCGGGACGGGGGGACGTCATGGCGGGGGTGGAGGCGGGGGCGCCGGGAGGTGTCGCCCTTGTGTGGCGGGGCGGGTTCGGCAGGCTCTGGAGTGCGGCGGCCGTGTCCCGCTTCGGGGATGCGCTGCGCGGCACCGCGCTGCCGCTGCTGGCGTACGCCCTGACCGATTCACCGGTGCTCATCTCGCTCGTGACCGTCTGCGGCTTCCTGCCCTGGCTGTTCTTCGGCCTGCTGGGCGGCGCGGTCGCCGACCGTGTGGACCAGCGGCGGGCGATGTGGGCGGTGGATGTGGCGCGCGGGCTGCTGATGGCGGGCTTCGCCCTCGCCGTGGCGTCCGGTCTGGCCTCGATCGGACTGCTGCTCGCGCTCGCCTTCGCGCTCACGACGCTGGAGACGCTGTTCGACAACGCCGCCACCGCGCTGCTGCCGTCCGTGGTGCCCAAGGAAGCCCTCACGGCGGCCAACGCCCGGCTGATGACCGGTCAGGAGCTGGTGCGGCGGTTCGTGGGCGGGCCGGTGGCGCCGGCCCTGATCGCCCTGGGGGCGGCCGTTCCGTTCCTCGCGGACGCTGTCACGTATTTCGTCGCCGCCGCTCTCGTCGCCTCGCTGCGGACCACCGTGGTGACGCGGAAGCCGGCCGCCGCCGGGCCCACCCTGCTGCGCGAAACGGCGGACGGCATACGGGTGTTGTGGCGTGACAGGGTGCTGCGCGCGGTGTGCTTCTCGGTGGTGCTGGCCAATGTCGGCATCGGCGCGCTGATCGCCACTCTCGTCGTCCTGGTCAGGGGATGGCTGGGCGCGGGCGACGTCGGCTATGTGTGCGTGACGACCGGGTACGGCGCGGGAATGGTGCTGGGCGGGCTGTTCGCCGGCCGGGTGGTGGCGGCAGCGGGCGGCGCGGCCCGCACACTGCTCGTCGCCGGTCTCCTCCAGGCCGTGACGCTGGTTCTCTTCGGAACGGTGCGGTCCCTGTGGGCGGCGGCCGTCCTGCTGGGCCTGTTCGGCTTCGCCGGGATGGTGTGGAACGTCCTGGAGACCACGATCGTCCAGCAGCGCAGTCCCGACGGGATGCTCGGCAGGATCAGCGCCGCCTTCCGGACGGTCTCCATGGCCGGCACTCCGCTGGGTGCGGTACTCGGCGGGGTGCTGGCGGAGGTCTGGGGGCTCAACAGCCCGGCGCTGCTGGCCGCCGTGCTGCTGGGGGCCGGGGCGCTCGCGCTGATACCCGTTCTTCCGTCGGCCGACAGTGGACAGACACCTCATATCGCGCGCTGATCAATTAGGTTGGAGGGTGGCGGGGCCGGTACGAGATGAAGAAGGCTGATGTCCGAGATGAACGCAGAAGGCCGCAGCAGGCTCGACCAGATGCCTGAGTGGAATGCGCTGAGCAAGCACCGCGAGCAGCTGGGGGAGGTGCAGCTGCGCGAGCTGTTCGCCGAGGAGCCGGAGCGCGCCGCGCGCTACTCGCTCCAGGTGGGCGATCTGCACGTGGACTACTCCAAGCACCTGGTCACCGACGAGACGCTGCTGTTGTTGCGCGAGCTGGCCTCGGCGACCGGCGTGGCCGCCCTGCGGGACGCGATGTTCCGCGGCGAGAAGATCAACATCACCGAGGACCGCGCGGTGCTGCACACCGCGCTGCGCGCCCCCGGCTCGGCGGTCATCGCCACCGACGGCGAGAACGTCGTACCCGGTGTGCACGCCGTCCTCACGAAGATGGCGACCTTCGCCGACCGGGTGCGGTCCGGCGACTGGAAGGGCCACACCGGCCGGCGCATCAAGACCGTCGTCAACATCGGCATCGGCGGCTCGGACCTGGGCCCGGCGATGGCGTACGAGGCGCTGCGCGCCTACAGCCACCGGGACATGCAGTTCCGCTTCGTCTCCAACGTCGACGGCGCCGACCTGCACGAGGCCGTGCGTGACCTGGATCCGGCCGAGACGCTCTTCATCATCGCCTCGAAGACCTTCACCACCATCGAGACGATCACCAACGCGACCTCGGCCCGCGACTGGCTGCTGACCGGCCTGGGCGCCGGTGACGACGCGGTCGCCAAGCACTTCGTGGCGCTGTCGACCAACGCCGAGAAGGTGTCGGAGTTCGGCATCGACACCACCAACATGTTCGAGTTCTGGGACTGGGTCGGCGGGCGCTACTCGTACGACTCGGCGATCGGCCTGTCGCTGATGATCGCGATCGGTCCGGAGCACTTCCGCGAGATGCTGGCCGGCTTTCACCTCGTCGACGAGCACTTCCGCACGGCTCCCGCCGAGGAGAACGTGCCGCTGCTGATGGGCCTGCTCGGCATCTGGTACGGCAACTTCTTCGACGCGCAGTCGCACGCCGTGCTGCCGTACAGCCATTACCTCTCCAAGTTCACCGCCTATCTCCAGCAGCTGGACATGGAGTCCAACGGCAAGTCCGTGGACCGCGACGGCAATCCGGTGCACTGGCAGACCGGCCCCGTGGTGTGGGGCACGCCCGGCACCAACGGCCAGCACGCCTACTACCAGCTGCTCCACCAGGGCACGAAGATGATCCCGGCCGACTTCATCGGCTTCGCCCGGCCGGTCGGTGATCTGGCGCCAGGTCTGGTCGCCCAGCACGACCTGCTGATGGCCAATCTCTTCGCGCAGGGCCAGGCGCTGGCCTTCGGCAAGACGCCCGACGAGGTGCGTGCCGAGGGGGTGGCCGATGAGTTGGTGCCGCACAAGACGTTCCGTGGCAACCACCCCACGACCACGATCCTGGCCGATGAGCTGTCCCCGTCCGTCCTGGGCCAGTTGATCGCCCTCTACGAGCACAAGGTGTTCGTCCAGGGCGCTGTCTGGAACATCGACTCCTTCGACCAGTGGGGCGTCGAGCTGGGCAAGGTCCTCGCCAAGCGCGTCGAGCCGGCGCTGACGGACGGCACCGACGTGCCGGGCCTCGATGCCTCGACGGCCGCTCTGGTCGCCAAGTACCGGGAGCTGCGCGGGCGCTGAGCCGCAGCCGGCCGGCCCGGCCGTGCCACACGCCGAAGGGCCCCCGCACCGTTCCTGGTGCGGGGGCCCTTCGGCGTGGAACCGGCAGGTCAGGCGGAGGCCGGCGGGTACAGGTCGCGCGGCAGTTGCGAAGCGGCTGCCTCGTCCAGCAACCACAGCGTGCGGCTGCGGCCCCTGGCGCCCGCCGCCGGGGCCTGGATCTCCCCGGCGCCGGACAGCGCCATGGCCGCGGCCTGGGCCTTGTCCTCGCCCGCCGCCAGCAGCCAGACCTCCCGCGCCGCGCGGATCGCGGGCAGGGTCAGCGAGATGCGGGTGGGCGGCGGCTTGGGCGCGCCGTGCACGCCGACCACCGTCCGCTCGCTCTCGCGTACCCCCGGCAGTTCGGGGAAGAGCGAGGCGACATGGGTGTCGGGGCCGACACCCAGCAGCAGGACGTCGAACGTCGGCACCGGGCCGTGGTCCTCCGGGCCTGCGGCGGCGGCCAGTTCGGCGGCGTACGCCTCGGCCGCGGCGTCGGCGTCATTGCCGTACGGGCCGGCCGCCGGGGCCATGACGTGCACCCGCGCGGGGTCCAACGGGACGCTGTCCAGGAGGACTTCACGGGCCTGGGTGTGGTTGCGCTCCGGGTCGCCGTCCGGGAGGAACCGTTCGTCGCCCCACCACAGGTCGAGCCGCGACCAGTCCACCGCGTCCCGCGCGGGGGCCTCGGCGAGGGCCGCGAGCAGTCCGTTGCCGTTGCGCCCGCCGGTCAGCACGACGGAGGCGGAGCCGCGGGCGGCCTGGGCGTCCACGATCTTCGTGATCAGCCGGGCCGCCGCGGCACGGGCCATCAGCTCCTTGTCGCGGTGGACGACGACCTGCGGAGCGCTCACTTGGCGGCTGCCTTCTTGGCGGGCGCCTTCTTGGCCGCCGCGGGCTTCGGCTGAGCACTGCCGGCCTCGCCGTCCGGGGCGGAGCCGGTCTCGCTCTCCGCCTTCGGGTCACCGTCGCCGAGCCGGTCCACGCCGTACTTGAGCGCGGCGGCGAAGGTGTCGTCCGGGTCGAGCCGGCGCAGTTCCTCGGCGAGCAGTTCGGAGGTCTCCCGCCGCTTGAGGGCGACCGCACGGTCGGGCTGGCCGCGCATCGACAGGGTGGCGAGCGAGCCGTCCGGGCGGTCCAGCACGATCGGGCCGCAGCTGGTTTCCAGCCGTACCGCGGTCAGGCCGGGGCCCGCCGACACGGTGCGGGTGACCGGGACGTCCAGCCGGCTGGCGAGCCACATGCCGAGCAGCTCGCAGCTGGGGTTGAACTCCTCGCCCTCGACCTCGGCCGAAGTGACCTTGCACGGCATCTGGTCGAGCGCCGCCGCGACCATGGAGCGCCACGGCGTGATGCGGGTCCAGGACAGGTCCGTGTCGCCGGGCGTGTACGTCTCGGAGCGTGCGGTCAGTTCCCGGATGGGCTGTTCCGCGGCGTAGGCGTCGGTGACCCGGCGCTGGGCCAGCGAGCCGAGCGGGTCCTTGGCCGGGTCCAGCGGCGCGTTGACGGCCCACCAGACCACCACGGGGGCGTCCGGCAGCAGCAGCGGCAGCACCACGGACTGGGCGTGGTCGATCGCCTCGCCGTACAGCCGCAGCACGACCGTCTCGCCGGTGACCGCGTCGGCACCGACCCTGACCTCGGCGTCCAGCCTGGCCTTGGCACGGTCGCGCGGCGTCCGGCTGACCCGCTTGATGACCACGAGGGTCCGCGAGGGGTGCTCGCGGGACGCGTCGTTGGCCGCCTTGAGGGCGTCGTAGGCGTTCTCCTCGTCGGTGACGATGACGAGGGTGAGCACCATGCCGACGGCGGGGGTGCCGACGGCGCGACGGCCCTGGACCAGCGCCTTGTTGATCTTGCTGGCCGTGGTTTCCGTCAGATCGATCTTCATGGGCGACGCCAGCTCCGTCCGTCTCGTGCGAGCATTTCGTCCGCCTCGGTGGGGCCCCAGGTGCCGGCCGGGTACTGCGCCGGCTTGCCGTTGCGGTCCCAGTACTCCTCGATCGGGTCGAGGATCCGCCAGGACTGCTCGACCTCCTCCAGGCGCGGGAAGAGGTTGGCGTCGCCCAGCAGGACGTCCAGGATCAGCCGCTCGTACGCCTCGGGGCTGGACTCCGTGAAGGATTCGCCGTACGCGAAGTCCATCGAGACGTCCCGCACCTCCATGGAGGTGCCCGGCACCTTCGAGCCGAAGCGGACCGTCACACCCTCGTCCGGCTGCACCCGGATGACCAGGGCGTTCTGCCCCAGCTCTTCCGTGGCGGTGTGGTCGAAGGGGGAGTGCGGGGCGCGCTGGAAGACCAGCGCGATCTCGGTGACCCGGCGGCCGAGGCGCTTGCCCGTCCGCAGGTAGAAGGGGACACCGGCCCAACGGCGGTTGTCGACCTGGAGCTTGATCGCGGCGTAGGTGTCGGTCTTCGACTTGGGGTCGATGCCGTCTTCCTGGAGGTAGCCGACGGCCTTCTCGCCGCCCTGCCAGCCGGCCGCGTACTGCCCGCGCACCGTCTCCTTGCCGAGGTCGGCGGGGAGCTTGACGGCGCCCAGCACCTTGGTCTTCTCCGCGACCAGCGCGTCCGCGTCGAAGGATGCGGGCTCCTCCATGGCGGTCAGCGCGAGGAGTTGGAGGAGGTGGTTCTGGATGACGTCGCGCGCCGCGCCGATGCCGTCGTAGTAGCCGGCCCGGCCGCCGATGCCGATGTCCTCGGCCATCGTGATCTGCACGTGATCGACGTACGAGCGGTTCCAGAGCGGCTCGAACATCGTGTTGGCGAACCGCAGCGCCAGGATGTTCTGGACCGTCTCCTTGCCGAGGTAGTGGTCGATCCGGAAGACCTCGTGCGGCGGGAAGACCTCGTGGACGACCTTGTTGAGCTCCTGGGCGCTCTCCAGATCGTGGCCGAAGGGCTTCTCGATGACCGCGCGCCGCCAGGAGTCCTCCTTCTGGTCGGCAAGCCCGTGCTTCTTGAGCTGCTGGACGACCTTGGGGAAGAACTTGGGGGGCACGGACAGGTAGAAGGCGAAGTTGCCGCCGGTGCCCTGGGCCTTGTCCAGTTCCTCGATGGTGTCCTTGAGCGTCTCGAAGGCCTCGTCGTCGTCGAAGGTTCCCTGGACGAAGCGCATGCCCTGGATGAGCTGCTGCCAGACCTCCTCGCGGAAGGGGGTGCGCGCGTGCTGCTTGACCGCGTCGTGCACCACCTGGGCGAAGTCCTCGTCCTGCCACTCGCGGCGGGCGAACCCGATGAGCGAGAAGCCCGGCGGCAGCAGCCCCCGGTTGGCGAGGTCATAGACCGCGGGCATCAGCTTTTTACGTGACAAATCGCCCGTGACGCCGAAGATGACCAGGCCGGACGGCCCCGCGATACGCGGGAGCCGCCGGTCCTGGGCGTCACGCAGCGGATTGCTGCTGGACAAAGTGGGTCAGCCCTCCGACGGAGCGAGGCGCTTGAGCTCCGCCTCGGTGGACTTGAGCAGGTCGTTCCAGGACGCCTCGAACTTCTCGACGCCCTCGTCCTCCAGAAGCTGCACGACGTCGTCGTACGAGATCCCGAGCGCGCCGATCGCGTCGAGGTCGGCCTGCGCCTGCTCGTACGTGCCGCGCACGGTGTCACCGGTGATCACGCCGTGGTCGCCGGTGGCCACCAGGGTCGCCTCCGGCATGGTGTTGACGGTGCCCGGGGCGACCAGCTCGTCGACGTACAGGGTGTCCTTGTACGCCGGGTCCTTGACGCCGGTCGAGGCCCACAGCGGGCGCTGCTTGTTGGCCTGGGCCTTGTCCAGGGCCGCCCAGCGCTCGGAGGAGAAGACCTCCTCGTACGCCTGGTAGGCGAGACGGGCGTTGGCCAGCGCGGCCTTGCCCTTGAGCGCCTTGGCCTCGTCCGTGCCCAGCTTCTCCAGGCGCTTGTCGATCTCGGAGTCCACCCGGGACACGAAGAACGAGGCGACCGAGTGGATCTTGGAGAGGTCCAGCCCGGCGGCCTTGGCCTTCTCCAGGCCCGCGAGGTAGGCGTCCATGACCTCGCGGTAGCGCTCCAGCGAGAAGATCAGCGTGACGTTGACGCTGATGCCCTTGCCGATGACCTCGGTGATCGCCGGCAGGCCGGCCTTGGTCGCCGGGATCTTGATCAGGGTGTTGGGACGGTCGACCAGCCACGCCAGCTGCTTGGCCTCGGCGATCGTCGGCGTGGTGTGGTGCGCGAGCCGCGGGTCGACCTCGATGGAGACCCGGCCGTCCTGGCCGTCGGTGGCGTCGAAGACCGGCCGCAGGATGTCGGCGGCGTCACGGACGTCCGCCGTCGTGATCATCCGGATGGCTTCCTCGACGGTGACCTTGCGCGCCGCCAGGTCGGTGACCTGCTGGTCGTAGCCGTGGCCGTCCGAGATGGCCTTCTGGAAGATCGACGGGTTGGTGGTGACACCGACGACGTGCTGCTGGTCGATCAGCTCGGCGAGGTTGCCGGACGTGATGCGCTGGCGCGACAGGTCGTCCAGCCAGATCGCGACGCCTTCGTCGGAGAGGCGCTTGAGTGCGTCTGTCATGGGGATTGCATCTCCTACTAGTCGTATACGTGCGTCAGCGCGCGGTGGCTTCGAGCGATTCCCGGGCGGCGGCCGTGACCGCGTCGGCGGTGAAGCCGAACTCGCGGAAGAGGACCTTCGCGTCGGCCGACGCACCGAAGTGCTCC
The DNA here is from genome assembly GCF_044460025.1 of Streptomyces sp. NPDC050161. Taxonomy (NCBI): domain Bacteria; kingdom Bacillati; phylum Actinomycetota; class Actinomycetes; order Kitasatosporales; family Streptomycetaceae; genus Streptomyces; species Streptomyces sp. NPDC050161. Next base: position 127,111 of record NZ_JBITJM010000006.1, on the reverse strand, counting down.
AGGGACACGATGCGCCCGGCGTCGCCGACGAAGCGGTGCCAGGTCAGGCCGATGCCGGCTTCGACGGCGACACGGGCCTTGACGGACGGGGGGAGCACGCTGTCGCGGTAGTCCTTGTCCTGCGCGTCGAACCACTCGACGCAGGGCATCGACACGACGCGGGTGGGGACACCGGCGGCCTGGAGCTGCTCACGCGCCTCGACGGCGAGCTGCACCTCGGAGCCGGTACCGATCAGCACGACCTCAGGCGTGCCGCCCTCGGCCTCGAACAGCACGTAGCCGCCCTTGGCCGCGTCCTCGTTCGCCTCGTACGTCGGAACGCCCTGACGGGTCAGCGCGAGGCCGTGCGGGGCGCCCACGCCGAACTCCTTCGTGTAGCGCTTGAGGATCTCGCGCCACGCGATGGCGGTCTCGTTGGCGTCGGCCGGGCGCACGACGTTGAGGCCCGGGATGGCGCGCAGCGAGGCCAGGTGCTCGACCGGCTGGTGGGTCGGGCCGTCCTCGCCCAGGCCGATGGAGTCGTGCGTCCACACGTAGGTCACCGGCAGGTGCATCAGCGCGGACAGCCGGACGGCGTTGCGCATGTAGTCGGAGAACACCAGGAAGGTGCCGCCGTAGATGCGGGTGTTGCCGTGCAGCGCGATGCCGTTCATCTCCGCGGCCATGGAGTGCTCGCGGATGCCGTAGTGGATCGTGCGGCCGTACGGGTCGGCGCCGGGCAGCGGGTTGCCCTCGGGGAGGAACGACGACGTCTTGTCGATCGTCGTGTTGTTCGAGCCCGCGAGGTCGGCGGAGCCGCCCCACAGCTCGGGGATGACCCCGCCCAGCGCGGCCAGCACCTTGCCGGAAGCGGCGCGGGTGGCGACGGCCTTGCCGGTCTCGAACGCCGGGAGGTGGTCCTCCCAGCCGTCCGGCAGCTCGCCCGCGGCGATGCGGTCGAACGAGGCGGCGCGCTCGGGGTTGGCGGTCCGCCAGGCGGCGAACGACTTCTCCCACTCGGCCTTGGCCTCCCGGCCGCGGTCGAGCGCCTCACGGGTGTGCGCGAGCACCTCGGGGGAGACCTCGAAGCTCTGCTCGGGGTCGAAGCCCAGCACGCGCTTGGTGGCGGCGACCTCGTCGGCACCCAGCGCCGAGCCGTGCGCGGCCTCGGTGTTCTGGGCGGTCGGGGCCGGCCAGGCGATGATCGAGCGGGCCGCGATGAACGACGGGCGCCCGGTCTCGGCCTTGGCGGCCTCCAGGGCCCTGGCGAGGCCCGCCGGGTCCAGGTCACCGTTGGGGAGCTGCTCGACGCGCTGGACGTGCCAGCCGTACGCCTCGTAGCGCTTGAGGGTGTCCTCGGAGACCGCGGTCTCGGTGTCGCCCTCGATCGAGATGTGGTTGTCGTCCCACAGCAGCACGAGGTTGCCGAGCTTCTGGTGGCCCGCGAGCGACGACGCCTCGGCGGAGATGCCCTCCTGGAGGCAGCCGTCACCGGCGATGACCCAGATGGTGTGGTCGAACGGGGAGGTGCCCGCCGCGGCCTCGGGGTCGAACAGGCCGCGCTCGTAGCGGGCGGCCATGGCCATGCCCACGGCGTTGGCGACACCCTGGCCGAGCGGCCCGGTGGTGGTCTCCACGCCGGTGGTGTGGCCGTACTCAGGGTGCCCGGGGGTCTTGGAGCCCCAGGTACGGAACGCCTTGAGGTCGTCCAGCTGGAGGCCGTAGCCGGCCAGGAAGAGCTGGATGTAGAGGGTCAGGCTGGAGTGGCCGGCGGAGAGCACGAACCGGTCGCGGCCGGTCCACTCCGCGTCGGCCGGGTCGTGGCGCATCAGCTTCTGGAAGAGAAGATAGGCGGCCGGAGCCAGGCTCATGGCCGTACCCGGATGGCCGTTACCGACCTTCTGCACGGAATCCATGGCCAGGACACGGACGGTATCCACGGCCCGCTGGTCCAGTTCGGTCCACTCGAAATCTGTGGTGGTCGGCTTGGTGCTCACCCTGAGTCAGGGCTCCTCTCCACATGTCGAATGCCGCGGACGGGTATGTCCGCCAGGCGATGTCGAGCCTACCCCCGCCGGTGCGTGCGTCTTTTCGACTCCGAGTCGATGGCGTAACCCCGCGGGGACTCGTCGCTCCGGGCAACAGAAAAGGCAACTCCGGCATTCCCGGCCCTGCCGGGCGCACCCACGTCACCAGACTGCCGGGCATGGTGTGCCTTCGCCTCTTGAACGGCGTGCGAACGGTGAGGGAAAGGCCGGCCCGGGTGCGCGGCGCGGGAAGGCCAACACGACCCGACCCCCACGAAGATCGCGGTATGGCCAACGTCTAAAGTGGCGTGGTACGCGCAAGCTTCACGGCCGTCGGCCGGATGTGCTTGCTGGCCTTATCTCCGCGGCAGAAGCCGCAGATGTTACTTCCAGGGGTGTGCGTGACGGCCGTCGAATCCCGTCCTGCGGGGGCGCTCTCTCAGAGCCCCGGGAGTCCGAATCCCGGTCACCGGCCGTTCGGGGCCCGAGTCAAGGCATTCGTGACGCTCACGAAGCCGCGGGTCATCGAATTGCTGCTGATGACCACGGTGCCGGTGATGTTCCTGGCGGCCGGGGGAGTTCCGGACCTCTGGCTGGTGCTGACGACCTGCATCGGCGGTTATCTCTCCGCCGGCGGTGCCGCGGCCTACAACATGTGGTTCGACCGCGACATCGACGCGCTGATGGACCGTACGGCGCAGCGCCCGGTGGTCACCGGCATGGTCTCGCCGCGGGAGTGCCTGGTCTTCGCGACCGCGCTCGCGGTGGGTTCCACCGCCTGGTTCTGGTTCCTCGTCAACCCGCTGTCGGCGATGCTCTCGCTCGGGGCCCTGCTTTTCTACGTCGTCGTCTACACGATGATCCTCAAGCGGCGCACCACGCAGAACATCGTCTGGGGCGGTATCGCGGGCTGCATGCCGGTCTTCATCGGCTGGTCATCGGTGACCAATTCCGTCTCCTGGGCCTCGTTCGTCCTCTTCCTCGTCATCTTCTTCTGGACGCCGCCGCATTACTGGCCGCTGTCGATGAAGGTCAAGGACGACTACGCGCGGGTCGGCGTGCCGATGCTGCCGGCCGTCGCGGGCAACAAGGTGGTCGCGCGCCAGATCGTCGCCTACAGCTGGGTGATGGTCGCCGTCTCGCTGCTGCTCCAGCCGCTGGGCTACACCGGCTGGTTCTACACCGTCGTCGCCGTCCTCTGCGGTGCCTTCTGGCTCAAGGAGGCGCACGGGCTGCAGGCCCGCGCCAAGGCCGGCATCACGGGAGCGAAGCTCAAGGAGATGCGGCTGTTCCACTGGTCCATCACCTATGTGTCGCTGCTGTTCGTCGCGGTCGCGGTGGACCCCTTCCTCCGCTGAGTCCTGTCGTCGCTCCCCTCCTGGCCGCACGCACCACCTGATCCCGCTCCCTGACCCGGACGAGAGGCCCTGGCCCTCCCCTCCGTCAGTGGGCGGGATCACCCGTACGTATGGCCGTACCGGCGGGTAGCATCCCTTGTATGGCAGACACCAAGCAGGCGGAGGAGCAGCCGGCGGCCGAGGCGCGGGCCGGCGTGACGGACAAGCGGGCCGCCCGGCACACGGCCAGGCTCGCCAAGGAGATCCGGGCCTTCGCGGCCACGCACGGCGGCAGCGCCGAAGGCCAGCTCGCGCACATCGGCCGCGGTCGCGTCCGCGTCGCCCTCGTGGGGGCCAACGGTGAGTGGGGCAACCTCGTCGCCGATTCCCTCGCCTCGGCCAAGGACGCCGCCGCACAGGCGGGTCTCGCGCTCCAGGACGACTTCGACGGCGACCTCGCGGCACGGGTGCGCACCGGCCGCTACGAGTGGTCCCGGATGGCGGGTATCCAGGTGGGTGGCCCGGCCAACGACTGAGCCCGGTGCGGGGCGCTCGTCCGCCTTCTCATCCATGGAGTCCATCGGGCGCGGCGCCGTGTCACGCCCGGTGCATCCGGGACGCAAGAAGCGGAGGGACGGTGTCCCTCCGCTTCTTCGGTTCCGGTACCGCCGGTTTCTACCGGCTGCCGGCCGGGGCGCCCTCGGGCTGTGCCGGCAGGGACTCGTGCTCCCCGGCGGGGGCGGGCCCGTCCGCCAGCGGTCCGCGGTCCCGCAGTGCGAGCACCACCCGCAGGACGGCGATCCAGACCAGGGCCGAGCCCAGCATGTGCAGGCCGATGACGATCTCGGGCAGCCCCAGGAAGTACTGGATGTAGCCGATGGCGCCCTGGAAGAGGAGGCAGCCGAACAGTTCCAGTACGGCGCGGCGGGCGGCGGCCGGCGCCTTGACGGCGCGCAGGGTGAACCAGAGGGCGACGGTCAGGCCGCAGACGATGTACACGAAGTCGACGTGCAGCTGGGTCACCTCCTGCCAGTTCAGCGGGATGCGGTGTACCTTCTTGGCGTCGCCCGCGTGCGGTCCGGTGCCGGTGACGACCGTCCCGATGAGGATCAGCACGCCGGTCGCGGCCAGCAGCAGCCAGGCCAGCTGGCGCACCGGCCGGACGACCACGTCGCGCGGCGCGTCGTCGCCTTCGCAGGCGCGTCGCCAGGTCACCACGGCGACCGTGAGCAGGCCGGCGGCCAGCAGGAAGTGCGCGCTGACGATGTAGGGGTTCAGGCCGGTCAGGACGGTGATGCCGCCGACGACGGCGTTGCCCATGACGCCCCAGAACTGGGCCCAGCCGAGCCGGGTCAGCGAGCGGCGCCGCGGCGTACGGGCGCGGGCCGCGATGATGAACAGGCCGATGAACGCGCACAGCACGTACGTGAGCAGGCGGTTGGCGAATTCGATCTTCCCGTTGATGCCCATCGCCGCGGTCGGCGTGAGGCTGTCGGGGGTGCACCGCGGCCAGGTGGAGCAGCCGAGCCCTGACTGGCTCAGCCGCACGGCGCCACCGGCGACGACGATGACGACGGCCATCACGACGGTGGCGAGCGCGGCCCGTCGCACGAAGCGCGCGGACGGCTGCCAGTGGCGGGCGATCAGCTCAAGGGGGTTCAGCGTGTTCGGCACGGGAGACATCGTAGGCGGCCCTTTGTGCAAACTTTCACGAGGGGGGCGTATCGCGACGGAACGCCCGGGGCCGCCCGGCGGTACGGCCCGTCGCCGGGCCGCCCGGACTACTCCCAGCGGAAGAACCGGGCCGCCGCGCCCAGGCCGAGCACCGCCCACACGGCCAGGATGCCGAGGTCGGGCCAGGGGACGCCGGCGCCGTGCTGGAGGACGTCGCGCAGCCCGTCGGAGAGCGCGGAGATCGGCAGCAGTCCCAGGGCCGACTGCGCCGCCTCCGGGAACTTCTCCAACGGGACGATCACGCCGCCGCCCACCAGGAGCAGCAGGAAGACCAGGTTGGCGGCGGCCAGGGTGGCCTCCGCCTTCAGCGTCCCGGCCATCAGCAGGCCCAGGCCGGAGAAGGCGGCGGTGCCCAGGACCAGCAGCAGCACCACGGCGGCCGGGTTGCCGTGCGGGGACCAGCCGAGCCCGAAGGCGACCGCGCACAGCAGCACGATCTGCAGCACCTCGGTGACCAGTACGGCGCAGGTCTTGGCCGTCATCAGACCCCAGCGCGGCAGCGGCGAGACGGCGAGCCGCTTCAGCACGCCGTAGCGCCGCTCGAAGCCGGTGGCGATGGCCTGGCCCGTGAAGGCGGTCGACATCACCGCGAGCGCGAGGATGCCGGGTGCCAGGAAGTCGACGGAGCTGCCGGCGCCGGTGTCGATGATGTCGACGGCGGAGAACAGCACCAGCAGCAGCGTCGGGATGATGACCGTCAGCAGCAGCTGTTCGCCGTTGCGCAGCAGCATCCGGGTTTCCAGCGCCGCCTGCGCCCGGATCATCCGGGGCAGCGGGGCGGCACCGGGCCGCGGGGTGAACGTGCCGGTTGCGGTCATGCCCGCAGCTCCTTGCCGGTGAGTTCCAGGAAGACGTCTTCCAGGGTGTGGCGTTCGACGGCTATGGCGTCGGGGAGCACGCCGTTCTGCGCGCACCAGGAGGCGACGGTCGCGAGCAGCTGGGGGTCGATGGTGCCGTCGACGCGGTAGGTGCCGGACGCGGGTTCGGATGCGGCGCTGTCCGCGGGCAGGGCCTTGAGCAGCGAGGCGAGGTCGAGGCCCGGCCGTCCGGTGAAGCGCAGGGTGTTCTCCGCGCCGCCGCGGCACAGCGCCTCCGGGCTGCCCTGGGCGATGACCCGGCCGCCGTCGATGATCGCGACGTCGTCGGCCAGCTGCTCGGCCTCGTCCATGAAGTGGGTGGTCAGCACGACACCGACGCCGTCCGTGCGCAGATCGCGTACGAGGTCCCAGGTCGCGTGGCGGGCCTGCGGGTCGAGGCCCGCGGTCGGCTCGTCGAGGAAGACCAGTTCGGGGCGGCCGACGACGGCCATCGCCAGGGCGAGCCGCTGCTGCTGTCCGCCGGACAGCCGCCGGTAGGTGGTGCGTCCGCAGCTGCCCAGGCCCAGCCGGTCGATGAGGTGGTCCACGTCGAGGGGGTGGGCGTGCAGGGTGGCGGTGTGCCGGAGCATCTCGTCGGCGCGGGCGCCGGCGTAGATCCCTCCGGACTGCAGCATCACGCCGATCCGCGGGCGCAGCCGGGCGGCGTCCGCGACCGGGTCGAGGCCCAGGACGCGTACCGTCCCCGCGTCCGGGCGGCGGTAGCCCTCGCAGATCTCGATGGTGGTGGTCTTGCCGGCGCCGTTGGGGCCGAGTACGGCGGTCACCGTGCCGCGCTCGACGGTCAGGTCGAGCCCGTCGACCGCGGTCTTGACCGGTTTGGTCCCGTACCGCTTGACCAGGCCGGTGACCTCGACGGCAGGCTCACGGCCGGGGGGCCGGGGGGTGTCCCCCGGGGAGGTGCTGGGCATGCCGGGCAGTCTACGGAGCGGGCGAGGGGCGGGGGAATCCGGGTTTGGGCCCGTACGTACGCCCGGGAGTGACCCGGATGGTGGTGTGTCCGCCGACGGGTTCCGGACGGGTGCGCCAGAGGTGGGGTGCCGGTGTGCGATGCCCTTCCTTGCGGGCTTCCGGTGGCCTGGAGGCGGGCCGGATTAGGTAACCCTAAGTGATCGAGACCACCAGTCCGCAGGCCGGGCAAGGGTTGTATCGGCTTGACGAATTACGCAACAATGGCGTTGTGAAATACGCGAGCGAGGACCGGAAGGGGCCCGCGGTCGACGAGACCGCCGGGCCGACTGCCGTCGCGCCCGAGCGGCCCGCCCAGGGTGCCGCCGGCGCGAGCTCCCCGCAGGACGAGCAGCAGGGCACCCGTAACAAGGTCGCCCGCTCCATCCTCGACCACGGCCCGTCCACCGCGGCCGAGCTGGCGCTCCGCCTGGAGCTGACGCAGGCGGCGGTGCGCAGGCACCTGGACGCGCTGGCCGCCGACGGCGTCGTCGAGCCCCGCGAGAAGCGGGTCTACGGAGCCCGTGGCCGCGGCCGTCCCGCCAGGGCGTTCGCGCTCACCGACTGCGGCAGGGACGCCTTCGACCAGTCCTACGACGAGCTGGCTTCCGACGCGCTGCGCTGGATTGCGCAGACCGCGGGCGGCGGCGAGCTGGGGGAGGCGGCGGTCGCCGCGTTCGCCCGTGCCCGTCTGGCCGCCCAGGCCGAGGGCTACCGCCGGGCGATGGAGTCCGCCGAGCCCGAGGCCCGCACCCGGGCCCTTGCCGAGGCATTGACCGCGGACGGGTACGCTGCTACGGCGCGCAGCGCGCCCAATTCCCAGCTCGGTGAACAGCTCTGCCAGCACCACTGCCCGGTCGCCCATGTCGCCGAGCAGTTCCCGCAGCTGTGCGAGGCGGAGACCGAGGTCTTCTCCCGTCTGCTGGGAACCCACGTACAGCGTCTCGCCACGATCGCCCACGGCGACGGGGTGTGCACGACCTTCATTCCGAAGGCCGGCAAGAACGCTCACAGCACCAAGACCACCACCGCATCTGCAAGCACGGCCGGGAGGAACCCCGCATGACGCTCCCCACGGAGACTGCTCACCCCGAGCTCGAGGGACTGGGTAAGTACGAATACGGCTGGGCCGACTCCGACGTGGCCGGCGCCTCCGCCAAGCGCGGGCTCTCCGAGGCCGTCGTCCGCGACATCTCGGCCAAGAAGAACGAGCCGGAGTGGATGCTCAAGCTCCGTCTCAAGGGCCTGAAGCTGTTCGACAAGAAGCCCATGCCGAACTGGGGCTCGGACCTGTCGGGCATCGACTTCGACAACATCAAGTACTTCGTCCGCTCCACCGAGCAGCAGGCCGCCTCCTGGGAGGACCTGCCCGAGGACATCAAGAACACCTACGACAAGCTGGGCATCCCGGAGGCGGAGAAGCAGCGCCTGGTCGCCGGTGTCGCCGCGCAGTACGAGTCCGAGGTCGTCTACCACCAGATCCGCGAGGACCTGGAGGAGCAGGGCGTCCTCTTCCTGGACACCGACACCGCGCTCAAGGAGCACCCGGAGCTGTTCCAGGAGTACTTCGGCACGGTCATCCCGGTCGGCGACAACAAGTTCGCGTCGCTGAACACCGCCGTGTGGTCGGGCGGCTCGTTCATCTACGTCCCCAAGGGCGTGCACGTCGACATCCCGCTCCAGGCCTACTTCCGGATCAACACCGAGAACATGGGCCAGTTCGAGCGGACGCTGATCATCGTCGACGAGGACGCCTACGTCCACTACGTCGAGGGCTGCACGGCGCCGATCTACAAGTCGGACTCGCTGCACTCCGCGGTCGTCGAGATCATCGTGAAGAAGGGCGGCCGGTGCCGCTACACGACGATCCAGAACTGGTCGAACAACGTCTACAACCTGGTCACCAAGCGCGCCGTCGCCTACGAGGGCGCGACGATGGAGTGGGTCGACGGCAACCTCGGCTCCAAGGTGACCATGAAGTACCCCGCGGTCTACCTCATGGGTGAGCACGCCAAGGGCGAGACCCTGTCCATCGCCTTCGCGGGCGAGGGCCAGCACCAGGACGCCGGATCCAAGATGGTCCACATGGCGCCGAACACCTCCTCCAACATCGTCTCCAAGTCGGTGGCGCGAGGCGGCGGCCGTACCTCCTACCGCGGTCTGGTCGAGATCGGCGAGGGCGCGGCGGGCTCCAAGTCCAACGTGCTGTGCGACGCCCTGCTGGTGGACACCATCTCCCGCTCGGACACCTACCCCTACGTCGACGTCCGCGAGGACGACGTCTCCATGGGGCACGAGGCGACCGTCTCCAAGGTCAGCGAGGACCAGCTCTTCTACCTGATGGCCCGTGGCCTGACGGAGTTCGAGGCCATGGCGATGATCGTGCGCGGCTTTGTCGAGCCGATCGCCCGTGAGCTGCCGATGGAGTACGCGCTGGAGCTCAACCGGCTGATCGAGCTGCAGATGGAAGGCGCGGTCGGCTGACGGCCACGGAAGAACCCTGACCGACGCGGCGGCCTTCCTGCGGGAAGGCCGAGTATCGCAACCAGAAAGCGAGCACGACGACAGCCATGGCTGAGGCTCAGAACATCCCGGCGGGTTCCACGACCACCGGTTCCATCGCGGTGGCCGCGGAGTCCACCGTTGCCACCCGGATGAGCGCGCCGCCGTCCTACGACGTGGCCGACTTCCCGGTGCCGCACGGCCGCGAGGAGGAGTGGCGCTTCACGCCCCTCGCGCGCCTGAAGGGCCTGCACGACGGCAGCGCCGTCGCGGGCGGCGCGGACCTGAGGATCAACATCACGGCGCCGGAGGGCGTCACCCACGAGCTGGTGGGCCGCGACGACCCGCGGGTCGGCAAGGCCGGCAAGCCCGTGGACCGCGTCGCCGCCCAGGCGTACAGCTCCTTCGAGAAGGCCTCGGTCCTCTCGGTGCCCAAGGACGCCCAGCTCGACGAGCCGATCCGGATCGCCGTCCAGGGCGACGGCGGCACCGCCTTCGGCCACCAGGTCATCGAGGTGGGCGCGTTCGCCGAGGCGGTCGTCGTCATCGACCACACCGGCGACGCCGTGCTCGCCGCCAACGTCGACTTCCTCATCGGCGACGGCGCCAAGCTGACCGTCGTCTCCGTCCAGGACTGGGACGACACCGCCGTGCACGTCGGCCAGCACAACGCGCTGGTCGGCCGGGACGCCACCTTCAAGTCCGTGGTGGTCACCTTCGGCGGCGACCTCGTCCGGCTGCACCCGCGCATCACCTACGCGGGCCCCGGCGGCGAGGCCGAGCTGTACGGCCTGTACTTCACGGAGCAGGGCCAGCACCAGGAACACCGCCTCATGGTCGACCACGAGGCGCCGAACTGCCGCTCGCATGTCACGTACAAGGGCGCGCTCCAGGGCCAGGACGCGCACGCCGTCTGGATCGGCGACGTGCTGATCCAGGCAGCCGCGACCGGCACGGACACCTACGAGCTGAACCGCAACCTCGTCCTCACCGACGGCGCGCGGGTCGACTCGGTCCCCAACCTGGAGATCGAGACCGGCGAGATCGTCGGCGCGGGACACGCGTCGGCGACCGGCCGCTTCGACGACGAGCAGCTGTTCTACCTGATGGCCCGCGGCATCCCGGCCGACGAGGCCCGCCGGCTGGTCGTCCGCGGCTTCTTCGCCGAGCTGGTCCAGCAGATCGGCCTGCCGGACGTCGAGGAGCGCCTCATGAGCAAGATCGAGGCCGAGCTGGAAGCGTCCGCGGCATGAGTTACGTACGCGTGGCGGCGCTGAGCGAGCTGGCGGAGGACACCCCCAAGAGGGTGGAGATCGACGGCACGCCGGTCTCCCTCGTCCGTACCGAGGGCGAGGTGTTCGCGATCAACGACATCTGCTCGCACGCGAACGTCTCGCTGTCGGAGGGCGAGGTCGAGGACTGCTCGATCGAGTGCTGGCTGCACGGTTCGAGCTTCGACCTGCGCACCGGCAAGCCGTCCGGCCTCCCCGCGACCCGCCCCGTCCCCGTTTACCCCGTCAAGATCGAAGGAGAGGGCCCGGACGCATCCGTGCTCGTCTCCGTCACCCAGGAGTCCTGAGTTCCCCATGGCAACGCTTGAGATCCACGACCTGCACGTCTCCGTCGAGGCCGAGAACGGCCCGCGCGAGATCCTGAAGGGCGTCGACCTGACCGTGAAGCAGGGCGAGACGCACGCCATCATGGGCCCCAACGGCTCCGGCAAGTCGACCCTCGCCTACTCGCTGGCGGGTCACCCCAAGTACACGATCACCGGCGGCACCGTCACCCTCGACGGCGAGGACGTCCTGGAGATGTCCGTCGACGAGCGCGCCCGCGCCGGCGTCTTCCTGGCCATGCAGTACCCGGTCGAGGTCCCCGGCGTCTCCGTCTCCAACTTCCTGCGGACGTCGGCCACCGCGATCCGCGGCGAGGCCCCCAAGCTGCGGCTGTGGGTCAAGGAGGTCAAGGAGGCCATGGAGCGCCTGTCCATGGACCCCGCCTTCGCCGAGCGCAACGTCAACGAGGGCTTCTCCGGCGGTGAGAAGAAGCGCCACGAGATCCTTCAGCTGGAGCTGCTCAAGCCGAAGATCGCGATCCTCGACGAGACCGACTCCGGCCTGGACGTCGACGCCCTGCGCACCGTCTCCGAAGGCGTCAACCGCGTCCGCGAGACCGGTGAGGTCGGCACCCTGCTGATCACGCACTACACGCGCATCCTGCGCTACATCAAGCCCGACCACGTGCACGTGTTCGCCAACGGCCGCATCGCCGAGTCCGGTGGCGCCGAGCTGGCCGACAAGCTGGAGGCCGAGGGCTACGAGGAGTACACGAAGGGTGGCGCACACGCGTGACACAGATGCCCGGCCTCCTCGACACCGAGGCGATCCGTAAGGACTTCCCGATCCTGGCCCGCGAGGTCCATGAGGGGAAGCAGCTCGTCTACCTGGACAGCGCGGCGACGTCCCAGACGCCGAGCCAGGTCATCGACGTGCTCAGTGAGTACTACGAGCGCTACAACGCCAACGTCCACCGCGGCGTCCATGTGCTCGCCGAGGAGGCCACGGCTCTGTATGAAGGCGCCCGCGACAAGGTCGCCGCCTTCATCAACGCCCCGAGCCGCGACGAGGTGATCTTCACCAAGAACGCCTCGGAGTCGCTCAACCTCGTGGCGAACATGCTCGGTTGGGCCGATGAGCCCTACCGGGTCGACCGCGACACCGAGATCGTCATCACGGAGATGGAGCACCACTCCAACATCGTGCCGTGGCAGCTGCTCTCGCAGCGCACCGGCGCGAAGCTGAAGTGGTTCGGCCTCACCGACGACGGCCGCCTCGACCTGTCCGGCATCAACGAGGTCATCACGGACCGGACGAAGATCGTCTCGTTCACCCTGGTCTCGAACCTGATGGGCACGATCAACCCGGTCGAGGCGATCGTGCGCCGGGCGCAGGAGGTCGGCGCGCTCGTCCTCATCGACGCCTCGCAGGCCGCCCCGCACATGGTGCTGGACGTCCAGGCGCTCCAGGCCGACTTCGTGGCCTTCACCGGCCACAAGATGTGCGGCCCGACCGGCATCGGTGTGCTGTGGGGCCGCCAGGAACTGCTGGAGGACCTCCCGCCGTTCCTCGGCGGCGGCGAGATGATCGAGACCGTGTCGATGCACTCGTCGACCTACGCGCCCGCGCCGCACAAGTTCGAGGCGGGTACGCCCCCGATCGCCCAGGCCGTCGGCCTCGGCGCGGCCGTGGACTACCTCTCGGGCATCGGCATGGAGCGGATCGCCGAGCACGAGCACGTGATCACCGAGTACGCCGTCAAGCGGCTGCTGGAGGTCCCGGACCTGCGCATCATCGGCCCGAGCACGGCCGAGGACCGCGGCGCGGCGATCTCCTTCACGCTCGGCGACATCCACCCGCACGACGTCGGCCAGGTGCTCGACGAGCAGGGCATCGCGGTCCGGGTCGGTCACCACTGCGCGCGGCCGGTCTGCCTGCGGTACGGAATTCCTGCGACCACGCGGGCGTCGTTCTATCTGTACTCCACCCCGGCCGAGGTCGACGCCCTGGTCGAGGGCCTGGAGTACGTCCGCAACTTCTTCGGTTAGACAACACAGCGGTTGATCACGCACAGCGGATGAGGACGAGGACTGACAGAGTCGTGAAGCTGGATTCGATGTACCAGGACGTCATCCTGGACCACTACAAGCACCCGCACGGGCGCGGTCTTCGGGACGGCGACGCCGAGGTGCACCACGTCAACCCCACCTGCGGGGACGAGATCACCCTGCGCGTGAAGTACGACGGCACGACCATTGACGATGTGTCCTACGAAGGGCAGGGCTGCTCCATCAGCCAGGCCAGCGCATCGGTGCTCAACGACCTTCTCGTCGGCAAGGAGCTCGGCGAGGCGCAGCGGATCCAGGAGACGTTCCTGGAGCTGATGCAGTCGAAGGGCAAGATCGAGCCGGACGACGCGATGGAAGAGGTGCTGGAGGACGCGGTGGCTTTCGCCGGCGTCTCGAAGTACCCGGCGCGCGTGAAGTGCGCGCTGCTCAGCTGGATGGCCTGGAAGGACGCCACGGCCAAGGCCCTCTCCGAGGAGGCGAAGACCGCATGACCGAAACGCCCGAGAACACCCTGACCAAGCCGGCCTCGGAGGAAGAGGTCCGCGAGGCGCTGTACGACGTCGTCGACCCCGAGCTGGGCATCGACGTCGTCAACCTCGGCCTGATCTACGGCATTCACGTCGACGATTCCAACATCGCCACCATCGACATGACGCTGACGTCCGCGGCCTGCCCGCTGACCGATGTCATCGAGGACCAGGCGAAGTCCGCCACGGACGGCATCGTCAACGAGCTGAAGATCAACTGGGTCTGGATGCCCCCGTGGGGCCCGGACAAGATCACCGACGACGGCCGCGAGCAGCTGCGCGCCCTGGGGTTCAACGTCTGATTCCCGCGCCCGTCGCGCTCTTACGGCCCTGCCCGCCAGACCTCTGGCGGGCAGGGCCGTTTCTGCGCTCGGGGGCGGGATTGCGGGCCCGTGCGGCTATGTACATCCGTACGCATCGTTGTGTACGCTCGTACGCATGGCCTATCTGACCCTGTCCGGCGCGATCCTCTGCGAGATACTCGCGACCACCGCGATGAAGTACAGCGAAGGCTTCAGCAAGCTGTGGCCCTCGCTCGGTACCGCGGCCGGGTACCTCGTGGCCTTCGCGCTGCTCGCCCAGACCCTCAAGTCGATGAGCATCGGCACCGCCTACGCGATCTGGTCCGGAGCCGGCACCGCGGTGGTCGCGGCGATCGGCATGGTGTTCCTGGGGGAGAGCGCGAGCGCCCTGAAGATCCTCGGGGTGCTGCTGGTCATCGCCGGTGTCGTGGTGCTGAATCTGGGCGGTGCGCACTGATGGCGCGGCGCTACGACCCGGACCGGCGCCAGCGCCTGATCGACGCGGCGATCGGCGTGGTCGGCGAGCGCGGCATCGCCGGACTCAGCCACCGCGCGGTGGCCGCCGCCGCGGACGTGCCGCTGGGCTCGACGACGTATCACTTCGCGACGCTCGACGAACTGCTGGTGGCCGCCCTGCAACAGGTCAACCGCGGCTGGCTGGCCGACTTCGCGCGCTGGGCGGACGGCATCGACCCCGCGGTGCCGCTCGCCGACGAGGTCACCCGGCTCATCGAGGAGAGCCTGGCGGGCGACCGCTCCCGGGTGGAGCTGGAGTACGAGCTGTACCTGGCGGCGCTGCGGCACGAAGCGGTCCGGCCGATCGCCGCCGAGTGCCTGGAGGGCATGGTGCGGCTGCTCGCCCGGCGCATCGGCGACGTACCGACCGCGCGCGCCGTGGTGGCCTTCACCGACGGCCTGCTGCTCCAGCACCTGCTCACCGGGCTGCCCTTCGAACGCGCCACCGTGCGGGCCGGGTTGGCCGGTGTGCTGGGCGAGGAATGACGGGCCGAGGCGGCCGGTCGCTGAGACCGGTTCGCCTCGGCGGGCGCCCTCCGGTTAGGTTTTCGGCATGACCGATGCTGCTACCCCCCGTACCACCGGCGCCGTCGCCGCCGGGCTCGCCACCGTCACTCCCGACGGCACCGTTCTCGACACCTGGTTCCCGGCGCCCGAGCTGGCCGCCTCGCCCGGCCCGGCCGGCACCGAGCGCCTGACCGGCGAGCGCGCCGCCGAGCTGCTCGGCGCCGCGGCGCCGAAGGCCATCGGGCCTGACCCGGTCCGCGGTGTCGAGGTCGTGGCCGTCCGTACGGTCATCTCCTCGCTGGACGACAAGCCGCTGGACGCGCACGACGTCTACCTGCGGCTGCACCTGCTCAGCCACCGGCTGGTCAAGCCGCACGGGCAGAGCCTGGAGGGCCAGTTCGGGCTGCTGGCGAACGTCGCCTGGACCACGCTCGGCCCGGTGGCCGTCGACCAGGTGGAGACGGTGCGGCTGAACGCCCGCGCCGCCGGGCTGCCGCTCCAGGTCACCAGCGTCGACAAGTTCCCGCGGATGACCGACTACGTCGTGCCCACCGGCGTACGGATCGGGGACGCCGACCGGGTCCGCCTCGGCGCGCACCTCGCGGCCGGCACCACCGTCATGCACGAGGGCTTCGTCAACTTCAACGCCGGCACGCTGGGCACCTCCATGATCGAGGGCCGGATCAGCGCCGGTGTCGTCATCGGCGACGGCTCCGACGTCGGCGGCGGCGCCTCCACCATGGGCACCCTGTCCGGCGGCGGCAAGCAGATCATCTCGATCGGCGAGCGCTGCCTGCTCGGCGCGGAGTCCGGCATCGGCATCGCCCTCGGCAACGAGTGCATCGTCGAGGCCGGCCTGTACCTGACCGCCGGCACCCGCGTCACCCTGCCCGACGGCCAGATCGTCAAGGCGCTGGAACTGTCCGGCGCCGACCACATCCTCTTCCGCCGCAACTCCACCACCGGCGCGGTCGAGGCCCGGCCGAACAAGGCGGTGTGGGACGGCCTCAACGAGGTGCTGCACAGCCACAACTGACCGCGCGGCGCGGGGCGGCACAGCGCCCCGCCCGCACGGGCGCCCCCGTACGGACCGGAGACGGACCGTACGGGGGCGCGCTGCGTCCGGCGGCCCCTAGGGCGCGATGGCCGGAACGCGCCGGTGCCCACGCGGTGCGGCGGGGCCACCATGGCGGGACGGTCTCCGACGGGCCGTACCGGGAGGCGCCATGCGGCTGGGCGGGGAGTTCACCGGCACATCGGCGCGGCCGTGTCCACCGGAGCCGGGGCCCGAAGGACCGGCGCGCGGCTACAAGCTCGCCCACCCCCTGCTGTCCTGCGACGGCACCCGCGCCGGATTCACCGGCGTCTCGGTCGGCGGCGCGCTCCCGTACGGCGTCCTGGCCGACGCCCGCTGCGCGTACGGCCGCCGGCACCCCAGCCCCGCGCCGCGCTGCGACTGCGGATTCCACGCGCTGCACCGCCGCGCCGACGCCCTGGCCCTGACCCGCGCGGCGGCCCACCGGCGTACCGCGCTGCTGGAGATCACGGCGCTCGGCGGTCGCATCCGGTACGAGCGGGGGATGCGGTACGCGCGCCAGCGGGTGCGGAGCGTGCACGTCGGGCCGTGCGGCTGCGGGCTGCCGCCCGAGGTGTTCGTCGACGCGGGCCCGGGGCGGGCCGGCTGCCGGGCGCTGGCCGGGGCCTGCGCCGGGTGCGCGGCGGGGCGGGACACGGTGCGCTTCGGCGTGTTCGCGCGGCTCGCGGGCGGCCGGCTGCGGGTGGTCGCGGGACACGGCCAGGCGTCCGCGGCGGCCGGGCAATACTGGCATGGGCGTGTCACGTGAACCCCGCGCCACCGTAGGGTGGTGCCATGCGTGATCTTGTAGCGGGGATGCGGTACTTGGGCAGGGGCCAGCGCTGGGTCGCGGGACACGGCCGCTGGTGGGGCTTCGGGCTGATCCCCGCGCTGATCACCCTCGTGCTGTACGCCGCCGTGCTCACCGTGCTCGTCCTGTGGTCGGGCGACATCGCCGCCTGGGCCACGCCGTTCGCCGACGGCTGGGGCTCCCCGTGGCAGGGCCTGCTGCGCGGCCTGTTCGTGGCGCTGCTCGTCGCCGCCGGGCTGCTGCTGTCCGTGCTGACCTTCACCGCGGTCACACTGCTGATCGGCGACCCGTTCTACGAGGCGCTGTCGGAGAAGGTCGAGGAGTCCGAGGGGCGCTGCCCCCGGAGCCCCGACCGGCCGTTGTGGCGGGAGATCGGGATCGCGCTGCGGGACAGCGTCCATGTGCTGCTGCGCGCCGCGCCGTTCGGGATCGTGCTGTTCGTCCTGGGCTTCGTGCCGTTCGTCGGGCAGACCGTGATCCCGGCGATCGGCTTCTGCGTCTCCGGCTTCTTCCTCGCCGTCGAGCTGACGTCGGTGGCGATGCAGCGCCGCGACATCCCGGTGCGCGAGCGGCTGCGGCTGCTGCGCGGACGCAAGGCGCTCGCCGTCGGCTTCGGCACCCCGATCGTGCTGCTGTTCCTCATCCCGTTCGTCGCGGTGGTCCTGATGCCGGGCGCGGTGGCCGGCGCGACGCTGCTGGTGCGGGATCTGGTGCCGGACGAGGAGGAGGTACCGGCCGACGGCACGGGCGCGGTCGGGCCCGGCCCCTACGGGCAGCCGCAGGCGGGCGGCCCGCCGCAGACACCGGCCGCCGCCCGGCACCCGCAGGCACCGGCCGCGCCCGGCGGCGGATTCGGGCCGCCGCCCCCGCGGTTCACGACGGAGGAAGGACCGCGGCAGGCGCCGGGCCGACCGCAGCCGCCGCACGGGCCTGGCCGGTCCGCAGGGCCGGGACCTGACGGCTGGTGAGCCGCGCCGGGAGCCCCTGACCGGCACCGGCCGCCTGCCGCGCCGCTGCGTCCTTCACGTCCTTCCGCGGCTGCTCACGGCCGGATCCGCAGCACCTGCGGGTCGTGGTCGCTGGCCTGGTCCGCGTACTCGGCGTTGATGTGCACGATGTCGTAGTCGGTCCTGGCCAGGTGGCTGCTGGTGAGCATGTGGTCGAGCACCTGCGAATTGCCCTGGTAGACGTAGCCGTAGCGCTCGGCGCGCGGCAGCCCGTTCACGAGGTCGGTGAGCGCCCCGCCGTCGGTGAGGGCCTTCAGGGCGGGCGAGAACTGGTAGTCGTTGAGGTCGCCCGCCACCACCACGTCGGCCTTCGGGTCCTTGGCCAGCAGGTCCTTGACGAAGCCGTTCACCAGGCGGGCCTGTGCGGTGCGCTGGGTCTCGGAGCTGCGCGCCGGTGGCTGGAAACGGCTGTCCAGGCCCTGGTCGCCGCCCTTGGAGTTGAAGTGGTCGGCGACCACGAACACCCGGCTGCCGGGGCGGTTCTTGACGGAGAACTGGCCGACCAGCGGCTTGCGGCTGTCCTTCCACGCCGGGTCCTCGGGCGCGATCCGGCCCGGCGAGGCGGAGAGCGCGGCCCTGCCGTGGTCGTCGACCGCCCGCACCGGGGTGGTGGCGTCACCGCCCGGGATGTCGGTGAAGGACACCCGGCCGGGGTTGAAGAGGAAGGCCACCCGGATGTTGCCACCCGGCTGCCCGCCGTCCTGGTCGTCGGCCGGATCGATCTGCCGCGCCTCGTACGCCGGGCCGCCGGCCGCCTTGATCGCGTCGGTGAGCTTCTTGAGGGTGGCGCCGGCGGACACCACGCCGTCGTCGGTGGGACCGTTGTCGTCCTGGACCTCCTCCAGGGCCACCACGTCCGGCGCGGACAGGTGGTGCACCAGTGCCTGGGCGAGCCGGTCGAACTTGGCCTGCGGGGTGGCGGGGGAGAGGTTCTCGACGTTGTAGGTGGCCACCGCCAGCTCGTCGGCCTGCTGTTTGCGGGTGGTCTCGGGGGCCGGCCCGTGGTCGGTGACCTTGCCCATCGCGGTGGCCTGGAGCGTGTAGCCGCCGAAGCTGTCGTAGTCCAGCGGCCCCTCGGTGGTGCCGGTCAGCTCGTCGCCGACATCGGCCGCCGGGAACGGGTGCTGGTCGAGGGGGAGCAGCGAAGCCACCTTGACGCGGCCGGAGTTGGGGTCCGCGTACGAGCTGTAGAGCGCGCCGCCGCGGGCGGTGCGGGCGTGCCGCGGCTCGGTGGTGACCCACAGTTCGTGGTGGCTGCCGGTCGGGCCGACGACGGGCGCGTCGGCCACCGCGACCCGCATGCCCTCCAGGGACTCGTAGCGGTCCAGGGCGTACGAACCGGGGCGCAGCGGCAGCGGCTCGATGCTCTTGCCGCCGGCGTCGGGGGCGTAACGCTGCGGTATCGCGGCGGCGTCGAGGCGGAAGGCGGCCGGCAGCGGGGTGCCGGACGCGGTGACCTTCCAGGTCGCCGCGGTGATCTCGGTGACGGACTGGAGCCCGGCGTCCTTGCCGCCCGGGTAGTACTCGCTGACCGTGCCGGTGAAGGTGACCGCGTCCCCGACGGCGACCTTCGGCGTCTCCTTTCCGGTGAAGACGAAGACCGCTTCGCTGGTCGCCGGGTCGTCGTCGGGACGCGGGTCCTGCACCCAGAAGCCGCGGGCCGAACCGAACGACCTGACGGCGGTGACCGTGCCGGGGACACCGCTGACCTGCCGGCCCGCCAGCGGCGAGATGCGGGTGCTGCCCTGGATGTCGTGGATCCGGGTGCCCGCGGCTGCGGCGGTCTGCGGGAGTGCGAGCAGCCCGGTGGCGAGCGCGGTGCAGGCCACCGCGGCGACGGTGGCCGGCCTGCGGAAGGGGCGACGGGACGGCATGGAGAGCCTCCGATGGAGAGGGAACGGGGCGGACGGCGATGCGTACGGAGCGGGACCGGCGCTCTCTACGCGCGTCAATCTCTTGTGTGCGCAAGGGAGTTGTCAAGACGTCCGAGGTGACCGGCGGGGGGCGGGCGGGTGAACCGTCCGGGATACGGAGAATTCCGTCTACGCTTGGGCGTCGCACGAGCCGTAGTCCGTTCGAGGAGCTGAGCACCAGATGTCCGCAGACCGCCCGACCCTGCCGCCGGTGCGGCTGCACTCCGAAGCGGAACTGGCCCGGGACGCGCTGAGCGCACCCCTGATGGCCCGCGCCGCCGCACTGGCCCGTTGGGCCGAGCCCGGCGTACCCGTCGGCGTCGGCGGCGAGATCCTGGAGGAGTCCCTGGCGGCGGCCACCGCGCACCTCGGCCTGGCCGCCGACGAGGACGGCCCCGGCTTCACCGCCGAGGCGTGGCAGCTCGCCGTGGACACCGGCCTGGTGGAGATCGAGGAGACCGACGACACCGACGGCGGTACGGCCGACGGCTCGCCGGACGCCGGGCGCACCGACAGCGTCGCCGTCGGCATCGCGACCCCCGGCGAAGAGCTGGCCGACCTCACCTCCGGCAGCCCCCAGGACGTCCTCGACATCTGGCTCAGCGGCATGGAGACGGTGCTCGCCGACGCGGTCGCCCCCGACCTCTCCGACATCGCCGACCAGCTCGCCGAGGGCGGCGAACTCGACCTCGACGCGATCGACTGGAACCCCGAGGAGGAGGCCGAGCTGCTCGACGGCATCCTCGGCAACCTCTACCTGCTCACCGCCCTGAGCGAAGGCCCCGACCAGGACGTCCCGCTGCCCGCCCTGGCCGCCTCGATGATCGTCCCTGACGACATGGAGGAGCCCACCGACGACGTGCTCGAAGAGGTCTCCGAGGCGATGATGCGCCTGGACGACCAGTTCCGGGTGCTGGAGCCGATCGGCCTGGTGGCGTACACCCCGGTCGACGAGGCGCTCATCGAGGAGATGGACGAGGACGGCGAGACGGTCAAGGCCGCCGAGCCGCTCGACGAGGAGGACGTCTCCCGCTACGGCCTGGTCCGCCTCACCCCGCTCGGCATCTACGCCGTCCGCGCCAGGATGCTGGACGCCGGCGTGGACGCCCCGGCGCTCGGCGACCTCACCGACAAGGGCGCCGACGTCCTGCTGGACGCGCTGCCCGACTACCCCGAGGCCATCGCCCAGGCCGAGTCCGAGCAGTGGCTCGCCGCCCGCACCCCGGCGGACGCCGCGCAGGACCTGCTCGCCGCCGCCCGCGGTGACGACGAGCGCGCCCCGCTGCGCAGGCTGGCCGCACAGCAGACGCTGTCCCTGGTCTCACCGGACGCCGAACCCGCGCTGCGGGACGTCCTGGACGACCGGCAGCTGGGCGGCCTCGCCCGGGTCTGGCTCGCCGAGCGCGGGCTGCCCGGCATCCCCGAGCCCTCCCAGGACATGATCTTCTGGCTGACCGTCGACACCATCGCGGCGCAGCTGGGCACCGCCGACGAGGACGCGGCCGAGCTGCGCGAACTGGTCCAGGGGCTGACCGGCCAGCACAGCGGGTTCTTCGACGCCGCCTGGCGGGTGGACCACCCGGCCACCGCCGACGTCCTGGAGGCGATGGGCCGGCTGCACCCGGACAAGAAGGCCGCCAAGGAGGCCCGCAAGGCCGCCTTCAAGGCGCGGTCCCGCGCCGGGAGCTGACTCCGGCGGGAGCCGGAACGGGCGGGACGGGCGGTGCGGGCACGGACGGTGCCGGCGCCGCCCGTCGGCGTGTCCGGGGGTTTCCGGCGCGGGGGCGGAGGCACCAGGGGCACCACCCGGCGAAGGGCAACCGCTTCCCGGCCGACGCGCCCCGTTCAACCGGCGTTCGCCGCCGCGCGGGACGGTGTGCGCAGGCACAGGGGAGCAGAAACCGGCCGTCCAGGAGATGACAATGCCGCTCACCCGGAGAGACTTCACTCAGCATTCCGGCACCTTCGCGGGCCCGCGCGGCACCACCCTGCTGGTCACCCACCACGAGCTGAAGGGCCCGCGCGCCGACTGGCCGCACCCGGTGCCGCTCGCCGAAGGGCTGGTCTACGACCCGGCGGCGGCCGGCGGCTGCACCGTCGTCGAGGTCGCCGAGGACGGCACCCCGGTCGGCGAGCATGTCGGCATCGCCGGGACGTCCACCAACCGCGCGGGCGGACGCACCCCTTGGGACACCTGGCTGACCTGCGAGGAGACCGAGGACAAGGCCGGTCAACACGGCATGACCAAGGACCACGGCTACGTCTTCGAGGTCGATCCGCTCGACCTCGCCGCCGGCCGGGATCCCCGCCCCCTCAAGGCACTGGGCCGCTACGCCCACGAAGCGGTGGCCGTCGACCCCCGCCGCGGCCATCTCTACCTGACCGAGAACGCCGGCACCCCCAACGGCCTGTTCTACCGCTGGACCCCGCCGCGCAGCTTCGCGCACGGCCGCGGGCGGCTGCGCACCCTCGCCGACGACGCCGGTGTGCTGGCCGCCCCCCGGTGCATCGACTCCGGCGGCCGGTTCGTCGACGACCTCTCGCGGGCGACCCGGCCCGGCACGGTCTACGGCGTCGACTGGATCGAGGTCCCCGACCGCGACGCCCGCACGGTGCCGGTACGCGAACAGTTCGACGACGGGGACGTCACCAGGGCACGGAAGCCGGAAGGGCTCCGGTGGGCCGACGGCGGCGCGTACGTCGTGTCGTCCTTCGCCCGCGAGGAGAGTCCCGTGCAGCACGACGGGCAGGTCTGGTTCTACGACCCGCGGTGCCGGACCCTGACGCTGAAGGCGCTGTCCTGCGTGGCTCCCGGCCCCCGGCATCAGGCCGGCGGTCACCGGCCCGTGGCGGCGGCCGTGAGGAGGTAGTAGTCCAGCAGGCCGTCCCGGTACGCGGTCAGATAGCGGCGCGGCCACTTGTCGCGGAGTTCGGGACGCTCGGCCATGTAGCGGTCGTAGCACTCCCAGACGCCGTGCCCGACGGACCGGATCCGCACGTGTGCGAGACCGGCGCCGGCGAGCGCCTGGGTCACCTCGTCGACGACGTGCGGCACGTCCAGGCCGTCGGCGAACGCGGGCAGCAGGCCGGGCAGTTCCCGTGCGGCCTCAGGGGTGCGGGCGAAGAAGGTGGTCAGCGCCAGCCGGCCGTGCGGGCGCAGCACCCGCGCCGTCTCCTGCGCGAAGCCGGGCAGATTGCGGAAGTGCTGCACCGCCTCCACGGAGAAGACGCAGTCGACGGAGGCGTCCGGCAGCGGGATGCGCTGGGCGGCGCCGCGGACGAACTCCAGCCGGCCGGTGCCGGGACGCTCCGACAGGTCGGGGTGGGTGCGGCGGGCGCGGGCGATCTGGTCGGGGTGGGCGTCCAGGCCGGTGACCGAGGCGAAGCCGTACTCCTGGAGGGCCAGCGCGCTGCCCAGGCCACGGCCGCAGCCGACCTCCAGGGCGTCGCAGCCTTCGGTGCGCGCGAAGGTGTCGAGGACCAGCCGGTAGAGGTCCTGCTCACTGCGGATCCGGTCGGCCTCGGTCAGCGGGCCGTGGTGTTTGGCGTGCGGCATCCGGGCCCAGTAGCCGAAGTTGATGAAGCCGCCGGCGAAGGCGGCGACGGTGCTGAGGTCGAAGTCGCCGTAGACCTTGGTGACCCGGTCGGGGAGGTCGGGGCCTTCCGGGTGACCGGCGTCGTCCGGGGGCGGCTGCTGCGTCATCACACGCTCCTCGTGCAGGCCGTGACGTACGGGGCGGGGGCGGGGTGCCGGCCGTGCGGCACGGTGGGCGGAATCCTGGGCGCGCGCGGGTGTTGAAGGGGAGGTGAGCTCGACGATACGGACGACACGATTCTCAGTCCTGGACCGGTCCCGCACCAGGCAGGGGCATCCGCAGGCGGACGCGCTGCGCGACACCGTGGCGCTGGCGCGGCACGCCGAACGGCTCGGCTACCACCGCTTCTGGGTGTCCGAGCACCACAGCGTGCCGGGGGTGGCCGGCTCCGCGCCCACCGTGCTCGCCGCCGCGGTCGCCGCGGCGACGTCCGTGATCCGGGTGGGCACCGGCGGCGTGATGCTGCCCAACCACCGGCCGCTGGTCGTCGCCGAGCAGTTCGGGGTGCTGGAATCGCTCTTCCCCCGCCGGATCGACATGGGCCTGGGCAGGTCCGTCGGGTTCACCGGCGGCATCCGCCGCGCCCTGGGCGCTGGCAAGGACGCCGCCGAGGACTTCGGGGACCGGCTGGCCGAGCTGACCGGCTACTTCACCGGCACCCAGCGCAGCCACCCGCAGGTGCACGCCTGGCCCGCCGAAGGGCTGCGGGTGCCCGCGTTCGTGCTGGCCACCGGCGCGGGCGCGCAGTCGGCCGCCGAGGCGGGGCTCGCGCTGGTGATCGGGGACGTCCGGGGCAGGCAGCGCATGCGGGAGGCGATCGACGGCTACCGCGCGGCCTTCCGCCCCTCGGTGCTGTGGGACCGGCCGTACGTCGTCGTCTCGGGGACCGTCGCGGTGGCCGGCAGCGCCGCCGAGGCCCGTCGGCTGCTGCTCCCGGAGGCGTACGCGCTGGCCCACTCGCGTACCCACGGGGTCTTCCCTCCGCTGCGGCCCGCGGCGGAGGCCGAGGCGGCGGCAGCGGCCATGCCGGAGCGGGAGCGCGGCTTCTACGACGCGGCGCTGCGCGGGCAGCTGTACGGCACGGACGAGGAGGTCGCCGACGCGCTGGGCACCCTGATCGAGGAGACCGCGGCGGACGAGGTGCTGGTCACGACCAGCACCTACGAGCGGGCGCCGTTGCTGGAGTCCTACGAGCGTCTCGCCGGGGTGGCGGGCCTGGCGGGCGCGGGCGGTGGCCGGCGGGAGGCGGCGGACCGGCGCTGAGCGGCGCGGGCGCAGCGGGCGGTACGGGCCGAGCGGCGTACGGGCGCGGGCCCCGGAAGGACCCGTGGGCCCGGAGGACCCGCGGGCCGGCGGGTCCTCCGGGGCGCCGCGGTGGGCTCAGAGCGCGGCGGCGCCGGGCTTGACCATGCCGCGGACCGTGCGTGCGTCGACGAACTCGCCCATGGCCGTCATCTCCCACTCGCCGGAGAACTGCCGGATGAGCTTGGCCATCATCACGCCGGTGCGCGGCTCGGCGCCGGTCAGGTCGAAGCGCACCAGTTCCTCGCCGGTCGTGGCGTCGGTGAGCCGGCAGTACGCCTTGGCGACGTCGGTGAACTTCTGTCCGGAGAAGGAGTTCACGGTGAAGACCAGGCCGGTGACCTCGGCGGGGATGCCGCCGAGGTGGACGGTGATCACTTCGTCGTCGCCCGAGCCGTCGCCGGTGAGGTTGTCGCCGGAGTGCTGGATCGCGCCGTTGAGCACCTGGAGCCGGCCGAAGAAGCAGTTGGCGACCTTCTTGCGGTCCGGTCCGTAGGCGATGACCGAGGCGTCCAGGTCGATGTCCTTGCCGCGGAAGGCGGGCTCCCAGCCCAGGCCCATCGCGACCGAACTGAGCAGCGGGGCGCCGCCCTTGACCAGGGAGACGGTCTGGTTCTTCTGGAGGCTGACCCGGCCCTTGTCGAGGTTGATCTTGCCGGCGCCGGGGGCCGGTGCGGGCGGCGCCGGAGGCGCGGCGGGCGGGGCCACGGGTGCGGCGGGCGGCGGGGCGAGCGGCGCCGGGGCACCGGTGGGCGGCCCCCACTGGCCGGCGGGCGGCGCCGCGGGGGCCTGCGGCGGACCGGCCGGCGGCTGCGGGGCGGGCGCGGCCTGCGGCTCGGGCTCCTCGACGCTGACGCCGAAGTCGGTGGCGATCCCGGCGAGCCCGTCGGCGTAGCCCTGGCCGACGGCGCGCACCTTCCACGCGCCGTTGCGGCGGTAGATCTCGACGACCACCAGCGCGGTCTCCGCCCCGAGCTGCGGCGGGGTGAAGGAGGCGAGCACGCTGCCGTCATCGGCGTTGCGGACGGTGCCGGTCGGTTCCGTACCGGCGAAGGTGGCGCCGGGCGCGTCCAGGCTCGCCGTGACGACGATCTTCTCGATGGTGTCGGGCACCGCCGCGGTGTCGACGGTGATGGTGTCGCCACCGCCCGCCGCCCCGGAGCTGTGGGTCACACCGGGGCCGCTGGGCTGGTTGTAGAAAACGAAGTCGTCGTCGGAGCGCACCTTGCCGTCGGCGGTGAGCAACAGGCCCGACACATCCAGCCGCGCGGGGGCGGTGACGTCCACCGCCACCCGCGCGGAGGTGAGCGGGAGGTTCGAGCCAGGAGTCATAGCGGTCATGCCAGCAGTAACGAACGACCGGCTTTTACGGTTCCATTACCCACAGTCGATCGGCGGCCTCCCGCGCCGCCCGCCCGGCCGGGCCGTTCAGCGCCGGTCGCGGGAGTTGCCGAACAGCAGCCGGTAGGCGATCAGCAGGACGAGGGCGCCGGCGATGGCCGCGATCCAGGTCGAGAGGTCGAAGATGTCCTTCGGTATCGGGCGGTCCAGGATCTTGACGGACAGCCAGCCGCCGATGAAGGAGCCGACGATGCCGATCAGGGTGGTGCCGACGAGCCCGCCCGGGTCGCGTCCCGGGAGCAGGACCTTGGCGATCACGCCGGCGACCAGTCCCAGTACGAGCCAGCTGACGATACCCATGGTGCGTTTCCTCGTTCCTGCGCGGTGCCGCGCTGATCTGCCGCCGCGCCGTGCGCTGTTGCGATGCGCCGCCCGTATGGCGGCGCTGCCGGTGTGACGTGGTGTTTCGGATGTGGTGTTGTGCCCTGAAGGACGCGTGCCGAGGGCGGTGCGTTGCGTGCGGCGGCGGATCGGCCGCAGCGGATGGCGGGCCGGGGGCGCGGGCGGCCCCGCCGCGCGCCCCGGTCAGTGCGGCCAGATGGGCGGGTCGGTGCAGAACGCCCCGCCGATATGGGTGTGTTCGGGGTTGTCCGGGTCGAGTGCGCCCTGGGCGGCGAGCAGGGCGGGCGCGTACGGTTCGGAGTCGTCCTGCGGCGCGTACCCGAGGGCGCGGGCGCTCGACAGGTCCCACCACAGCCGGGTGTTGGCCGACGAGGCGTAGGCGACGGTGTGGCCGACGTGCGGCGCGGTCAGGGCCGCGTGCAGCAGCCGCGCGCAGTCCGCGGGGCTCAGCCAGATCGACAGCATCCGTACGGTCGTCGGCTCGGGGAAGCAGGAGCCGATGCGCAGCGAGACGGTCTCGATGCCGTGCAGATCCCAGTAGAGGGAGGCGAGGTCCTCGCCGAAGCCCTTGGACAGGCCGTAGAAGGTGTCGGGGCGGCGCGGGGTGTCCACGGGGATCGCGGCGGATCCGTCGGCGGGCCGCGGCGTGAACCCCACGGCGTGGTTCGACGAGGCGAAGACGACCCGGCGGACGCCTTCCTCGCGGGCCGCTTCGTAGAGGTGGTGGGTGCCCTCGATGTTGGACCGCAGGATCTTCTCGAAGGGCGCTTCCAGGGAGATGCCCGCGAGATGGACGATCGCGTCGACGCCGCGTACCGCCTCGCGCAGCGCGTCCGTGTCCGCGAGGTCGGCGGTGATCGCGTCCGGGGCGTCCGCGATCGGCCGCTGGTCGAACAGCCGCAGCCGGTAGCCGTACGGCGGCAGCAACGCGCGCATCAGGGTGCCGAGTCCGCCGGCGGCGCCGGTGAGCAGGACGGTGCGGGGTGCGGTCATGGGCGGGCTCCTCGGGCTGAGCTGCAAGGCTGTATGCGCGGACAGCATTCAGATGTGTGGACACGGTAGGGACGCGGATCAGGGCAGGTCAAGACACCGGCCAGGGCGGCCAGTTCGGCTCGCGACGCGGTGGTTTCGGGCCCTTGACCGGCGCGGGAAAGCTGCTCTAGCGTGACGGCGTTCAGAGATATGTACGTAGATCAGAGACGTGCACGACGGTGCACGAGGAGAGACGCGTACGCGCCGCCACACGTACGAGCACGCCAGGGAGAGCCCGTGACCTCAGACCCGCCCCCGGCCACCGCTGGGCGGCCCCGGCTCGCCGCCCGGCTCGACGGGCTGCTGTTCTTCCCCGTGACCGCCTACGCACCCGACGGCACGGTGGACCTGGACGCCTTCCGCGCCCATGTGCGACGCGGCATCGACGCGGGCGCCGCCGCCGTCTTCGCCTGCTGCGGCACCGGCGAGTTCCACGCGCTCACCCCCGAGGAGTACGCGCGCTGCGTCGCCGCCGCCGCCGAAGAGGCCGCCGGGCAGGTGCCGGTGGTGGCGGGGACCGGCTACGGCACCGCGCTGGCCGTGCAGTTCGCCCGGCTCGCCCGCGACGCGGGCGCCGACGGGCTGCTCGCGATGCCGCCCTACCTCGTCGTCGCCGGGGCGGACGGCCTGCTGCGGCACTACCGCGAGGTGGCGGCGGCCACCGAGCTGCCGGTCATCGTCTACCAGCGCGACAACGCCGTCTTCGACCCGGCCACCGTTGTCGGACTGGCCAGGACGCCGGGCATCATCGGCCTCAAGGACGGCCTGGGCGACCTCGATCTGCTCCAGCGCATCATCAGCACGGTCCGCACCGACGCCCCCGACGAGGACTTCCTCTACTTCAACGGCCTGCCCACCGCGGAGCTGACCGGGCCCGCCTACCGCGGCCTGGGCGTCCGCCTCTACTCATCGGCCGTCTTCGCCTTCGCACCCGAGATCGCCCTCGCCTTCCACCGGGCGCTGGCCACCGGCGACGAGGCCACCGTCGCCCGGCTGACGGACGGCTTCTACCGGCCGCTCGTCGAACTGCGCAACCGCGGGCGCGGCTACGCCGTATCGCTGGTCAAGGCGGGGGTGCGGCTGCGCGGCCTGGACGTCGGCCACGTCAGGCCGCCGCTGGCCGAACCGGAACCCGCGCATCTCGACACGCTCCGCACCCTGATCGGGCACGGCCTCGGCCTGGTGGCGGGCGACGCCCCGCAGGCCCCTGCCGGACGGACCGGCCCCTGATGCGCACCGCCGCCTTCCTCTACCCCTGGGACGTGGTGGGCGACCCGGAGGCAGCGCAGCGCCTCGCCGGTCTCGGCATCCGGCAGGTCACCCTGGCATCGGCTTACCACTCCACCCGCGCGCTCACCCCCCGCCACCCGCGCCACCGCATCGTCACCGCCCGGCACTCCGCGGTCCTCTACCCGCCGGACCCGGCGCACTGGGCGGGCCGGGAGCTGCGCCCCCGCGTCCAGGACTGGATGCCGGGCCCCGACCCGTTCGGCGAGGCCGCGCGGGCGCTGGCCGGGGCCGGTCTGGAGGTGCACAGCTGGGTGGTCCTGGCCCACAACTCCCGCCTGGGCGCCGACCATCCGTCATCCGTCGTGCGCAACGCCTACGGCGACCCCTACCCCTGGGCGCCGTGCATCGCCCGCCCCGAGGTGCACGACCATCTCGTCGCGCTCGCGGCGGAGGCGGCGGCACGGCCCGGTGCCCGCGGCACCGAGCTGGAGTCCTGCGGCTGGTACGGCATGGCGCATCTGCACGCCCACGACAAGATCGGCGGGGTGCCGCTCTCCGGCGCCGCGCAGTACCTGATGTCGCTGTGCTTCTGCCCGGTCTGCCGCCGCGGCTATGCCGAACTCGGCCTGGAAGCCGAGGAGTTGCGCACCGCCGTCGTCCGCGCGCTGGAACCGCTGTGGGCCGGGGCCGCCGACCCCGTGGGCGCGGACGGCAGGGCGGGGGAGTGGCCCGCGGTCGAGGCGCTGCTCGGCGCCGACCGCGCGGCGGTGGCACGCACCTGGCGCGACGGGGCGGCCGACGGCCTACGGCGCGCGGCGGTGGCGGCGGTCCGCGCGGCGGCCACCGGGGAGTTCCGGGTCCTGCTGCACGCCGACCCGGCCGCGCACCGCTGCGGGCCCAACCCGGGTGTGGACCCGGCCGGGGTGTTCGGGTACGCGGACGGCGTGGTGGTGCCCTGCGGCGGCGGCGCGGCGGCGCGGGCGGACGCGCTCACCCCGTTCGCCGCGGCGCCCGGCGCGGCGGGCGCCGCCGTGGCCGCCAACCTCACCGTGGTCTCCGGGATGGGCGGCAGCCCCGGCACGCTCGCCGCCGACGCCGCGCACGCCGCCTCGCTCGGCGCCACCGAACTGCGGCTCTACCACGCGGGTCTGGCGAGCGAAGCGGACCTGGCCGCCGTACGCACGGCGCTGGCCGGGCCCGCGCGGGCCCGGCGCTGAACACCGGACCGGGGCGGCTCCCGCGGGCCGCCCCGGCGTATGTGGCCCCCCTGCGCCGCGGTTACCCGCTGCCGGTCAGGTGCGCGAAGACGACGACGTTGCCGCGGTACGCGTGCCGCTGTCCGTCGAAGCCGCCGCCGCAGGTGATCAGGCGCAACTCGGCCCGCCGGGACGGACCGTAGACCTTGGCGTCGGGGAAGTCGTCGCCCCGGTAGACCTCGACCGCGTCCACGCTGAACACCGCGGTCCTGCCGTCCGCACGCCGGACCTCGACGGTGCTGCGCTTCTTCAGCGACCCCAGGTCGTGGAAGGCGGCCGGGCCCTCATCGGTGTCGACGTGACCGGCGATCAGGGCGGTGCCGCGGGCGCCGGGTGCGGTGCCGCCCCGGTACCAGCCGGCCAGGTTCCCCGGCCGCACGGGCGGCGCCTGGAGGGTGCCGTGCGCGTCCAGGCGCAGCGCGGTCAGGGGCGCGTCGATGCCGGCGGCCGGCACCGTGACGCGGAGCGGCCGTGCCGCGGGAAGCGGCGCCGCGGCGTCCCCCGCCCCGGCCCCCGCGCCGTGCGGGGCGACCGCTCGGGCGCCGAACGCCTGGGCGGTGGACGGCTGGGGCGGTGCGGTGGTTTGCGCGCCGGTGGCGATGAGCCAGATCCCGGCGCCCAGGGACGCCACCGTCAGTACGGATATGCCGGTCGTCCCGCCGCTCACACGGCTCCTGATCCCCATCGCGATTCCCTGCCTCCAAGAGGGCGTATCCGAACGGTGTTCCGGCCGGTGTCAGGCCCGCTCGCCGGTACGTCGGCGGCGCAGCATCCAGATGCCGCCCGCCCCCGCGACCAGCAACGCGCCCACCCCCGCGGTGATCTCGGCGGAGCCGGATCCGTCGCCGGTGCTGCCGGTCCCGGCGTGCACCATGCCCCGGGGCGGTCCCGTGGGGGCGTGCGGGGCCGATGCGGCGGGCCCGTACCGCTCACCGCCTCGCCCGTCACCGATCACCGCGCCGTCCGCCGCGCCGGACCGGGTGCCCGCCCCGGTCTTCGTCACCGGGGCGGCGACCTTCACCGCCCCGGTGAGCTGGGTGCCGTCGGGGCAACTGCCGCTGATGCCGTAATTGCCGGACGCCAGGCCCCGCTTGACGGGGAGGGTGGCGACCAGCCGGCCGCCGTCCGCGCCGGGGATCAGGGTGAGGGTGCCTGCGCCCAGCGAACCGGCGTCCACCCGCGCCGGGCCGCCGCCCTGGCAGTCCGCCGTGGACAGCGTCGCGGTGTGCCCGGGAACGGCGGGACGGGGCGCGGCGTCGACCACACCGAAGTCGTCGGCGTGCGCCGGTACGGGGGCGAGCCCCAGAACGGCGACGGCCAGCGCGGACCCGAGGTGCAGTCGAGTGGAGCGCATGCGAGGAACCTCCGCGAAGCGCGGTCGCGGCACGTCGGTGCGCCGCCGGAACGTCGGGGGTTCCGCGCCTTCTGCCTCCGAGATAAGCGGTCCGGCGCGCCCGGAGCCTGCTGACGCCGGGTCAGAACTCGCCCGCCCGGGGGGCGTGTCGCCCGAGCCGTCTCGCAAAGTGCCAGGTCAGCGCGGGGATGTGGAAGGTGTCGGGCGACACGGTGACGTAGGGGTGATCGGGTGATCGCTCTGCGCGCTCGTGTGTGGTATCGGCGGCGCCCCGGCCGTCGCGGGCCGTGGGCGGACCGTCCGCCCGCTCACAGCCGCCGGGTCGCCAGGGTCAGCCGGTCCCGGGCGTCGAACAGGGTGTCCTTGATCATCTGCTCGTGGGCCGGGGTCAGCCGCGCCACCGGCACCGAGCAGCTGATGGCGTCCCGGGCCGGCGTGCGGTACGGAATGGCCACGCCGAAGCAGCGCAGCCCCAGCGTGTTCTCCTCGCGGTCCACCGCGTAGCCCTGCTCGCGCACCGTGTGCAGCTCCTCGATCAGCTGCTCGCGGTCGGTGAGGGTGTGCTCGGTCAGCGCCGCGAGCGTCGGCGGCAGCATCGACCTGACCTGGTCGTCGGTGTACGTGGCGAGCAGCGCCTTGCCCAGCGAGGTGGAGTGCGCGGGCAGCCGGCGGCCGATCCGGGTGAACGGCCGCAGGTAGTGCTGGGACTGACGGGTCGCCAGATACACGACGTTCACGCCGTCCAGGCGCGCGAGGTGGATGGTCTCGGTGGTGTCGTCCGAGAGCCGGTCCAGGGTCGGCCGGGCCGCGGCCACCACTTCGTCGCCGTCGATGTACGACGTGCCGACCAGCAGGGCGCGGACGCCGATGCCGTACCGGGTGCCGGTGCCGTCCGTCTCGACCCAGCCCAGCTCGACGAGGGTGCGCAGCAGCATGTACAGGCTGGACTTGGGGTAGCCGACGGCTTCCTGGACGGAGGCCAGGCTGTGCATGCCGGGGCGGCCGGCGAAGTACTCCAGCAGCTCCACCGTCCGCACCGCGGACTTGACCTGCGATCCACCGGTATCGGCAGCTGACATCGCCTTGACCCCTCTGTTCGGACCGCCATAGAGTCCCAAGTATTCAGTATCCGGGACGCTGTTCAGCATATAGAACGGGATCCTGGGTGCGGCAAGCGTTCGCCCGGGAGGAATGCACGGTGGCAGCAGCGGCAGCAGCACCAGTCTGGAGTGTCGACCCCCGTACCGGGAAGCGTCGCGAGCAGGTTGCGGTGGAGGCCACAGCGGCCGAGGTGGACACCGCGGTACGGGCCGCGCACGCCGCCCGCCCGGCCCTCGCCGACCGCGCCGTCCGCGCCGCGCTGCTGCGCCGCGCCGCCGACCTGCTGGACGCGGCGGGGGAGCGGGTCATCGAAGCCGCCGACGCCGAGACCGCGCTCGGCCCCGGCCGGCTCACCGGCGAACTGGCCCGCACCACCTACCAGTTGCGGTCCTTCGCGGACAGCGTCGACGAGGGCGCCTTCCTCGACGTCCGCATCGACCACGCCGACCCCGCCCTCGCCCCGCCCCGCCCCGACCTGCGCCGCTACAAGATCCCGCTGGGCACCGTCGCGGTCTACGCCGCCAGCAACTTCCCGCTCGCCTTCTCCGTGCCGGGCGGCGACACCGCCAGCGCCCTGGCGGCCGGCTGCCCCGTCGTCATCAAGGCACACCCCGACCACCCGGCCACCTCCGAACTCTGCGCCGCGCTGCTGCGCAGGGCAGCCGCCGACGTGGGGCTCCCGGACGGCGTGATCGGCCTGGTCCACGGCTTCCAGGCGGGCCTCGACCTGGTCCGCCACCCGCAGGTGCGCGCCGCCGGATTCACCGGCTCGGTACGCGGCGGCCGTGCCCTCCACGACGCCGCAGCCGCCCGCCCGCACCCCATCCCCTTCCACGGCGAACTGGGCAGCCTCAACCCCGTCGTCGTCACGGAGTCAGCCGCGGCGGAACGCGCCGAGGCGATCGGCGCCGGGCTCGCCGGGGCGATGACCCTCGGCACCGGCCAGTTCTGCGTCAAGCCCGGCCTGGTGCTGGCCCCCGAAGGCGAGGCGGGCGACCGGCTCCTGACGGCACTGACCGCCGCGGTCAGCGACACCGAGGCCGGGGTGCTGCTCGACCACCGGATGCGCGACGCCTTCCTCGACGGCGTCCGCACCCGCGCCGCGCTCCCCGGAGTCCAGGCACCGGTGACCCCAGGAGCGGGCGGCGAACACACCGTCAGCGCCGGATTCCTCACACTCGCCGCCGCCGCGCTCGCCGAAGACGGAACCCACGACCTCCTCCTGGAGGAGTGCTTCGGACCCGTCACCGTCCTCGCCCGCTACACCGACGAGGCCGAGGTCGCCGCCGTACTCGCCAGGCTCCCCGGCAACCTCACGGCGACCCTCCAGCTCGGCGCCGACGAGAGCGCGGGCCGGGACGGCGCGGGCCGCGGCGCCCGGCTGCTGGCCGACGCCACCGCGCTGGCCGGACGGGTGGTCGTCAACGGCTGGCCCACCGGCGTCGCCGTCGCCCCCGCCCAGCACCACGGCGGCCCCTACCCGGCCACCACCTCCACCGCCACATCCGTCGGCACCACCGCCGCCGAACGCTGGCTGCGCCCGGTCGCCTACCAGGACACCCCGCCCGCACTGCTCCCGCCGGAACTGCGCGAGGACAACCCGCTCGGCCTGCCCCGCCGGGTCGACGGCCGCGCCGAGCACGCGTAACCGGTGTGCCGCGAAGGGCACCCGCTCCGGGTCCGCACGGTCACCCCGTCCGACCTGGAGCGGATAGCCGCCCTGCATGCCAGGGCCCGCGCCGCCCACGACCGGCTGCGGTTCCCCGGCGTGCCCTTCGACGAACCGGCCGAGCGGGCCAGGACCCGCGCCTGCTGGGAACGCGCCCTCGCGGACGGCGACGCGCGGGCGCTGTGCGCCGAGCGGCACGGCCGGATACTCGGCGCCGCCTGGTACGCCACGGGCACCGCCCCCGGCACCGTCACCCTCCACCAGCTCCAGGTCGACCCCGCCCACTGGGGCACCGGCACAGGCGGCGCCCTGCACACCGCCTGCCACCGCGCCTGGCACACCGCGGGCTGCGCCGTCGCCTTCCTGGACGTGGTCTGGCACAACCACCGCGCCCGCACCTTCTACGCGGCACTCGGCTGGCGCCCCGACCCGGCCCGCAGACCCGCCCCCGACGCCACCCACCTCACCCTGACCCTGCCGGTGACCCCGCCCGCCGATGAGACGCCGCACCCGCCGGACACCCCGGGGAATACCCCGCCGCCCGCCCGGGTTGTCCCGTGACCATCCCCCGTACGAGGAAAGTCACCCCATGCGCGTCGAAATCTGGTCCGACATCGCCTGCCCCTGGTGCTACATCGGCAAGGCCCGCTTCGAGTCCGGTCTGGCCGGCTTCGCGCACCGCGACGACGTGGAGGTCGTGCACCGCTCCTTCGAGCTGGACCCGAACGCCCCGGCGTCCTCCGGCGTCCCCGTCCTCGACATGCTCGCCACCAAGTACGGCGTGAGCCGCGAGCAGGCCGAGGCGATGGAGGCCAGGGTGGCCGAAACGGCGGCGGGCGAGGGCCTCGGCTACCGCTCGGACCGGCTGCACGGCAACACCTTCGACCTGCACCGCCTGCTGCACCTCGCCAAGGAGCACGGCGTCCAGGACGCGCTGATCGGCGCGCTCTACCACGCCAATTTCGCCGAGGCCCGCCCCCTCGACGACCCCGAAACCCTCACCGCACTCGCCACCGCGGCCGGAGTGCCCGCCGAGGAGAGCGCCCGGGTGCTGGCCGACCCGACGGCCTACGCGGACGCGGTGCGCGCCGACGAGCGCGAGGCGTCCGAACTGGGCGCGTCCGGCGTCCCGTTCTTCGTCATCGACCGCCGCTACGGCATCTCGGGCGGCCAGCCCGCCGAGGTCTTCCGGCAGGCTCTGGAGCGGGCCCACGCGGAGCGCCCCGTGCAGATCCTGCCGGACGCGTCGGCGGATGTCTGCGGCGACGACGGGTGCGCCGTCCCCGGGAAGTGATCCGATACCGGCCCGCCGAACCCCTTGTGACCTGCGGGAACAAGGAGTCGCGCGGGCCGGTGGCGGCCACCCGCCGTGGACGTGCGGCGGCCGGTGGCGCAGAGTGGGTCCATGCAGCGACACGCGTCACTCGGCGGGGCCGAATTCGCGCCCGAGACCCGCTACCTCAACTCCGCGTCCAGCGGCCTGCTTCCGCTGCGCGCCGCCACCGCCGTGCGTGCGGCACTCGACGAATCCCTCTCGTACGGCAGCATGGGCCGGGACTACTTCGGCTCATCCGCCGACGCCAGGACGGCCTACGCCCGGCTGCTGGGGGTACCGGCCGACCGGGTGGCGATCGGCAGCTCGGTGGCGGTGCGGTCCGCCTTCCTCGCCACGACCCTCCCGCCGGGCTCCGAAGTCCTGGCACCCGAAGGGGACTTCAGCTCCCTGGTCAACCCGTTCGCCGCCCACCCCGGCCTCACGCTCCGCACCGTGCCCCTGGACGAGCTGGCCGACGCGGTCCGCCCCGGCACCGCGCTGGTCGCCTTCAGCGCCGTGCAGTCGCTCGACGGCAGGATCGCCGACATGGACGCCGTACGCGACGCCGCGCGGGCGGCCGGCGCGCGCACCTACCTCGACATCACCCAGGCCGCGGGGTGGCTGCCGCTGCGCGCCGCCGACTTCGACTACGTCGTCGGCGGCGGGTACAAGTGGCTGCTGTGCCCGCGCGGCACCGCCTTCATGGTGTTCGGCGGGGAGCGCGCCGAGTGGCCCGACCCGCTGCACGCGGGCTGGGCCGCGGGCGAGGACCCGGGCGCGTCCTGCTACGGACCGATCGCCGAACTCCCCGCCACCGCACGGCGTTTCGACGAGGCGCACGCCAACTACTGCTACGCGGGCGCCGCGCAGTCCCTCGCCCTGCTCGGCGAGATCGGGGTGCCCGCGGTGCACGCGCACAACACCGCCCTGGCCGCCCGCTACCGCGAAGGGCTGCGCGCCCGCGGCATCACCCCCTGCCCCGCCCCCGGCTCGGCGATCGTCTCCGCCCCCGGCATCGCCGACGCAGCGGACCGCCTGGCCGACGCCGGCGTACGCGTCTCCGTGCGCGACGGACTGCTGCGCGCCGCCTTCCACCTCTACAACTCCGACGACGACGTGGACCTGCTGCTCGACCTGCTCGGCAAGGACTGACCCGCAGCCCGGGGCTCACACCTCCCCGCGCACCGTCCTGATCAGCCGGTCGAGCACCGCGCCCTCGCTCACCCGCAGGCCGTCGTGCTCCCACTCGTTGGTCACCCACACCCGCAGGCCGCGGATCCGTTCGGCGGTCCGCAGCGACTGCGCGGTGTCGACGTACATGTCGTCGAAGTAGACCGCGGCGGCGGCCGGCACCTCATTGGCGGCCAGCCGCCCCGCGTCGTACAGGTCCGGCCAGTCCGTCCGCTCCGCGAGCGCCTGCGCGGTCTCCTTCAGCGGACGCAGCGCCGGGTCGGTGTCGAACATCCACGGATACATCATCTCGCCGGTGAAATACAGCGGCCCGGTGCCGTCGAGCGCCGTGCGCACGGCGAACTCCGGGTGCGCGGTGAGCCCGTCCCGCACCCGCTGCGCCGCCCACCCGGTCGGCCCCGGATCCACCGAACGCTGCCCGTAGATCGCTTCGTGCAGCACGGCGAACAACGGCGTCGCGGCGTACGACAGATGACCCTGCACGGCCTCCAGGAACGCGTCGCCCAGCTCCCGCCCGGCGGTGCCCTGTACCCACGCGTCGGCGACGAGATGGTGCAGGACGTGCGACCCGTTGCCGCTGCCCAGCATCAGGCCGAGCGCCTGGAACGCCTCGACGGTCAGCGTCCCGCCGCCCGGCAGCCGCACCTCGCGCGTGCACAGGTGCTCCGCGATGTCGCGCACCGCGGCCACGTCCTGCGGATAGCGCGCGTAGTGCGCGGCGTTCTTGCGGGCGACCCGCGGATAGGCCGCGCGGTAGACGTCGTCGGCGCTCGCGTCGATCCCCGGCAGCCCGCCGGTCACCAACGCCTCGCGCAGCCCCTCGGGCGCCCGCGAGAGATACGCGACGGTGCAGAAGCCGCCGAAGCTCTGCCCCAGCACGCTCCAGGGGGTGCCGTCACCGGCCAGTCGCCCGCGGAAGTGCTCGGCGTCCCGCACGATCGCATCGGCACGGAAGTGCGCCAGGTAGGCGGCCTGGGCGTCGGGACCGCCGCGCAGCGCGAGCGTCTGCCGGTTGGCGGGCGCCGAGCGGCCGGTACCGCGCTGGTCGAGCAGCAGCACGCGGTAGTCGTCCAGCGCCCTGGCCAGCCAGGACTCCCGGCCCAGCGGGCGCGGCGCGGGGCAGCCGGGACCGCCCTGGAGATACACGAGCCAGGGCAGTTCCTCCCGCTCCCGCCCGGCGGCCACCACCTCGCGCCCGTAGACCGCGATCCGCTCACCGTCCGGAGCGTCGTGGTCGAGCGGCACCTCCTGGACGTGGTCCCTCAGGACGATCCCCGGCAACCGGTCGGCACCCATCAGCACTTCCTCCACTCTCGTCGTCGCACACGGCGAGGCCGCCGCACGGATTCCTCCGCGCGGCGGCCTCGCCACCCGCATGTGCCGGCCGGGCCGGCGCCGGGAAACTATCTCACCGGTGTGAATTCACGGGCACCGATGAACTCGGGACGCCTCACCGGCGCCGCGAACGGCTCCACCGCGGTGTTCTCCACGCTGTTGAAGACGATGAAGACGTTGCTGCGGGGATACGGCGTGATGTTGTCGCCGCTGCCGTGCATCGCGTTGCAGTCGAACCAGGTCGCCGAGCCGGCCGCTCCGGTGAACAGCCGGATGCCGTGCTTGTCGGCCATCTTCGTCAGGACCTCGTCCGACGGGATGCCCGCGTCCTGCATCTGGAGCGACCGCTTGTAGTTGTCCTTCGGCGTCTCGCCCTCGCACCCCACGAAGTGCCGGTGCGAGCCAGGCATGATCATCAAGCCGCCGTTGGTGTCGTAGTTCTCGGTGAGTGCGATCGAGACCGAGACCGTGCGCATGTTCGCCAGACCGTCCTCGGCGTGCCAGGTCTCGAAATCGGAGTGCCAGTAGAAGCCGGAGGCACCGAAGCCGGGCTTCACGTTGATCCGCGACTGGTGGACGTAGACGTCCGAGCCGAGGAGCTGACGTGCCCTGCCGACCACGCGCGGATCGGAGACCAGGCGGGCGAACACCTCGCTGATCTTGTGCACCTCGAACACCGACCGGACGCTCTGCGACTTCGACTCGATGATGGAGCGCGGATCCGCGCGCATCGTCGGGTCGTGGACGAGCCGGTCCAGTTCGGTGCGGTACACCGCGACTTCCTCCGCGGTGAGCAGTTCCCCGATGGCGAAGAAGCCATCGCGTTCGAAGTCGCTCAGCTCGGACGGCTGGAAGGGCCCTGCCGTGCCGGGCTGCGACCACACCACCGGATCCTTCCGCGGAGTGATCACTTCGGTGGATCCACGGGTCGGGTACAGGTCGGCGGTGCGCTCGGGTGCGGTGGTCATGGTGTTGCCTTCCTCTCCTCTCGTACGTGCTCTTGTCCTACGCGCGTATGCGTGCCTTCCTCCACTGCCGGACGGGGCAGACGGGCGGCGTCCCGGGCCTGTCGGCTACCGGACCGCTTCCGGTTCGGGCTCGGTGAGCAGCGGGTAGACGCCGTTCTCGTCGTGGTCCTCACGGCCGGTGACCGGCGGGTTGAAGACGCAGACGCAGCGGAAGTCCTTCTTGATCCGCATGGTGTGCTTCTCGTGGCCGTCGAGCAGGTACATCGTGCCGGGCGTGATGGTGTGCTTCTCGCCGGTCTCGTCGTTGGTCAGCTCGGCCTCGCCCTCCACGCAGAGCACGGCTTCGATGTGATTCGCGTACCACATCGAGGTCTCGGTCCCCGCGTACAGGGTGGTCTCGTGGAGCGAGAAGCCCACGCGCTCCTTGGCGAGCACGATGCGCTTGCTCTCCCAGGTGCCGGATGCGGCCTTGACGTGGCGGTCGGTGCCCTCGATGTCCTTGAAGGATCGGACGATCACGGTGAGTCGGTGCCTTTCTGTGAAACGGATGCGGAGCGGTGGTGCCTCGGGACTGCTCAGGCGCAGTCGCGGACGGCGCGGGCGAGGATCCGCAGACCCTCGTCCAGCTCCTCGGGGGTGGTCGTCAGTGCCGGCAGCAGCTTGATGACCTCGCTCTCCGGACCTGAGGTCTCGATCAGCAGACCCAGGTCGAAGGCGCGCTTGGCGATCTTGTTGGCGAGCGGCTTGTCGGTGCACTCCAGGCCCCACACCAGACCGCGCCCGCGGTACTCGGCGATGGCTTCGGGGTGCTCATCGACGATGGCCTTCAGGTGTGCTTCGACGATCTCACCGCGGGCGAGAGTCTGCTTCTCCATCTGGCCGTCGGCCCAGTAGGTGTCCAGCGTCGCGGCGGCGGTGACGAACGCCGGGTTGTTGCCGCGGAAGGTGCCGTTGTGCTCGCCCGGCTCCCAGACGTCCAGCTCGGGCTTGAACAGGGTCAGCGCGAGCGGCAGGCCGTAGCCGCTGATGGACTTCGAGACGGTGACGATGTCCGGCGTGATGCCCGCCTCCTCGAAGGAGAAGAAGGCACCGGTACGGCCGCAGCCCATCTGGATGTCGTCGACGATCAGCAGCATGTCGCGGCGCTCGCAGAGATCGGCGAGCGCACGCAGCCATTCGGGTCGTGCGACGTTGATGCCGCCCTCGCCCTGGACCGTCTCGACGATCACGGCGGCGGGGGTGTTCAGGCCGGAGCCCTGGTCCTCCAGGAGACGCTCGAACCAGAGGAAGTCCGGGTACTTGCCGTCGAGGTAGTTGTCGAACGGCATCGGGGTGCCGTGCACCAGCGGGATGCCGGCGCCGGCGCGCTTGAAGGCGTTGCCGGTCACGGCGAGCGAGCCGAGCGACATGCCGTGGAAGGCGTTGGTGAAGGACACGATCGACTCGCGGCCCTTGACCTTGCGGGCCAGTTTCAGCGCGGCCTCGACGGCGTTGGTGCCCGTCGGGCCCGGGAACATGACCTTGTAGGGGAGGTCACGCGGGCGCAGCACGATGTTCTGGAAGGACTCCAGGAACGCCCGCTTGGCCGTGGTGGACATGTCCAGACCGTGGGTGACGCCGTCCCGCTCGATGTAGTCGATCAGGGCGCGCTTGAGCACCGGGTTGTTGTGGCCGTAGTTGAGCGAGCCGGCGCCGGCGAAGAAGTCGAGGTAGGTGTGGCCGTCCTCGTCGATCATGCGGCTGCCCTGCGCGCGGTCGAACACGGTCGGCCAGCTGCGGCAGTAGCTCCGCACCTCCGACTCCACGGTCTCGAAGACGCTCAGGTCGGGCTGGGTGATGGTCACAGCATGCTCCAGGGAGATGAGTGGCGTGAGGGAGTACGAAGACTGAGGGGGTGAGGGTGTCCGGCGGTGGCACGGGACGTGCCGGACGACTGCGGGTACGGGGTTGCCGCGGGCGCCGGATCCGTCAGCGCAGGGGGCCGGCCGGTGGTGCGAACGGGCCGATGAGGTGCAGCACCTCGGGCTCGTGGCCGGTCTCGGGGAAGCGGCCGGCGTCGAAGAGCACCTCGCGGTGGTGCGGCGCTCCGTGGCGCTCGGCGAACGAGGCGAAGAGCCGGTTGGACGCGGCGTTGTCCTGCGTGATGGTCGTTTCCATGCGGCGGACGCCCAGTTCGTGCGCGGTGCGGGTGGTCAGCCCGTCCAGCAGTGCAGCTGCCAGGCCCCGGCCGCGGTGCGCGTCGTCGACGGCGATCTGCCAGACGAGGAGCGTGTCCGGGCGCTCGGGGCGGACGTAGCCGGTGACGAAGGCGGCCGGCTCACCCTCGGCGTCGCGGGCGACGGCAGAGGTGGCGGCGAAGTCGCGGCACCACAGGAGGTAGCTGTAGGAGGAGTTGAGGTCCAGTGCCTTCGAGTCGCGGGCGATACGCCAGATCGCGGCTCCGTCCTCCACGCGTGGGGTGTCGTGCTTGAAACCCTCCGGCAATTCCTTGATATCGCTACGGGCACGTGCATGGTCTGCTTGTGCGGCGGTCATGGGAATTAAATTTACCCAGGGAAAAAGGAAATTGCATCGCGAGGAGGGGTTACGCGGACACATGCCTTCATGTTATCGCGCGGGGGCGCCCGAGCGCGCGGGCTGGCGGCCGAATGTGTCGGTTTGCCCTGGAAATCTGGGGCGAAACGGGCGTCCTGTGGGGTCGGTCACAGGTCCGTAACGTCCTTGAGATCCGTCCGAATTTTGGCACTTGCCACTAGCGGAATCTTGGCGTTTGAGGTCCGGAAAACCGGGAAGAAGAATACGGGAAGCTGTGCATTTCAAGAATTGGGAATTCGTCATCGGAAGGCGTTCTTCAGGTCTTGTGGCGGCCGTCGGAAGAGCCCCGAAGGAAAGCGCGGCAGGCATCCCGGTTTCCGGGAAATGGCCGGAGTGTGGCGAGCCGCGAGAGGGCCCGGCGGACCGTCGGGACCGTACGCATAAAGTGCCGTCATGACGTCGAAGAGTGAAGGTGCGACGCTGCACCTCAAGGGGCGGGTCCTCGCCGGGCCGGACGACGTACGCGACGAGATGTGGGTCGTCGGCGGGCGGGTCAGCTACGAACGCCCGCGGGGCGTACGGGACTTCACGACCGTCGACGGCTGGGTGCTGCCCGGCCTCGTCGACGCGCACTGCCACGTCGGCCTGGACGCGCACGGCCCGGTGGACGCCGCGACCAGCGAGAAACAGGCACTGACCGACCGCGACAACGGCACCCTGCTGATCCGCGACGCCGGATCCCCGTCCGACACCCGCTGGATCGACGACCGCGAGGACCTGCCGCGGATCATCCGCGCCGGACGGCACATCGCCCGCACCCGCCGCTACATCCGCAACTACGCCCACGAGATCGAGCCGGACGACCTGGTCGCCTACGTGGCGCAGGAGGCCCGCAGGGGCGACGGCTGGGTCAAGCTCGTCGGCGACTGGATCGACCGCTCGACGGGCGACCTGGAGTCCTGCTGGCCGCCGGGCGCGGTCGCGGCTGCCATCGCCGAGGCACACCGCCTGGGCGCCCGGGTGACCGCCCACTGCTTCGCGGAGGACTCCCTCGCGCCGCTGGTCGAGGCAGGTATCGACTGCATCGAGCACGCCACGGGCCTGACCGATGACACCATCCCGCTGTTCGCCGAACGCGGTGTGGCGATCGTCCCCACCCTCGTCAACATCGCCACCTTCCCCGACCTCGCCGCGGGCGGCGACGCGAAGTTCCCCCGGTGGGCCGATCACATGCGGCGCCTGCACGCGCGCCGCTACGACACGGTCCGTGCCGCCTACGACGCCGGGGTGCCGATCTACGCGGGCACGGACGCGGGCGGCTCGCTCGCGCACGGCCTGGTGGCCCAGGAGGTCGCCGAGCTGATGAAGGCCGGCATCCCCGCGGTGGACGCGCTCTCCGCCACGACCTGGGGCGCCCGCGACTGGCTGGGCCGCCCGGGACTCACCGAGGGCGCACCGGCCGACCTGGTGGTCTATGCCACCGACCCGCGCGCCGACGTCCGGGTACTGGCCGCGCCGCGCCGGGTGGTGCTGCGGGGCCGGGTGATCGGCTGACGGACGGCGGGCCGAAGCCCGCGAGGCCCCGCCCGGAGCGCCGGACGGGGCCTCGTTGCCGTACGCGCCCTACCGTGTGCGCCGCGCGGAGCGGGCCATCCAGGCGGCGACCACCGCGCCCGAGACGTTGTGCCACACCGAGAACACCGCGGCGGGCAGCGCCGCGGCCGGGCTGAAGTGCGCGGTCGCCAGGGAGGCGGCCAGGCCGGAGTTCTGCATGCCGACCTCGAAGGCCATCGCCCGGCTCGCGGGCCGGCCGAGCCCGGCCAGCTTGCCCGCGCCGTAGCCGAGCGCAAGACCGAGACCGTTGTGCAGCACCACCGCGACCACCACCAGGGCCGCCGCGTCCTTGATCGCCGCGGCGCTGCCTGAGACCACGGCGAGCACGATGGCGGCGATGGCGACGACGGAGATCCAGGGCAGCGCGCGCAGCACCTTGTCGACATAGCGGCCCGCCGCGAGCCGCACCAGGAGCCCGGCCAGGACGGGCAGCAGCACCGTCTTGAGGATGTCGGTGACCATCACCCCGGCGTCCACGTCGAGGAACTGCCCGGCGAGCAGCAGCGTCAGCGGGGGTGTGACGAGCGGGGCCAGCACGGTGGAGACGGTGGCGACCGAGACCGACAGGGCGACGTCGCCGCGGGCCAGGAACGTCACGACGTTGGACGCGGTGCCGCTGGGCGCACAGCCGACCAGGATCACGCCTGCCGCCAGCTGCGGCGGCAGGTCGAGCACGGTCGCGATCAGCCAGCCGAGCCCCGGCATGATCACGTAGTGCGCGACCAGGCCGAGCCCCACCGCCCAGGGGCGCTTGGCGACGGCGGTGAAGTCCGGCAGGGTCAGCGTCAGCCCCATCGAGAACATCACCACGCCGAGCATCCACGGCACCGCGGGCGCCCAGCCGGTGAAGTGCGAGGGCCACAGCAGCCCGACCGCGCCGGCGGCGATCACCAGCAGCGGGAAGACCGTGACGGCGCGGCGGGCGGCGCGGTCGGACGAGGGGAGGTCGCCCGCCGGGGGCCCGGCGGCGCCGTCCGTCGGCTGCGGCGGCCCGGACGCGCCGGGTTCGTTCGAGGTGTTCGTCTGCTCGGTGGACACGGCCGCACCCTAACCGCCGTCTCCGTGTACGGGACAACGGATTTCGGATGGTGGACGTCAGCCGGCCGCGGCGTGGTCCGCCGCAGCCGCCCGCAGCAGCGCGTCGAGCAGGCCGGGG
This sequence comes from Streptomyces sp. NPDC050161, assembly GCF_044460025.1. Lineage (NCBI taxonomy): Bacteria > Bacillati > Actinomycetota > Actinomycetes > Kitasatosporales > Streptomycetaceae > Streptomyces > Streptomyces sp. NPDC050161. The sequence goes on along the minus strand of NZ_JBITJM010000006.1, from coordinate 83,029 downwards.
AAGCGGGCTTCGAGGTCGGCCGCGCGCAGTGAGATGTAGCGCTCACGGCCGATCTTGCGGGTGTGCGTCCAGCCGGCCTGCCGCAGGATCCGGAAGTGGTACGAGCCGGTGGCGCGGGTCACCGGCAGCTCGATGTCGCCGCAGCCCGCCTCGCCGTCGGTGGCCAGCCGGCACACGATCCGCTGCCGCAGCGGGTCGCTGTACGCCTGGAGCAGCTCGCCGAGCCGGATGGCGCCGGTCGCGGGCTGGTCGGCGTCGGCCGGCGGGGAGGCGCTGGGGGGATCCGTCAGGGGCATATTTCGAAAGCTCTCTAACTGAGTGATAGCGTCCTGAGTCGTCGAACCTTTCGACGACTCTCTAATTATCCACCCGGGGTGGCACCTTCGCGTGCCGTCTTCCGCGTGCCGCAACGGCGCGCCCGTGCGACCGCCGTGGCCACCCCGCCCGCAACCGACGAGGTGACCGATGCCCGGTACGACCCATGATCCCGCCCCCGCGGACCAGGAAGGCGCGGGGCCTGCCTCCGGCGCCCCGCTGCGCACGCTGTTCTGCATCGGCGTGACCCAGGACTTCTTCGCCGCGGACGACGACGAGCGCGCCGCGGTCGCCGCCGCCCTCCCGCCCGCCTTCGGCCGCCTCGCCGAACGCTTCGGCGTGCGGGTGCTCGGCACCCTCGACGACGACCAGCTGATGGTCGGCGCGGCCACCGGCTGGCCGTGGACGTCGTACATCCTCGCCGACGTGCCCGACCTGGACACCGTCTCCGCCGTCTGCGGCATCGTCCGCGACACCGAGGCGGGCGCCGGGCGGCTGTGGCGCTACCTGCGCATCGAGGCCAGGGTCGGCCGCCCGCTGTTCTTCGGCACCGACTGACACCCCGCGCCCCACTCCGTTCCACCGCCACGAAAGGCCCGCACCGTGCTCGACACCGGCCTCGCCGACCACACCGTACTGATCACCGGCAGCGCCCAGGGGCTGGGCGCCGCCCTCGTCCGGGCGTTCCACGCCGAAGGCGCGTACGTCGCCGCCCTGGACGTCGACGAGGAGGCCAACCGTGCGCTCGCCGCCGGACTCGACCCCGGCGGCGACCGCATCCTCCCGGTCCGCGCCGACCTGGGGGATCCCGCGGCCATCGAGGCCGCGCACCAACGCGTCGACGCCTGGCGGCCGGTGGACGTGCTGGTCAACAACGCCGCCCGGCCGCTGACGACTTCGCTGTGGGAGATCACGCCGGAACAGTGGGACGAGGTGTTCGCGGTCAACCTCCGCGGCGCCTTCCTGCTGACCCGCCACGTCGCCACCGGAATGCGCGACCGCGGCTTCGGACGGATCGTCAACATGGCGTCCGTCGCGGGCCAGACACCCCGCCCGACCGGCGCCGCCTACGGCTCGTCCAAGGCCGGGCTGATCGCGCTCACCCGCGTCTTCGCCGCCGAACTCGCCCCGTACGGCGTCACGGTGAACGCCGTGTCGCCCGCGATGATCGATACGCCGATGGTCCGCTCCGTCGGCCCCGAGGCGCTCGCGGAACTCGTCGCGCAGGTACCGCTCGGCCGGATCGCCACCCCCGAAGAGGTCGCCGGGGTCGCGGTCTTCCTCGCCTCCCGCACCTCGTTCGTCACCGGCGCGACGTACGACGTCAACGGCGGCGCCTTGATGCGGTGAAACGGTTGGGGCGCGGGCGGTCGGAAGTGTCAACGGATTCGAATGCAAGCGCTGAATCCACTCATAATGATGAACTCACCTCTCGTGGCTGACTGTTCACCCTCTGTACCTACAGTATGAGTGGGTCGAGGTCGTCGGCACGCGTGATGTCCCCCATTGGCGCGGCCGGCGGCTCCACTTCTCTTGTGGGGGTTCCACACACGTGTCCACCAGCTCCACCGGCCCGTCCGGCATGCCCGTACACCCGCGGCCGACCGGTCCCGAGGCCCCGGCGGCCCGCCGTTCCGCGCGCCGCTTCGCCGTCACCTGCGTCGCCACGGCGCTGACGGCGGGCCCCGTTCTCCTCCTCGGCGCCGCGCCCGCGCAGGCCGCCGATGGTCACGGCACGTCCGGTGCCGCCGTCCTGCGCACCAACCTGGACGTCGGCCTGCTCAACAAGGCCGTCAACGTCCCGCTGCACGTCGCGCTGAACGACGTGCACGCGCCCGCCGACGCCGACAAGACGGCGCTCAGCGTCGACCTGGACGGCGTCGACCAGGGCAAGCCGTTCAGCGTGCTCAGCGCCGACGTCGCCACCGCGCGCGCCACCGCCGACGCGAAGAAGGCCGAGGGGTACAGCAACCTCGCGCACGCCAAGGTCCACGTCCCCGGCCTTCCGCTGCTGTCCCTGATCGAGGTGGAGAAGGTCACCTCGCGTGCCGTGTGCGAGGCGGGCAAGCGCCCGGTCGCCACGTCCAACGTGCTGGGCACCGTGAAGGTGCTGGGCAAGACCGTCACGCTCACCGCGGGCGGCACGACGGAGGTCAAGGTTCCCGGGGTGGGGGACGTCCGTCTGGATCTGTCGAAGAAGAGCGTCACGTCCACGACCGCGGCGGCCACCGCGCTTGACCTCAAGGTCTCCGTCAACCCGCTGAAGCTGAACGTCGCCGAGGTGAACGGCCACGTCCAGCTCGCCGACGCCACCTGCACCACGCCGGGCGGCGAGGGTGAGACCGGCGGGACGACCGGCGGCTCCGCGTCCGGCGGCCAGGACGGCGGCCAGACGGGCGGTCAGACGGGCGGTCAGGACGGGGGCCAGACGGGCGGCCAGAACGGCGGCGGCCAGAACGGTGGCCAGTCCGGCGGGCAGTCGGACGGCGGTGCGTCGAGCGGCGGCGGCAAGGGCTCCGACGTGAGCACCCAGACCGGGTCCGACGGCAAGAACCTCGCCGAGACCGGCAGCAGTTCGACCACGCCGTACCTCGCGGGCGGCGCCGCACTGCTGGTCGTCGCGGGCGCCGGATCGCTCGGCTACGCCCGTAAGCGCAAGGCCGCGGCCCAGCAGGGCGACCGCGGCTGACCGACCCCGTATCCAGGACCGGTGCCGTGGGGGCGCCGGTCCTGGATGCGGACCGGGGCGCGCCGGCCGGACCGGCGCGCCCCACCCTCGCCGGGGGCCGCCCGGGCGGGGGGCGCCCCGCCCCCGCGGGGCCCCCACAAACCCCAGGGGGTCAACAACCCCTTGCGCGCGCGGAGTTCAGTGCGCCGCCCGGCTCACTCCCGCCCGTCCAGGACGTCGGCAAGTGCGGCCGTGAAGCGGTCCGTCGTGGCCCGGTCGCGCACCGCGAGCCGCAGCCAGTCGGGGCCGAGACCGGGGAACGTGTCACCGCGCCGCACCGCGAACCCACGGGCCCGCAGCCCGGCCCGCACCGCCGCCGCGTCCGGCAGACCGATCAGTACGAACGGTCCTTCGGCAGGCCCGCACACGGTGATCCGGCCGAACTCGCCCAGCCGGGCCAGCAGATACTCCCGGTCCGCCGCGATCCGCACGGCGGCTGCCTCCGCCTCCGCCAGCGCGGCCGGTTCACAGCACGCCTCGGCCGCCACCAGCGCGGGCGACGACACCGGCCACAGCGGCTGCGCCCGCGCCAGCTCCGCGAGGATCTCCGGCGCCGCCAGCACGTAGCCGACCCGCAGCCCGGCCAGCCCCCAGGTCTTCGTGAGGCTGCGCAGCACCACAAGACCCGGCAGGTCCGTCCGCCCGGCCAGCGACTCCCGCTCGCCCGGCACCGCGTCCATGAACGCCTCGTCGACCACCAGCGTGCGCCCCGGCCGCGCCAACGCGCCCAGCACACCCGCCGGATGGAGCACCGACGTCGGATTGGTCGGATTGCCGACGACGACCAGATCCGCGTCGTCCGGCACCGCGGCCGGGTCGAGCCGGAAGCCGTCCCGCTCGTCGAGCAGCACCCGGCCCACGGTGTGCCCGGCGTCCCGCAGCGCCGCCTCCGGCTCGGTGAACTGCGGATGCACCACCACCGGCCTACGGGCCCGCACGGCCCGCGCCAGCAGCACGAACGCCTCCGCCGCGCCCGACGTCAGCAGCACCCGCTCCACGGGCAGACCGTGCCGGCCGGCCACCGCGCGGCGCGCCGCCGTCCCGTCGGGATACGCCGCCAGTCCGTCCAGCGACGCGGCGATCCTGGACTTCAGCCACGCCGGGGGAGTGCCGGCGCGCACATTGACCGCCAGATCGGCCAACCCGTCCTCGCCGCCCCGCACTTCGGCGTCGCCGTGATGCCGCAGATCGGGCTCGTGGGCCGCCCGCGCACGCGGCGGCGCGGGCTCAGCGGGCGCCGACACGATGCCCCCGCGCCGCGGCGGGTATCCCCGCGGCGAGCACCTCGCGGTACCGCTGCACCAGCGCGTCGGCCAGCTCAGGACCGGGACCGGCCGGCTCCGCGCAGGTCACCTCGGTCTCCGGATGCGCGGCCTGCCACCCGTCGACCTGGAGCCGCAGCCGCTCCGCCGCGCCGCAGGACAACGGGAAGGCGGGCAGCACCACGATCCGGCCCGGCGCCCCAGGACCCGGCACCGCACCGCCCAGCACCCGGCAGCGGTCCAGACCCGCGGGCACGTCGGGCGCGGTGTGCCTGAGGAAGGCGGTCTCCACCCCCGCGAGGCCGCGGCCCTCCCACAACAGCCGCGCCATCCGCGCCACGTCGGCGTTCGCGTACGGGTCGCCGGAACCGCCGCCGACCAGCAGCACCGTCGTCCGCGCCCGGTCGCCCGGCCGCCGCGCGCCGCCGCCCAGCGCCTCGTCGAGCTGCCGCTCCAGCGCGTCCAGGAGCAGCGGATGGCCGCCCGGGTCCTGCCCGCAGACGTACGCGAGATCCGGGTGGCGCCCGGCGGCCCGCGCCAGCTCCGCGGGCACCCCGCCGTACACATCGGGCAGCAGCGGCACCGCGGCGATCCGCGTCACGCCCTGCCCGGCGAGCGCGTCGACGGCGGCACCGAGCGGCAGCCCGGACGGCGCGGAACCGGTGAACCCGCCGGCGACGGGCACCTCCGGATGGCGCGCGCCGATGACGTCGAGCAGCGTGCGCAGGGCCTGCGCACCGCCGTCGTCACGGGTGCCGGGACCGGCGATGAGCAGAGCGGGAGGGGTGGGCACACTGTCTCCTTGGTACGGGTTCCGCGTCCGCAGGGCCGGTCCGCAGCCGGGCCGGGTGGGGGAGGCCATGACGATAGCCGAGGGGGCGGCCGGCGTCCGACCGCGGTCGCCGTCGGCCGGTGCCGCGACGGCGCAGGTGGCACGGGCCGGGCCGCCGGACGGCGCCGACTTCCGCTTGCCGACGAGCAGTTCGGCGCCGGGACCTGCGGCCAGCAGCGCCGCCGCCTCGGCCACGCTCGGCGTCCCGGTGGCGGCCAGCGCGGTCGCCGACGGCGGCGCCGGCACCCGCACGGCGGCCAGCGCACCGGCGGGAAATCCCCGCAGCGGTACGCCCAGCAGCCGCGCCGCGCCGACCAGCCCCGGCTCCGCCGTTTTGGTCTCCACCGTCGCCAGCGCGGCGAGCGCCCCCACGGGACACCCGGCCCGCGCCAGCGTCTCCCGGACCAGCGCCACCACCTCGGACACCGGCACGCCGCGGCCCGCGCCCACCCCGGCGCAGAGCCCGCGGGCCGCTCTCTCCGCGGTCACCGGCGGGCCCCATCGAGGCGGCGGCACACGGGCCGCCGGACGTGCCGGGGCGGCGGTGGGTAGGTAAGCAGGTGACAGTGGGGGGCGGGCGCGGGGAAAGGAGCGGGACAGTGCCGGTGGTCATCGCGCTGGGCGCGTTCGTGATGACGCTGTTCGGCGGCTGGGTCGCCCAGCACGTCACCGACCGCAGGCACCTCGTCCTGGGCCTCGCGGGCGGCCTGATGCTGGGTGTCGTCGGCCTCGACCTGCTGCCCGAGGCGCTGGAAGCCGCGGGCGGCGAGGTCTTCGGCGTTCCCCTCGCGCTGCTCTGCTTCGTCCTCGGCTACCTCGCCGCACACGCCCTGGAGAGGCTGCTCGCGGTCCGTGGCGCCGCGCACGGCGCAGGACCGCCGCACGCCACCTCGCACCGGCCGGCCGACGGGCAGCGGGTGCCGCAGGTCGGGCTCACCGCCGCCGCCGCGATGGTGGTGCACAGCGCCATGGACGGCTTCGCGATCGGCCTGGCCTACCAGGCGGGCCACGAGATGGCGGTGTCCGTGGCGCTCGCCGTCATCGCCCACGACTTCGCCGACGGCTTCAACACGTACACGCTCACCAGCCTCTACGGGAACGCCAGGAAACGGGCGCTGCTGATGCTGGGCGCGGACGCGGTGGCGCCGCTGGCCGGCGCGGGCGCCACCTTGCTGTTCACCCTTCCGGAGCAATGGCTCGGCATCTACCTCGGGTTCTTCGGCGGACTGCTGCTCTACCTCGCGACCGCCGACATCCTGCCCGAGGCCCACCACGACCACCCCGCGCTGACCACGCTGGCCTGCACCGTCGCCGGAGCCGGCTTCATCTGGCTGGTCGTCGGCTTCGCTACCTGAGAGCCCGTGTCCGGCCCCCGGCCGGGCGTCCCTCATACCGCCGCGATCCCCCGGCCCAGGCGCACCGCGCCGTACCGGCCGGTCACCACCGCGGTGAGCCCGGCGGCCCCGCTCATCCGGCGCCCACCGTGGTACCCCGGGCGGCGCCCGCCACCAGCCGGGTGGCGAGCGAGGGCGCAGCCGCCCAGTGCACATGCAGATACGAGGCGTGCACCCCGCCCTGTACGAAGCCCTCCACCCGGCGCTCGGGGTGCGTGAACCCCCACGCGGGGGACGCGCCGGCGCCCGGCTCGACGGCCGTACGGTGGAACTCGTGGCCGCGCACCCGGGTACCGGCCGCGGCCAGCGCGTTGTCCTCCAGCGCCACCGCCTCCCGGTACCCCAGCGTCAGCCGCTCCGACATCCGCGCCTCGGCGGGCAGCACCCCGCACATCGGCTTCCCGTCGATCGACCCGGCGAGGTACAGCAGCCCCGCGCACTCGGCTGAGACCGGCGCCCCGGAAGCGGCGAGCGCCGCCACCGCCGCGCGCAGCGGCGCGTTCGCCGACAGATCAGGCGCGTACACCTCGGGGAAGCCACCGCCGATGACCAGCCCGCCGGTGCCCTCCGGGAGCCGCTCGTCGCGCAGCGGATCGAACGGCACCACATCGGCGCCGGCGGCGGCCAGCAGCTCGGCGTGCTCCGCGTACGAGAAGGTGAAGGCGGCGCCGCCCGCGACGGCGATCAGCGGACGCCGGCCGGCCGGCGCCGAACCTCCGGCAGCGGCGGCCTCGGCGGCCGGATCCCACGCCGCGTCCGGCAGTTCGGGCACCCCGCGCGCCAGCGCAAGGAGTGCCTCCATGTCGCAGCCCGCGCGCACCCGCGCGGCCAGCTCGCGCACCGAATCCAGCGCGTCGGCGCGCCGCTCGGCGACCGGCACCAGGCCCAGGTGCCGGGACGGCGTACGCACCTCACCGGTGCGGCGCAGCGCCCCCAGGACCGGCACCCCCGACGACTCCATCGCCTCGCGCAGCAGCGCCTCGTGACGGTCCGAGCCGACCTTGTTCAAGATCACGCCGGCCAGCCTGACCTGCGGATCCCAGGACGCGAAGCCGTGCACCAGGGCGGCAACCGACCGGGACTGCGACGACGCGTCGACCACCAGCACCACCGGCGCCCGCAGCACCTTGGCGACCTGCGCCGTCGAGGAGAGTTCCCCCTTCCCCGACGCGCCGTCGAACAGCCCCATCACGCCCTCGACGACGGCCAGATCGGCGCCCCGCGCACCGTGCAGGAACAGCGGCGCGAGCCGGTCCGTACCGCACAGATAGGCGTCCAGATTGCGGCCGGGGCGGCCGGTCGCCAGTGAGTGGTAGCCCGGGTCGATGTAGTCGGGCCCCACCTTGTGCGGCGACACCGCGAGTCCGGCCTCGGCGAACGCCGCCATCAGGCCGGTGGCCACCGTCGTCTTGCCGGCGCCGGACGCCGGGGCGGCGATCACCAGCCGGGGGATCGTGCCTGTGCTCATGCCACGGTCACCATTCGATGCCCCGCTGGCCCTTCTGGCCGGTGTCCATCGGGTGCTTCACCTTCGACATGTCGGTCACCAGATCGGCGAAGTCCACCAGCGGCTGCGGGGCGTTGCGCCCGGTGATCACCACGTGCTGGGTGCCGGGGCGGTCGCGCAGCACCGACACCACCTCGTCGGTGTCGATCCAGCCCCAGTGCATCGGGTACGCGAACTCGTCCAGCACCAGCAGCTTGTACGTCTCGGCCGCCAGGTCACGCTTGACCTGCTCCCAGCCCTCGCGCGCCGCGTCCTCGCTGGACGCGATGTCGCGCTGCACCCAGGACCAGCCCTCGCCCATCTTGTGCCAGGCGACGCTGCCGCCCTCGCCGGTCTCGCCGAGCACCTTCAGCGCCCGCTCCTCGCCGACCTTCCACTTCGCCGACTTCACGAACTGGAACACCCCGACCGGCCAGCCCTGGTTCCAGGCCCGCAGCGCGAGACCGAAAGCGGCGGTCGACTTGCCCTTGCCGACGCCCGTGTGGACGAAGACCAGCGGGCGGTTGCGGCGCTGGCGGGTGGTGAGTCCGTCGTTCGGTACGACGGACGGCTGTCCCTGCGGCATTACGCGACCCTCCTGGATCCTTGAGTGTGTGCCTGACCGCGGGCGTACCTGCCGCCCGCGACGTCCGCGCGTTCCCCGCCGCGGCCCCCCTGCGCCTCGCGTACGAGCGCCGAGACGCTGTCCGCGCGCAGCTCGTCGAGGGTGACGGCGGTGCCCTGCAACTCCCGCGCCAGCGTGCCCGCGAGGCCCAGCCGTACGGGCCCCGCCTCGCAGTCCACGACCACCGATGCGACGCCGTCGGCGCCGAGCAGCCGGCCCGCCCGCGCGGCCCGCTCCAGCGGCCCGCCCGCGGCCCCGCCGCCCTTGCCGGTCGCCCGCCCGTCGGTCACCACCACCAGCAGGGGCCGCCGCGAGGCGTCCCGCATCCGCTCCACGCGCAGCACCTCGTGGGCCTTGAGCAGCCCCTCGGCCAGCGGCGTACGGCCACCGGTCGGCAGTGTCTCCAGGCGCGCGGCGCCCGCCTCGACCGACGACGTCGGCGGCAGCGCCAGCTCGGCTTCCGTGCCGCGGAAGGTGATCATGCCGATCTTGTCGCGCCGCTGGTACGCGTCGAGCAGCAGCGACAGCACCGCGCCCTTGACCGCGCCCATCCGCTTGCGTGCCGCCATCGAACCTGAGGCGTCCACCACGAACAGGACGAGATTGCCCTCCCGCCCCTCGCGCACCGCCTCGCGCAGATCGTCCCGGCGCAGCACCAGGCCACGGCCGCTGCGCCCGCGCGCCCGCTGGTGCGGCGCCGCCGCGTGCACGGTCGCCGCCAAGTGCAGCTTGCCCAGGGCGCCTTGGGGACGCCGGGAGCCGGTCGTCCGGCCGCGCGCGGTACGCGCCCGCGACCTGCGGCCGTCCGCGCCCTCACCCAGACCCGGCACGTCGAGACGCCGGGTCTTGAACGGCTCCGCCGCGCCGACCGCGGCCTGCTGCGCCCGGGGCGCACCGGCGGGCTGCTCGGCGGGCGGCGCGTCCGGAGCACCGTCGGTGCCGTCCGCGGCGCCGCCGTCCTGCTCGGGCAGGGACGGCGGGCCCTGCTCGCGCGGCCCCGGCACGGTGTCGTCCTGCGGCGCGGGTCCGCCGCCGTCGGGTCCGCCGTCAGGGCCGCCCCCGTCGGGACCGTCGCCGCCCCCGTCGGGACCGTCGTCCGGACCCTCGGGCTCCGGGTCGTCGTCGCTGTCCTGTCCGCCGAACTCGTCCAGGGTCTCGTCGAGTTTGTCCTCGTCGAGGCCGGGGGCGTCGAACGGATTACGGCGCCGGCGGTGCGGCAGCGCCAGCAGCGCCGCCTGCCGGACGTCCTCCGCGAGCACGTCATCGCGCCCCGCCCACGCGGCCAGCGCCGTCGCGGTCCTGGCCATGACGATGTCCGCGCGCATCCCGTCCACCTCGAACGCGGCGCAGGTCGCGGCGATCTGCCGGAGCGCGGTGTCGCCGAGCGTCACCCGCGGCAGCAACTCCCTTGCCGCGACGATCCGTTCGCGCAGCGCGTCCTCATCGTCGGCCCAGCGCGCGGCGAACCCCGCGGGGTCGGCGTCGTAGGCGAGGCGCCGCCTGACGACGTCCACCCGCAGATCCGGCTCGCGGGACGCGGCGACCTCCACCGTGAGACCGAAACGGTCGAGCAACTGGGGCCGCAGCTCACCCTCTTCGGGGTTCATGGTGCCCACCAGCAGGAACCGCGCCGCGTGCCGCACCGACACGCCCTCGCGCTCCACGTACGAGGCGCCCATGGCAGCCGCGTCCAGGAGGAGGTCCACGAGGTGGTCGTGGAGGAGGTTGACCTCGTCGACGTAGAGGACCCCGCGGTGCGCGTCGGCCAGCAGTCCTGGCTCGAACGCCTTGACCCCTTCCGACAGCGCCCGCTCGATGTCCAGCGCCCCCACCAGCCGGTCCTCCGAGGCGCCGACGGGCAGTTCGACCATCCGCGCCGGACGGTCCTGGCCCGCGCCCGCTTCGTGCGGGCCGTCCGGGCAGCCGGGGTCGGGGGCGAGCGGCGCGCAGGAGAAGCGGCAGCCGGGCACCACGTCGACAGCCGGCATCAGCGCCGTCAGTCCGCGCACCATCGTCGACTTCGCGGTGCCCTTCTCGCCGCGCACCAGCACCCCGCCGATGGCCGGCGAGATCGCGTTGAGCACGAGGCCGAGACGCATGTCGTCCTGGCCGACGACCGCGGTGAACGGGTAAGGAACCGAGGCCATGTGACGGGTACCCCTTTCGAGGGTGGGTTCGGGGGATGGAGCGTGGTCGGGCGGTACGGATCGGGACGTCACGGCGCCCCCGGAGGAACGAACGGCAGCCCCTCCGGCACCCCCTTCTCGATCAGCCGCAGCAGCGCGTCCGTGTCCGCGTGTTCCTCGATCAGATCGCCGAGCCGGTCCAGTTGTTCCTCCCGCAGCGCGCCGAAGCTGGTGTCGGGCGCCGGTACGAACGCCCGGCCCGCGTCGGCCGCCACCCGCCGCAGGAACTCCCGGCGGAAGGCGTCGCTCTCCAGCGAGCCGTGCCAGTGGGTGCCCCACACCGCACCCACGCGGCAGCCGTCCAGAGCCTGCCCCCGCGCGTCGGTGAAGAACGTCTCCCCGCCGTCGACCTCGGCCACACCGTGGTGGATCTCGTACCCCTCCACGGGCTCGCCGAGCGCCGTACCGGCCGGCCTGGCCAGCGTCTTGTCGGCGGCGAACCGCACCCGTACGGGCAGCAGCCCCAGACCCGGCACGGTGCCGGCCCTGGACTCGACCTCGTCGTCGATCAGCGTGCCGAGCATCTGGAAACCGCCGCAGATGCCCAGCACCGGGCGGCCGTCGGCGGCCCGCCGGGCGATGGCGTCCGCCAGACCGCGCTCGCGCAGCCACTCCAGCGCCCGCACCGTGCCACGGGTGCCGGGCAGCACCACCAGGTCCGCGTCGGCCAGTTCCTCGGCGCGGTCCACGAACCGCACCACCACACCCGGTTCGGCGGCCAGCGCGTCCACGTCCGTGAAGTTCGACATCAGCGGCACCGCCGCCACCGCGATCCGCAGCACATCGGCGCCGTGCGGCGGCGCCACCACGCTCTCGCGCACCGCGCCGCGCAGCGAGACGCGCAGCCCGTCCTCCTCGTCGATGCCGAGACCGTGCGCGAACGGCAGCACACCCAGCGTCGGCCGCCCCGTCAGGGTGCGCAGCATCTCCAACCCCGGCTCCAGCAGCGACACATCGCCCCGGAACTTGTTGACGAGATACCCGGCGACCAGCGACTGGTCCTCGCGCGACAGCAGCGCCGTGGTGCCGAAGAACGAGGCGAACACCCCGCCGCGGTCGATGTCGCCGACCACCACGACCGGCAGCCGCCCGGCCCGCGCGATGCCCATGTTGACGATGTCGGTACGCCGCAGATTGATCTCGGCGGGGCTGCCCGCCCCCTCGCAGATCACCGCGTCATGGGTGCGCCGCAGCTCCTGGAGGCAGTCGGTGACGGTGCCGAGCAGCTGCTCGCGCCGGCCCGCGTACGGCGTGCCCGCGCCGCCGCCGTCCCCGCTGCGGCCGAAGTACCCCTTGGCGCTCATCTCACCCACCGGCCTGCCCAGCAGCACCACTTGGCTGCTGCGGTCGCTGCCCGGCTTGAGCAGCACCGGGTTCATCAACGCGGTCGGCTCGGTCCTGGCAGCCGCGGCCTGCATCGCCTGCGCCCTGCCGATCTCCGCGCCCTGGCGGGTCACGAAGGAATTCAGCGACATGTTCTGCGCCTTGAACGGCGCGACGCGTACGCCCTGCCGCACCAGCCAGCGGCAGATCCCCGCCGTGACCACGCTCTTGCCCGCGTCCGACGTCGTGCCCGCGACCAGCAGGCCGCCGCCGAGCGCCCCGCCCCGCGCGGTGTCCCGCCCGTTCACCCGGTTCTCCTTCCGCGCCGGGAGACCGCGGCGCGCAGCGCGCCCGCGGCCAGCCTCCCGGCGACCGTCGTCGTCAGCGCCAGCACACCCACCCGGCGGGAGAGCCGTACCGCACGCGCGATGTCGGCGGCATCGGCCGGCCGGCCCGCGCCGTTGAGCTGCGGCCGGTGCTCCACCCGCCCGCCGTACGCCAGCGTGCCGCCGAGGCGCACCCCCAGCGCGCCCGCGAATGAGGCTTCCACCGGGCCCGCGTTGGGGCTGGGATGCGCACCGCCGTCCGCCCGCCAGGCGCGTACGGCGGCCCGCCTGTCGGGTGCGGCGAGCACCGTGAGCGCGGCGGTGAGCCGGGAGCCGGGCCAGCCGGCCACGTCGTCGAGCCGGGCCGAAGCCCAGCCGAACTTCAGGTAACGGGGCGACTTGTGGCCCACCATCGCGTCCAGCGTGTTCACGGCACGGAACGCCACCAGACCCGGTACGCCGCCCAGCGCGCCCCAGACGAGCGCGCCCACCACGGCGTCCGAGGTGTTCTCCGCGACCGACTCGACGACCGCGCGCGCCATCTGCGGCCCGTCCAGCGCCTGCGGGTCGCGTCCGCACAGGTGCGGCAGCCGCCGCCGTGCCAGGTCGGTGTCACCGGCCAGCAGCGCGTCGCCGATGGCGCGCGCCTCCCGGCCGAGTGAGGTGCCGCCCAGGACGGCCCAGACGGCCGCCGCGGTCAGCGCCGTGCCGGCCACGGCGCGGGCGGGGCCAGGTGTGCGCGGGCCGCCGCGTACGGCGCGCTCCAGCAGGGCGGCGCCTGCGGCGGCACCGCCCGCGCACAGCACGGCGTGCGCCGCGCCGTATCCACGGTGGTCGCGCCAGAGGCGGGATTCGACGGCGGCGGCGGCCCGGCCGAACGCGGCCACCGGGTGGCCGCGTTCGGGATCGGCGACGATCAGGTCGCCGAGGAAGCCGATGGCCGCGCCGCACGCGTAGCCGGCGTGTTCGGCACGCATCGGATCAGACCGCCGTCACGCCTCGGAGGAACGGGCCGACGGCGGCGGGTGCCGGTGCGTCGTCGCACGAAGATCTCGAACTGCGGCCGGGCATGGCGGTATGTCCTCACTCAGGGTCCGCGCCCTGGCTCGACGTGACGGCGACAAGAGTCTCCTGGCTCCCGGATCGGCGCTTCCCCCGGCCTTCCCGTCCCTGCGGACCCACCCTGCGGGCGGACACGTGCGGACCGTGGCCTTCGTTGGAGGAGCGCTCCCCGGTGACAGTGGCGGGACCGCGCCGGATTCTCACCGGACTTCCTCTTCTGTCGCCGATTGGCTCCGGCAGTCCACCACGCCCCGCGAACGCCGTCAACTCACCCTTGACCTGCGGTGCTCCGCCCCGTCATGAGCTGTGGCACACACCACAGGACGGCCGCAGGGCACACGGACGAGGCGCCCGGCAGCCGCGGGAGTGCGGACCACCGGGCGCCTCGGACGCGCCGTCGTACCGGGCCGCTTCAGGCGGCCACGATCAGGTAGATGCCGTAGGCCACGGCCGCCGCGCACACCGCGAAGGCGGCGTACGCGCCGAACCGCGCCCCGGAACCGGGAGCACCCGCGGCTGCGGCACCCTCCTGCTGCGTCGTGCGCGCCGTACCGACGATGCCGACCGTGAACAGGCCCACGATCCCGACCGTCACCACGAGGGTGACGCCGAAGACCTGGCCGAGAGCTGCCCAGTCGATGCTCATGTTGCGGGTTCCTTAGGTGAGGGCTAGCTGAGAGAAGCGGCCTTGGCGCGCGGGGCGCCGGAGCCGTTCGCGGTGGTGGTGGGACCGGCCGCCTCCTGGGCGGGCACGGTCTGTCCCGCCGGGGGCGGGGTGACGGCCTGGAGGGCCGTGGTGACCACTCCGGCCGGCTCCGGCGCTTCGTTGACGTTGGTGTGGTCGATCGGCTTGCGCCGGGACGCGGCCCAGATGGCGCCGCAGATACCGAGCGCCAGGACGGCGACCGCCGCGACACCCCAGTCGCCCTGGTCGGCGAGGAGCGCGGCACCGGCCGAGACCAGTCCGGCGGCCGGCAGCGTCAGGCACCAGGCCACGACCATCCGGGCGGCCGTCGACCAGCGCACCACGCCGCCCTTGCGGCCCAGACCCGAGCCCATCACCGAGCCCGAGCAGACCTGGGTGGTGGAGAGCGCGAAGCCGAGGTGCGAGGACGCCAGGATGGTGGCGGCGGCGCCGGTCTGGGCGGCGAAGCCCTGCGGCGGCTGGATGTCGGTGATGCCCTTGCCCATCGTGCGGATGATCCGCCAGCCGCCCAGGTACGTGCCGAGGGCGATGGCCAGACCGGCCGATGCGATGACCCACAGCGGCGGGTCGGCGTGCGGGGCGACCACCCCGCCGGTGATCAGCGCGAGCGTGATCACACCCATCGTCTTCTGTGCGTCGTTGGTGCCGTGGGCCAGCGAGACCAGGGCCGCCGAGGCGATCTGTCCCGCGCGGTAGCCCTTGGCGGTCTCCTGCTCGTCGCGGTTGCGGGCCAGCCGGTACGTGAGCCGGGTCGCGGCCATCGCGGCGATACCGGCGACGACCGGGGCGGCCACTGCCGGGATGAGGACCTTCATCACGACGGCCCCGCCGTGCACGCCGTCCGCGCCGACCGACACCAGCGTGGCGCCGATCAGACCGCCGAACAGGGCGTGCGAGGAGCTGGAGGGGAGTCCGGCGAGCCAGGTGAGGAGGTTCCAGACGATCGCGCCGACCAGGCCGGCGAAGATCACTTCAGGTCTGATGCCGGCGCTCTCGTCGATGATCCCGCCGGAGATGGTCTTGGCGACCTCCACCGACAGGAAGGCGCCGACGAGATTCAGCGAAGCCGACATCGCCACCGCGATCTTGGGCTGAAGTGCCCCGGTGGAAATGGTGGTGGCCATCGCGTTGGCCGTGTCGTGGAAGCCGTTCGTAAAGTCGAACACCAAGGCCGTGACGATCACGATCCCGATGAGAAGCGTGATGTGTTCCATTCACCCAGGCAATCAGTTCGATGGTCAGAGACGCTGAGACCGTAGGAAGAACGGATGAACGGAAGGTGAACGTGACCGGGCGCATCGGTGACACCCCCGCACTGTTCACGAGGAGGTGTCCCAGGGGCCACGAGGGCACCATCGGTCGGCCGCTTCCCCGGGCTGTGGCAGCCCCCGTACGGTAGCGCGCAGCGCGCCCTCATCCACGCACCCGGAGGCTCTCGTGACGGATCGCCGTGACTCCTCGCCGCTGCCGGGAGCGGATCCCGTGCCGCCGGGCCGTGTGCCGTCCGGCGCGCCGGACCGGGACGCACTCGCGGACGCCTGGGACGCGCTCGTCGCCACGGCGCGCCGCACCGTCACCGACGGCCTCGTCGTCGGCACGTCGGGAAACGTCTCGGTACGCGTCGGTGACCTGGTCCTGGTCACCCCCAGCGGTGTCCCCTACGACCGGCTCGGCCCCGGCGACCTCACCGCGGTCGGCACCGACGGCCGCCCGGCACTCGGCACCCTGCGGCCCACCAGCGAACTCCCCATGCACCTCGCGCTCTACCGCGCCACCACGGCGGCGGCGATCGTGCACACCCACGCCCCGCACGCCACGGCCGTCTCCACCCTGGTCCCCGAACTCCCGCCGGTCCACTACATGACGGCCGCGCTCGGCGGCCCCGTCCGCGTCGCCCCGTACGCGCTCTACGGCAGCGAGGAACTCGCCGCGAACATGCTCGACGCGCTGCGCGACCGCACCGCCTGCCTGCTGCAGAACCACGGCACCATGGCGTACGGCGCGAGCCTCGGCGAGGCCCTGGACCGCACCGCCCAACTGGAGTGGATGTGCCGCGTCTGGCTCGCCGCGTCCTCCGTGCCGGGGCTGACCCCGGCCCTGCTGCCGGACGACCGGCTCGACGAGGCCGGGCGGAAGCTGCGCGGCTACGGTCAGCGGACCGACGGCTGACCGACGGCTGACCGACGGCTGGAGCTGAGCGGCCAGGACCGAGCGGCGGGCGCCTCGGATGCGCCGCTCGGCCCGTCACCCGCCCGCGTCCGCCCGCTGGCCGTGCCCGCCGTCCCTTCGCACACTGAGCAGATGCGCCTGGGTACTGCGGCGGCCGTGGCCGCCACCACCGTGATCGGTGCCGGGGCCGCCGCGGTGGCGGTCGGCCGGTACGCCGGCGACGCCGTCCTGAAGCCGTCATCCGACCAGCCCTTCCCCGGCGACTCCCGCCTCACGGTGCACTCCGTCACCGACGGCCGGGTCACCCTCACCCGCAGCCTGGCGTCCCTGCGGCCCGGCACCTACGGCCTCACCGGCGGCGGCTGCCACGCCGTCGTCGGCCCCGTCGTGCACCACACCCCGCACCCCGCCGACACCGTCGTACGGCGCCTGGAGCGGGTCACCCACGGCACGCTCGCCCCGGGCCTCCGGATGCGGCTGACCCCGCAGGTGCACATCGGCAACCCCCGCGACGCGCTCGGCCTGCACTGCGCCGACGTCGACATTCCCGGCGAACTGGGTGCCCTGCCCGCGTGGTTCGTCCCCGGCGTCCGCGAGACCTGGGTCATCACCGTGCACGGCCTGGGGACCACCCGCGAGCACCCGATGGTCGTCCTGCCGTTCCTGCGCCGCAGGCAGCTCCCGGTGCTCGACCTCGCCTACCGCAACGACGTCGGCGCCCCGCCGACCGCCGACCGCGTGCAGCACCTCGGCGACACCGAATGGCGCGACCTGGACGCGGCGATCCGCTACGCGATCCGGTACGGCGCCCGCGACGTGGTCCTGCACGGCTGGTCGACCGGCGCCACGATGGCGCTGCGGGCCGCCGCCAACTCCGCGCTGCGCGGCCGTATCCGCGGCCTCGTCCTCGATTCGCCGGTACTCGACCGCCACGCGACCGTCCGCGCGCTGGCCGCCGCCCGCAGGGTGCCGCGCGCCCTGCTGCCACTGGCCGTCCGGGCCGCCGAGGGCCACACGGGACTGCCCGTCGACCGCCCTGCCGATGCCTTCGACCCCGCGGCGCTGACCGTCCCCACCCTGCTCTTCCACGGCCCGGACGACACGCTCGCGCCGTGGGCCGCCTCCCGCGCCTTCGCCGCCCGCCGCCCGGAACTGATCACCTTTCACCCGGTGCCGCACGCCCCGCACGCCGCGATGTGGAACGCCGACCCGGCGCGCTACGAAGAGGCGATGCGCCGCTTCCTCACCCCGCTGATGTGACCCGCACCGGCCGGCCGGGCGCCGCCGCCGGCCGGTGACGCGGGGGCGTACGGGGGGACAACTCCCCACAACCGTGATGGGTCGCCGAGGTGCCACAAGGCGCGCAGGCCATAACCCGTCACCCGATTGGGTTTTCGGGCCGTCAGCGGCAAGACTGCTCCTGTGACGTCCCGTACTCCGCGCGACTCCCGACTCCGACTCGTCCCCCGACAACCGATTGCCGCCGCCCGCCGGGCGGTGAGCACCCGGGCCGCCCGCCCGGCCCCGCGCCCGCCCGAGGGCACCCCGCCACCCGCGGAACTGGCGCGGCAGGCGCGCGCCGTACTGTCCGGCGCGGCCCGCCTGGCCCACTGGGCCGACGGGGCGGACGCCGGGCTGCGGGCCGGACGGGACGGCGCACTGCCGGCCGCCGCGGTGGAGCGCGCGGCCGGGGCGCTGGGGCTGCCCGCCGCGCAGGTGCGCGCCGACTGGGACCGGGCACGGCTCGCCGGCCTCATCGAACTGCACGGCGGCCTCGCCCGCGCCGGCTGGCGGCTGCGCGCCTGGGACCGCGACGACACCGCGGCGCTGCGCGGCTGGGTCGCCCTCTTCGACGCCTGGTCGCTGGCCCGCCCCGCACCCCGGGGCGCGGGTCCTGCGATCGTCGCCGAAGTGGTCGAGGCGGTGCCGCAGTTGCTGTCCCTGCTGCACCTGTCGGCGGGCCCGGTACGGCTGCCGATGCTGCTGGACATGCTCGACCAGCGCGTCGCCGAACTGCGCACCGAGCGCTGCGAGGTGCCCTACGGGCCGCGGCAGGACGACCCCGGTGCCGAAGGAACGGTGGACGACGCCGCGGGGGCGTCGCTCGCCGATCTGCTGGACTGGGCGCTGGCCTCCCTCACCACCGTCGGGGCGCTGGTCCCGCCGCAGGGTGTGGAGGCGGTCGACGGCGGTCGCGAGGCGCAGTTGACGCCGCTGGGCAACTGGTCGGTGTGGGTCAAGCTGGAGCAGATCTGCGTCGCGGCCCAGAGCCCGGCGGGGAACATCGAGCAGACCGCGGCGGCCATGCTGCGCGGCTGCGCCCGGCTCACCCCGGGACCGGCCCGCGCCGAGTACCGCGCCTGGCTCGCCGCCCGCTCGGTCGGCGCCGCGGTCGAGGAACTCCTCGCCGTGGCCCGCGGCGAGGACGCGCTGCTGCGGGGCCTGGCCTTCGAGGCGCTGCGCGCGGTCGGCGCCCCCGCCGAGCCCGCCGTACGCGCGGCGGCCGACGAGCCGGCCCTGCGGCCGTACGCCCTGCTGTGGCTGGTCGAGCACGAGGGCGGCGACCCGGAGACCGCGCCCGACGTGCTCACCCGCGAGGAGTCGACCTGGCTGTGGGTGGACACCGCCGCCGCCGTCGCCGACCACGGCGAGAGCCAACTGCTCATCCGGCACCTCGACTCGGCGGTCCAGGGCTCCGTCCCGCGCCTCCTGGAGGAGGTGAGGGCGGTCGGCCACCCGCGCACCGTGCAGGTCTTGGTGGCGCTGGCCGCGGCACACCCCGATCCGGCGCTGGCCAAGGCCGTGCGCCGGGCGGCCTTCCAGGTCCACACCGGCGGGGTGTGAGCCCCGGGCCGGTGCGACGGGGCGGGTCCGGCCGGGCCCGCCCTCGTCAGGTCGCGGCGCCCGGCAGGTACGTTCCGAAGCTCCAGACGTTGCCCTCGGCGTCCCGGGCGAGGTAGTCCCGCGAGCCGTAATCCTGGTCCGTGGGCGGTATCAGGATCTCCGCCCCGGCCGCCGCGGCCCGTGCGCAGTGCGCGTCGGTGTCCTCGACGACGACGTAGACGGCGGCGGGCCCGGCGTCGGCCATCGCCGCGTCGAAGGCGCCGCCGCGGCCCTTCGAGCCGAGCATCACCCGGCCGTTGCCGTGGGACAGTTCGGCGTGCAGCACCGTGCCGTCCTCGCTTTCGTACAGCGCTTCCTTCTTGAAGCCGAAGGCGGTGGTGAGCTGCCGGATCGCCGCGTGGGCGTCGCGGTAGAGCAGGGCGGGGTACAGGCTGGGCGCGCTCGCCGGGTCGAGGGTCATGGCATCCGCCTTTCCGGGAACGTGGTGTTCCCTCGCGTCCGCGGGGCCCGCGTGCCGTGCGCACGGGGCTCCGTGAGATCTGCATCACAGTCTCGCAGCCGGCACTGACAACGCATCCGCGGCGCCCGTGCACGCCATGCCGCCTGTGGGCCGCGCGACGGGGGCCGCCGGGCCGCCGATGCGGGCTCCCGGGCCGGGGAAAGTGGTTGCGCGGCACCGTTAGACTGCCTGTATGGCAGTTCTCCTTTGGGTTCATTAGACGGCGTAGACCGCTCTCGGACCGTCCGTCCAATCCGCCGTCTTCCTGCCCTGGAGTTTTTCCGTGATCACCGCCTCCGGCCTTGAGCTGCGCGCCGGCGCCCGCATCCTCATCGAATCCGCGTCCTTCCGCATCGCCAAGGGCGACCGCGTCGGCCTGGTCGGCCGTAACGGCGCCGGCAAGACCACGCTCACCAAGGTGCTGGCGGGCGAGGGGATGCCCGCCGCCGGCTCGGTCACCCGCTCCGGCGACGTGGGTTACCTCCCGCAGGACCCGCGCACCGGCGACATGGACGTACTCGCCCGCGACCGCATCCTGTCCGCCCGCGATCTGGACTCCGTGCTCCGCAAGATGCGCGAGAACGAGGACCGGATGGCGAACGGCAAGGGCGCCACCCGCGACAAGGCGATGAAGAAGTACGAGCGCCTGGAGACCGAGTTCCTGACCAAGGGCGGGTACGCCGCCGAGGCGGAGGCCGCGACCATCGCCGCCAGCCTCGGCCTGCCCGACCGGATCCTCGCCCAGCCGCTGCACACCCTCTCCGGTGGCCAGCGGCGCCGCGTGGAGCTGGCCAGGATCCTCTTCTCGGACTCCGACACCCTGCTGCTCGACGAGCCGACCAACCACCTCGACGCCGACTCGATCGTCTGGCTGCGCGACTACCTCAAGACCTACCGCGGCGGCTTCATCGTGATCTCCCACGATGTCGAGCTGGTCGAGACCGTCGTCAACAAGGTCTTCTACCTCGACGCCAACCGCTCGCAGATCGACATCTACAACATGGGCTGGAAGCTCTACCAGCAGCAGCGCGAGGCCGACGAGAAGCGCCGCAAGCGCGAGCGGCAGAACGCCGAGAAGAAGGCCGCGGCCCTCAACTCGCAGGCCGACAAGATGCGCGCCAAGGCCACCAAGACCGTCGCGGCCCAGAACATGGCCAAGCGCGCCGAGCGGCTGCTGGCCGGACTCGACGAGGTCCGCGCGTCGGACAAGGTCGCCAAGCTGCGCTTCCCCGACCCCGCGCCGTGCGGCAAGACGCCGCTCACCGCCGAGGGCCTGTCGAAGTCCTACGGCTCGCTGGAGATCTTCACCGACGTCGACCTGGCCATCGACAAGGGCTCCCGGGTCGTCATCCTGGGCCTGAACGGCGCGGGCAAGACCACCCTGCTGCGGCTGCTGGCCGGCGTGGAGACCCCGGACACCGGCGAGGTGCGCGCCGGGCACGGCCTCAAGCTCGGCTACTACGCGCAGGAGCACGAGACGCTGGACCCGGACCGCACGGTCCTGGAGAACATGCGCTCCGCCGCCCCCGACATGGACCTCGTCGCCATCCGCAAGACGCTGGGTTCCTTCCTCTTCTCGGGCGACGACGTCGACAAGCCCGCCGGGGTGCTCTCCGGCGGCGAGAAGACCCGGCTCGCCCTGGCGACGCTGGTCGTCTCCTCCGCCAACGTCCTGCTGCTCGACGAGCCGACCAACAACCTCGACCCGGCCAGCCGCGAGGAGATCCTCGGCGCGCTGCACACCTTCACCGGCGCCGTCGTCCTGGTCTCCCACGACGAGGGAGCGGTGGACGCGCTGGAGCCGGAGCGCATCATTCTGCTGCCCGACGGCGTCGAGGACCTGTGGGGTCAGGACTACGCGGACCTGGTCGCGCTCGCCTGATCAACCCCGTATGGATCATTCGGCCGATGCGTGATCCATCATCTGAGTGAGAACGGCTCGTACACCGGCGAGCCTGCGATACGAGGCCGGGCCCGCTGGGGCCCGGCTTTCGCATGTCCGGCCGCAACCCCTCTGACCTGGCCTTTTTTGCATTTCGTGGTGCGGAGGGCGGACGGGAGCGGCGCCGGAAGTGCCGTCCGTCCAGTTCGTCCGGGTACGGACGGTTGGCAAGGTGTCTCATCGACCTTGCTGAATGGGTGGCCAGGAAGCCGGGGAGGGGTGATCATGAGAGTCCAGAGCGCACTTCCCACGAGGAGGCACGGGTGGCCGAGACTCTGAAGAAGGGCAGCCGGGTAACCGGCGCCGCGCGCGAGAAGCTCGCGGCAGACCTGAAGAAGAAGTACGACTCCGGAGCGAGCATCCGGGCGCTGGCCGAAGAGACCGGTCGTTCCTATGGATTCGTGCACCGGATGCTCAGCGAATCCGGTGTGTCCCTGCGAGGTCGGGGCGGAGCAACGAGGGGCAAGAAAGCCGCCTCGGCCTGACGGTCGCGTCTCCGGGTATTCCGCGGTGTCCCCCCGGTCGGTCGAACAGTCGGCCGGGAGGTTACCGTTCAGTCACTTACGCACGCTGGTGCGACTGGCTGACTCGGAGGCGTCTGATGACTCTGCTCGACAAAGACGGTGTGCAGCTCACCGTGGACGGCGAGATCGCCACGGTGACTCTCGCTCATGCAGCGAAGCGCAACGCCCAGTCGCCGGCCATGTGGCGGGCACTGGCCGAAGCGGGCTCGCTGCTGCCGGGCACCGTACGGATCGCGGTGCTGCGCGGTGAGGGCAAGTCCTTCTCCGCGGGCCTCGACCGGCAGGCTTTCACGCCGGAAGGCTTCGACGGCGAGCCGTCGTTCCTCGACATGGCGCGCGGCTCGGACAGTGAGCTGGACGCCACGATCGCCGCGTACCAGGAAGCGTTCACCTGGTGGCGGCGCACCGACCTGGTGTCCATCGCCGCTGTACAGGGCCATGCCATCGGTGCGGGGTTCCAGCTCGCTCTCGCCTGCGACCTGCGGGTGTGTGCGCAGGACGCGCAGTTCGCGATGCGCGAGACCAGCCTGGGCCTGGTGCCCGACCTGACGGGTACGCACCCGCTGGTCGGTCTCGTGGGCTATGCGCGGGCGCTGGAGATCTGCGCCACCGGGCGGTTCGTGCATGCCGAAGAGGCCGGGCGGATCGGGCTGGCCAATCTGGTGGTGCCCGGTGACGAGCTGGACGCCGCCGTGTCCGACCTGGCCGCTGCCCTGATCGCGGCGCCGCGCGACGCGGTCATCGAGACCAAGGCGCTGCTGGCCGGCGCCGTGGGCCGCGGCTTCGAAGAACAGCGCACCGCCGAGCGGGCCGCACAGGGCCGCCGGCTGCGCGACCTCGCAGGCGTCGGAGAGTAACGACCCGGGGAGCAACGACCTGCGGTTCGCGGACCGGCCCCGGCCCACCACGGTGGGCCGGGGCCGGTCGCCGTTCACACCCGGGGCGGGGCACCCGGCTGCCGCATCCCCGAGGCGGGCCCGGGGGAGCGCACCTACTGTGGGCGCCGGAGCGGCAGGCCGTTCCTCCCCTCGGAAAGGGATGCTCGGAGATGACCGACAGCGAGCAGTGGAACCGGTCCGGAGCCTCCGGTGGAGCCTCGGACGGAGCGAAGCCCGGTGGTGCGCGCGGCGGCGGTGACCCCGCGTCCCGCGGGCGTACGACCATCGCCGACGGTGTCGTGGAGAAGATCGCCGGTCTCGCGGCCCGCGACGTGTCCGGTGTGCACGCCATGGGCAGCGGATTCGCGCGCACGCTCGGTGCGGTACGGGACCGGGTGCCGGGCGGCGGCAGGTCGGGCACCGTGACCCGCGGGGTGAAGGCCGAGGTCGGTGAGGTGCAGACGGCGCTCGACCTGGAGATCGTGGTGGAGTACGGCGTCTCCATCGCGGACGTGGCCCGCGCGGTCCGGGAGGAAGTGATCTCCGCCGTCGAGCGGATGACCGGCCTTGAGGTCGTCGAGGTCAACATCGCGGTGAGCGACGTGAAGCTGCCCGACGAGGAGGACGAGGACGAGGAAGCGGAATCCAGGCTCCAGTAGTCGGCCCCTGCGGCAGCAGGTCCCGGCGGTCGTCGGATTCGGCCGGAGCGGGTAGCGAAGGAGCGCACGATGAGTATGGCCGTGGTCGGTCTTCTGGCCGGTATGGCGCTGGGTTTCGCCGGATACTTCGGTGGGTTCGGGGCCTTTGTCCTGGTGGCGGCCCTGGGCGCCATCGGCTTCGTGGCCGGCCGGTTCCTGGACGGGGGCCTGGAGGCCGGCGATTTCTTCCGTACGCGGTCCGATGGCCGCGACGAGCGGCGGCGGTGAGCCCGGGTGGCGACGCTGTCCATGGCGGCGGCCGTCGCCGAGGTGCCGGCCGGGGAACGGGGCGCGACGCGGGTCGCCGACCGGGTGGTGGCGAAGATCGCCGCGCAGGCGGCACGCGAGGCGCTGCGCACCGCGGCGCCGCACGCGCGCACCGCTGCCCACGCGTCGGTGACCGTCCGCGGGCGGGACGACCGGCAGACCCTCGGTGAGGCCCATGTGCGGGTGGCCGTGGAGCTGGGCTACCCGTCCGACATCGGCGCGCAGTGCGGCGCGGTACGGCGTCAAGTGGCCGAGCGGGTAAGGGTGTTGGCGGGCATGGAGGTGCCCGATGTGGCGGTGGAGGTGGAGCGCCTGCACTCACCGCTGCAGGAGTCGGCGGGCCGGGAAAGAGTGCGATGAGCGAGGACGAGCCCACCCGGAGACTGCCGGCCCTCGACAAGGAGGCGGCCCCCGCCGACCCGCCGCGGCCGGGCGCCGCACGGCGGGCACCGGCGCACGGCAGGGCGGGCCGCTTCTGGTCGTCCCGCAGGATTCCGGCGGCGATCGTGGCGCTGGTGCTGCTGGCCGCCGCCGGGCTGCTGCTCTACGACGTGGCGGCGGTGCGCACCGGCCGCCCGGCGATGGCCTGGCGCAAACGGCTCGCCGCCGAACTGGCCACCCGGCACCTGGACGACCCCTGGGTGCTCGGCGCCGCGGCGGCGGCCGTGCTGATCGGCCTCTGGCTGATCCTGCTGGCGCTCACACCGGGGCTGCGCGGCCTCCTGCCGATGCGCCGCACGGCCCCGGACGTACGGGCCGGACTCGACCGGAAGGCCGCCGCCCTGGTGCTGCGCGACCGTGCCATGGAGGTGCCGGGCGTCCGGTCCGTGCAACTGTCGGTGCGCCGCCGCAAGGCGAAGGCCAGGACGGTCTCGCACTTCAGGGAGCTGGACGAGGTGCGCACGGATCTGCGTGCGGCGCTCGGTGAGGGGCTGCAACAGCTGGGACTGGCGCGGCGGATGGGCCTGTCCGTCCGTGTCCGGCGTCCGAAGAAGAGGTGAGCGTGCGATGCGCAAGGTCCGCAGAACCGTCAACCGGGTGCTGCTGGGGCTGACCGGCGCGGTGCTGCTCGGCACCGGCGGCGCGGTGCTGCCGGCTGGTCTCGGCCTCGCGTCGGCCTGGCACTTCTCGCTGCCCGACGGCTGGCCGTGGACCCGACCGGACGGTGTGCTGCTGTCCGGCGGGAACCGCACCCGGTGGGTGGACAGCGGATGGTGGTGGCCCACCGTCATCGCCGTCCTCGCGGTCGTCGTCCTGCTGCTCCTGTGGTGGCTCCTGGGACAGCTGCGCCGCCGTCGGCCGGTCCAGATCCTGGTCGACAGCGGGGACGGCGAAGGCGCGACGCTGCGCGGCCGGGCGCTGGAGGGGGTGCTGGCCGCCGAGACGGAGGCGCTGGACGGGGTGGAGCGGGCCGGGGTGCGGCTGGCGGGACGCCGCACACAGCCGCGGGTGCGTGCCGTCCTGGCGCTGGCCCCGCACGCCGACCCCGGCACCGTCCTGCTGCGGCTCTCGGACGAGACGGTGGCCCGCGCGCGCGGCGCGGCCGGTCTTGAGCGGCTGCCGGCCGAGGTGCGGCTGCGCGCGGTGCGGCACCGCGCGGAGCGGGTCAGCTGAGGCGGCGGCGCACGCCGGTACGCCGTGCGCCGCCGGACCGTCAGAAGCCGTGCCGTGCCCCGCCGTCCACCGGCACCATCACGCCGGTGAGGTAGGAAGCGGCGGGCGAGAGCAGGAACGCCGCGGTCCTGCCGAATTCGGCGGGCTCGCCGTAGCGGCCCAGCGGGATCGACGCGGAGTTGCGGGCACGGGAGCCCTCGGGGTCTCCGGAGTGCGCGTCGAGCTGGGTCATCCGGTCGGTGGCGATCCGTCCCGGCAGGACGCCGACGACCCGGATGCCGCGCGGGCCCAGCTCGTTGGCCAGCGACTTGGCGAAGCCGGCCAGGCCGGGGCGCAGTCCGTTGGACACGGTCAGGCCGCCGATCGGCTCGTGCACCGAGCTCGACAGCACGAAGCCGATGACGCCGCCTTCGCCCAGCTCCGCCGCCACGGCGCGGGCCAGTCGTACGGCGCCGAGGAAGACCGTGTCGAAGGCGGTCTGCCACTGTGCGTCGGTGGTGTCGGCCGCCGATCCGGGCGGCGGGCCGCCGACGCTGATGAGGACGCCGTCGAGGCGCCCGAACCGCTCGCGGGCGGCGGCGACCAGGCGGGCGGGTGCCTGCGGGTCGGCGTTGTCGGCGGCGACGCCCAGGGCGCGTTCGCCGAGTTCCGCGGCGGCTGCCGCCGCGCTCTCCTCGGTGCGTCCGGTGAGGACGACGTGGGCGCCGTCGGCGACCAGTTCGCGGGCGGTGGCGAAGCCGAGGCCGCGGGTGGCTCCGGTGACGAGGTACGTCCGGTCGGTGAGTCCAAGATCCATGGCTCTAGGGTCTCGCGTCGGACCCCGCGCCGTCGAGCAGGGTGAGGGCGGCACAGACCAGGCCGACGTGGCTGAACGCCTGCGGGAAGTTGCCCAGTTGCCGGCCGGCCGCCGGGTCGTACTCCTCGGCGAGCAGCCCGACGTCGTTGCGCAGCGTGAGCAGCCGCTCGAACAGGGCGCGGGCCTCGGCGGGCCTGCCGGTCAGCTGGAGGGCTTCGGCGAGCCAGAACGAGCAGACCAGGAAGGTGCCTTCGCCGCCCGGCAGGCCGTCGACGGAGCTGCCGTCGGTGGCGTAGCGGCGTACCAGCCCGTCGTGCGTCAGCTCGTCGCGGATGGTGTCGACGGTGCCGATGACGCGCGGGTCGCTGCCCGGCAGGAAGCCGAGGCGGGGGATGAGCAGGGTCGCCGCGTCCAGCTCGGTGGAGCCGTAGGACTGGGTGAAGGTGCCGCGTGCGGCGTCGTAGCCCTTCTCGCAGACCTCGCGGTGGATGGCGTCGCGCATCGCACGCCAGCGCGTCGCGTCGCCCCGGGCGGCGGGGTGTGCCTCGACGGTGCGTACCGCGCGGTCGGCGGCGACCCAGGCCATGACCTTGGAGTGGACGAAGTGCCGGCGCGGGCCGCGGATCTCCCAGAGGCCCTCGTCGGGGTCGCGCCAGGTGGATTCGAGGTAGTCGACCAGGGACCGCTGGATGTTCCAGGCGTGCGGCTCCGACGGCAGGCCCGCGGTGCGGGCGCTGTGGAAGGAGTCCAGCACCTCGCCGTAGACGTCGAGCTGGCGCTGGTCGACGGCGGCGTTGCCGATCCGTACCGGGGTGGATCCGGCGAATCCGGACAGCCAGGGGAGCTGGGATTCCGGCAGCCGCCGTTCGCCGGACAGCCCGTACATGATCTGGAGGTCGTCGGGGGCGCCGGCCACCGCGCGCAGCAGCCAGTCGCGCCAGGCCGCCGCCTCCTCCAGGTAGCCGGCGGCGAGCAGGGAGTTGAGGGTGAGGGAGGCGTCCCGCAGCCAGCAGTAGCGGTAGTCCCAGTTGCGGACGCCGCCCAGCTCCTCGGGCAGGGAGGTGGTGGGCGCGGCGACGATGCCGCC
Organism: Streptomyces sp. NPDC050161; assembly: GCF_044460025.1. NCBI lineage: Bacteria > Bacillati > Actinomycetota > Actinomycetes > Kitasatosporales > Streptomycetaceae > Streptomyces > Streptomyces sp. NPDC050161. The sequence continues at coordinate 55,466 of NZ_JBITJM010000006.1, read as the reverse complement.
GGTGGGGGCGTAGGTCAGTGCCTTGAGGGTGATCAGCGAGCGGATCACGGCGTCGCGGTGCGGCCCGGTGTAGCAGCAGCGCGCCGACCAGTCGCGCCAGTCGTCGAGGGTGCAGTCCAGTGCGTCGTACGGGTCGATGATCCGTGGCCTGGGCTCGTGCGAGGGGTGCCAGGTCAGGATGAAGGCGACCCGGTCGCCCTGGCCGACGGTGAAATCCGAGCGGGTGCTGAAGTCCTTTCCGTAGGTGGTGACTTGGGGGTCGTTGCGCAGCCAGACCGAGTCGGGGCCCGCGATCGCCACCCGGCAGCCTTCGGCGTGCCGGACCCAGGGCACCACCCGGCCGTAGTCGAACCGCAGCCGCAGGACGCCGCGCATCTCCACGCGGCCGTGCAGGCCCTCGACGATGCGGATGACGTCGGGGGCGCGGTCGCGCTGCGGCATGAAGTCGGTGACCTTGACGCTGCCGGTGGGGGTGTCCCAGACGGTGTCCAGGACGAGTGAGTCGCCGCGGTAGGCGCGGGTGGCGCGGGCATCGGACGCGGCGGGCGCCAGTCGCCAGTGGCCGTTGTCCTTGCCGCCGATGAGGGCGGCGAAACAGGCGCCGGAGTCGAAGCGCGGCAGGCACAGCCAGTCGATGGAGCCGTCGCGGCCGACGAGGGCGGCGGTCTGGAGATCGCCGATGAGCGCGTAGTCCTCGATACGTGGGGGCACCCAGCGCCCCTTCCCGCGGGGCGGGTGCGCTACTCGGGGGTGGGGGCCGTCCGGGCTACCGCGTCGGCCGGTGCCGCGGGTACGGCGTCCGGCTCCGCTTCTCCGGTTCCTTCCGGCGCTCCGGCCTCGTCCGGTGGCCCGGCCGCCGCCGCACCGGCCTTCTTGCCGGCCTCCGCGGCCAGGTCCCGCACTTCGCGGCGTACCAGGATGATCCAGCCGACCGGCACCGCGGCGGCGAACAGCCACCACTGCACCGCGTACGCCATGTGCGGGCCGATGCTGTCGTGGTCGGGCTCGGGGACCAGCTGCGGTGTGCCGTTCGCCGGGTCCGGTGCGGTCTGCTCGATGTAGCCGCCGAGCACCGGGTGGTGCAGCCGCTTCGCCTGCTGCTCGCTGTTGATGAGCATCACCTGGCGGGCGGGCAGGCCCTGGGTGTTCTTGATCCCGCTGCCCGCGGTGGTCTCGTCGGCCATCATCCGGCCGGTCACGCGGATGGTGCCCTTGGGGGTGGCCGGGACGTCGGGGAACTTGGTGAGGTCGTTGCCCGCCGGGATCCAGCCGCGGTTGACCAGCACGGTGTGCCCGTGGGCGAGGTTCAGCGGGGTGAGGACGTAGTAGCCGATGCTCGACTCGTCGGCGCCGGTGCGCTGGCGGACCACGACCTCGTGCGCGGCGTCGTACGTGCCGGTGGCGGTGACCCGCCGCCACATGTCGTCGCGCGGCAGCGTGCGGCCGGGTGCGGTCAGGTCGGTGACCGGGACCGGCTTCGCGTGCAGGTTGTCCGCGATGAGCTGGTTCTGCGCGACCTTGTGCTCATGTCGGTGGAGCTGCCAGAAGCCCAGTTTGATCATTACCGGGATCAGGACGAGGCCCACGAGGGTGAGGATCACCCACTGCCGGGACAACAGGAAGCGGTACACGGCTTTGACGTTACCTGGAGCGTGACGGCCCCCGAGCAGGGGGTCCTGCCGGGGGCCGTACGGTCCGTGGTGCGCACGGATCAGACTCTGTCGACGATGCCCACCTTCCCCTCGGAGCGGGCGCAGTGGGCGCCGCAGTACCAGTGGCCATCGACCTCGACGCCCTGGCCGATGACCTGGCACCGGCAGTGTTCACAGATGGGCGCCATGCGGTGGATGGCGCAGGAGAAGCAGTCGAAGACGTGCACCGCGCCCTGTGCGTGCACCTCGAACGTCATCCCGTATTCGTTTCCGCAGACCTCGCAACGTGCCATGCGCCACAGGGTGGGCGCGGGGCAGTCGCGGGGCGAGGCGTCGGCGGGTGTGTTGTCCCGGCTTCACCCGGACGCAGGCGCCACGTCCTGGAGCAGCTGCATGAAGGCGGCCTCGTCGATCACGACGGTGCCGAACGAGCGGGCCTTGGCGGTCTTGGACGTCTGCGCGTCGGGGTCGTTGGTCACCAGCAGGCTGGTGAGCCGGGACAGGCTCGTCGCGACGTGCAGTCCGGCCTCGACGGCGCGGTCCTCCAGGAGTTCGCGGTCGACGGAGGTGTCACCGGAGAAGGCGACCCGCATGCCCTGCACCAGCCGGCCGCCCGCTTCGTAGCGCCCCGGGTTGGGGTACGGGCAGGCGGGGCGCTTGCGGGACGGCCGCCAGGTGCCGGGGCGGTACGACGCCGAGCCGGTGTGCTGCCGGGGCGCCGGGGTGTCGGTCCATTCGGTGAGCGGCTGGCAGGTCAGCAGCGGCAGGCGCAGGTTCTCCCGCGCGGCCCGGCGCAGGCTGGGCCGGAACGCCTCGGCCAGCACCCTGGCGTCGTCCAGGGCGTGGTGGGCCTGCTCCTGCACCACGCCGTAATGGGCGGCGAGCGACTCCAGCTTGTGGTTGGGCAGCGGGAGGCGCAGCTCCTTGGAGAGCGCGATCGTGCACAGGCGGCGCTCCACCGGGGCCTCGGCGCGGGCGCGCGCGTACTCCCGCGCGATCATCGACCAGTCGAACATGGCGTTGTGCGCGACCAGGACGCGGCCGGCGAGGCGCCGGGACAGCTCGGGGACGATCTCCGGGAAGAGCGGGGCGTCGGACAGCACCTCGCTGGTGAGGCCGTGGATCCACACCGGGCCCGGATCGCGCTGCGGGTTGACCAGGGTGTACCAGCGGTCCTGGAACTCGCCCTGCGCGTCGAGTTGGTAGACGGCGGCGGAGATGATCCGGTCGTCGCGGGCCAGCCCCGTGGTCTCGACGTCGACCACCGCGTATCCCTGCGGATAGGCGTCCGGCCAGGGGGCCGGCGGGGTCGGCGGTCCCGGCTGCTGCCCGATCCTCGGCGTGATCGGGTTGGCTGCTGCCATGTGGTCTTCGAGCATGGTCACTGAGGATACGGGCCGGGACCGACAGTCACCGAACCGCAGTCGTCCCGCCCCCGCGCGGGCGGTGTCCGCTCACGGTCGGTCAGGCGGGCCCGGCGGACCGGGCGGTGGCGAGGAGCAAGGCGGATGAAAGCGAACAAAAAGGGCAAGTCGCCAGGTCTGGTTACCGACGGTATCTGCCCGTCCGCAGCTGACGGCACGTCTTACATACTTATCGGTAACCACCTCTAGCGGCACCCCGTCCGCCGCCCTTATGGTGCGGGGCATGCCGCACCTTCCCGATGTCGTGCTGTGGTCCGTTCCCGCCTTCGTCCTGCTCACCGTCATCGAGATGGTGAGCTACCGCCTGCACCCCGACGAGGACGCGACGGGCTACGAGGCCAAGGACGCGGCCACCAGCGTCGGCATGGGAATCGGCAGCCTGGTCTTCGACGCGCTGTGGAAGATCCCGATCGTCGCGATCTACGCCGCGGTCCACGAACTCACCCCGCTGCGCGTCCCGGTGCTGTGGTGGACGCTGCTGCTGATGCTGCTCGCGCAGGACTTCTTCTACTACTGGTCGCACCGCGGCCACCACGTCATCCGCATCCTGTGGGCCTGCCACGTCGTGCACCACTCCAGCAAGAGGTTCAACTTCACCACCGCGCTGCGGCAGCCCTGGACGACCTGGACCGTCTGGCCGTTCTACGTCCCGATGGTCGCGCTCGGCGTGCATCCCGCGGCCATCGCCTTCTGCTCGGGGGCGAACCTCGTCTACCAGTTCTGGGTGCACACCGAGCGGGTCGGCACGCTGCCGCGGCCCTTCGAGTTCGTCCTCAACACCCCCTCCCACCACCGCGTCCACCACGCCTCGCAGGGCGGCTATCTGGACCGCAACTTCGGCGGGATCCTGATCGTCTGGGACCGGATGTTCGGCTCGTTCGTCCCCGAGACCGAGCGGCCGGTCTACGGGCTCACCAAGAACATCGACACCTTCAACCCGCTGCGCGTCGCCACCCACGAGTACGCCGCCATCGCCCGCGACGTACGGGCGGCGGGCAGCTGGAGCGAGCGCGCCGGGCGGGTGTTCCGCGGCCCCGGCTGGCAACCGGCCGCCAACTCCCGTGCGGACGTGGCGACTTCACCGTCCGGGCAGGCCGCTGCGTCCGCGGCGGCCACCGCGGGCGAGCGCGCCGCGTGAGCCCGCTGCGTCCGCGGCCCCGCGCCGCCCGGCTGCTGCTCGCCGCCTTCGCGGTGCTGGCCGCCGTCCACCTCGCCGCGCTGCTCCTGCGCGCCGCTGGACCTGGCCACGGCGCCGCCGACCTCGTCGTCCACCTCACCAAACCCGCGCTGATGCCGGCCCTGGCCTGCTACGCGCTCAGCAGTGGCGGCCCGCCGCTGCTCGCCGTCGCGCTGGTGTGCGGCTGCGCGGGCGACACCCTCCTCCAGGCGGGCGGCGACACCCTCTTCCTGCTGGGCATGGGCGCGTTCGCCGCCGGGCACCTCTGCTACCTCGCGCTGTGCGCCCGGCACGGCACGGCGCTGCGGCGGAGCCGTACGGGTGCGGCGGCCGGCGCGTACCTCGTCGCCTGGGCCGTCACCGTGACGCTGCTGTGGCCCGACCTGCCCGCCGGGATGCGCGTCCCGGTGGCCGGATACAGCCTGCTGCTCACCGCGATGGCCTTCGGCGCCCTGCGGGCCGGACCGCTCGCCGCGGCCGGCGGACTGCTCTTCCTGCTCTCCGACACCCTGATCGCCACCGGCATCGCCGACTGGCCGCAGCTGCCCGAACCGCAGTTCTGGATCATGCTCAGCTACGCCGCGGCCCAGTGCGCGCTGGCCGGCGGCGTGCTGCGGGCCGGCGCGGCGGGCACCGCACCACCCCGGTACGCCGCCGTACCGGCCCGTACCGAAGCCCGCTGACCGCCGCCCCGCCGCCCGCGGCCCTGCCCCCGCGTGCTTGAGTCTCCCCCCGTGGGAGACCCGAAAGTGGAGGGCATGTACGAGGACGGCACGGGCCTGGTCACGATCGGCACGCTGGCACGCCGGACCGGAATCCCGGTCAAAACCATCAGGAACTGGTCGGACCTGGACCTGCTGCCGCCCGCCGCCCGCACCCCCGCGGGCTACCGGCTGTACGGCCCCGACGCCGCCGCCCGCCTGGAAATCGTGCGCACGCTGCGCGAACTGGGCGTGGGGACGGCGGCGATCCGGTCCGTCCTGCACCGCGAGAGCACCGTCGCCGAGACGGCGGCGCGCTGGGCGGACGCCCTGGACGCGCAGATCCGCACCCTGCGGCTGCAATGCGCCGTACTGCGCTCGGTGGCCGCGCGGGGCAGCGCAGCAGAGGAGCTGCCCGACATGACCGCAGTCGCCCGCCTGTCGGCCGGGGAACGCCGCCGCATCATCGCGGACTTCATCGACGACGCCCTGGACGGAGTGGACGCCCCCGCCTACCGCAGCGGCCTGCTGGCCGCCACCCCCGACCTGCCCGAAGACCCGACGCCGCACCAGATCGGCGCCTGGATCGAACTGGCCGCGCTGGTCCGCGAGCCGGAACTGCGCTCCGCGCTGCGCCGGCTGGCCGCGTACAGCGCACGCCACACACCACGGACCGGGGACGCCGGGAAGGAGGCGGGGGAGGCCGCATCGCTGCGGGTCGCGGAGCTGATGCGCGAGCGCGGCGAGGCGGCGCTGGCCGCGGGCGTCGCCCCCGACTCGCCCGCAGCGGCCCCCGTCGTCGCCGAACTCGTCGCCGCCTGGCTGCCCACCCAGGCGGCCACCGCCGACCCGCCCGACCGGGACGGCGCAGCCGCCCGCGACCGGCTGCGGGAACAGCTGGAGGCCGCGGCCGAACCCTCCGTCGCGCGCTACTGGGAACTGCTTTGCGCAGTTACCGGCCGCCCCGCGCCGCCCCGTTGGGACCGCGCGGGCACCTGGACCGCCGCCGCGCTGCGCGCCCACCGCACCCCGGTGGAGATCGACCGCGCCGCCTTCGCGCAGTGCGACCCGGACCGGGTGCTGTACGCCTACCGGACGGTCACCCGCGAGGTCGCCGCCCTGGCCGCCGCCGTGACGACCGCGGACCTGGAGCTGCCGACCCCGTGCGGCACCTGGCGGGTACGCGAACTGCTCGGCCACCTCGTGTGGGAGAACCTCATGGTGGCCTCGGTGGCCGACGGCGACCCGCGCACCGACCACACCGCCGGCCATCTCGGCGCCGACCACGCCGCCGCCTTCGACGACAGCACCAGGACCGCGCTCGCCGCGTTCACCCGCAGCGGCATGCTGCACCGCACCTACGGGCCGTACGCGGCACCGGGCGCGATGCTCGTCCAGCAGGTCGTCGTCGAACTCCTCGCGCACGGCTGGGATCTGGCGCGGGCCATCGGCGCGCCGACCGCGCTGGCGCCGGAGGTCGCCGAGGAGACGCTGGCCGCGGCGCGGCGGATCTACGGTGCCGCGCCGCGCACCGAAGGGGGCTCGTTCGCCCCGGAGCGCGCCGCCCCGCCCGGTGCGAGCGCCGCCGACCGCCTCGCCGCGTACCTCGGCCGCGACCCGGGCTGACCGGCGGGCGGCGTCCCGTACCGCCCGCGGGCCCGGCGGCCTTCCCGGCCGACGGGCCCGCGGTGTGCGCTACTCCAGGACCGCGTCCAGCGCGTCGACGATGCCGTAGCCGAAGTGGCTGTTGACGTGCTTCGTGCCGGTGCAGCCGGCGTCACCCGCGGGGCATCCCGGGTTGTCCGCCTGCTGCTTGAGCAGCCACTGGATCTCCTGCGGGCCGGAATCGGGGTGCGTGCTCCGCAGCAGCGCCACGACACCCGCGACGTGCGGGGAGGCCATCGACGTCCCCGCCAGATAGGCCCAGTCGCCGCCCGGCACGGTGGAGAGGATGTTGCCGTTCTTGGCGGGCAGTTCGGGCACCTGCGCCGAGTCGCCGCCAGGGGCCGCCACGTCGATCCGGCCGAGGCCGTAGTTCGAGTAACCCGACTTGAGGCGCTGCACGCCGGTCGCCGCGACGGTCACCGTGCCCGGCAGCTGGGTGGGCACGTCCCAGCAGGTCTTCGGGTCGACGGTGCGGGTGGTGGGTGCCGAGTCGTTCGGGCTGCCGGTGTCGGTGAGCTTCGACGCCGCCAGGTCGAGGCCGGCGTTGCCGGCCGCCGCGACGTTGACCGCGCCCCTGCGCTCGGCGTACTTCGCCGCCCTGCCCACCGCGTCGACGATGGCCGCCTGGTCGGCGTCGTCCTTGCACGCGAACATCCACGGATCCACGTAATAGCTGTTGTTGGTGACCTGGACGCCGTGGTCGGCCGCGAAGACGAAGGCGCAGACGACGCTCTCCGCGTAGAACAGGCTGGTCCCCGGCTCGCTGACCTTGATGGCCGAGACCTTCACGCCGGGGGCGACACCCGCCACACCGACACCGTTGCGGGCCGCCGCGATGGTGCCCGCGACATGCGTGCCGTGGTAGTCGCTCGCCGGGTCGTACGGGCGCCAGGACCCCGGGGAGGTGTCGGCGACGCCGCCCACGCAGTTGGCGGACTGCCGTGCCGAGAAGTTCGCCTGCAGATCCGGATGGGTGTCGTCCACCCCGGTGTCGATGACGGCGACGGTCACCTTCCTGCTGCCGGGATCCACCGCCGCGGCCCGGTCCGCCCCGATGGCGGGCAGGTCCCACTGGAGGGGCTCCAGCGGCTCGTCGCCGCGCGCCCTCGCCGCCGCGCCCGCCGCCGCGACCCGGTCATCGGTCAGCTCCACCTTCTGCGGCCTGCCGGTGTCGGTGGTGCCGGACGGCTTGAGCGGCGCGGTACGGGTCGCGCCCGCCGACTGCACGCCCCTGACGCCCCGCATGGTGGCGGCGAACCGCGGATCGGCCGAGTGGACGACGATCACGCCGATGCGCTCATGGGCGGTGACCACCTTTCCGCCGGCCCTGGCTATCTCCTGCGTCACCCTGCCGACCGTGGCGCGGCCGGGCGTGGTGTTCACGACGTACGACAGCAGCGGGCCGCCGGCCGGTGCCGCGGCGGCCGGGGCGGCGCCCTGCGAGGCGGCGGTGGCCGCGTGCGGGAGGAAGCCGAGCGACGCGGTGAGCGCCAGGCCGAGCGGCAGGGCCAGCGCCCGCAACCGTCTGGATCGGGGATGTGCCATGGGGACTCCACCTCATCCGTGAGACCGCCCGCGCGCGGTCGCGTGCGGGCGGAGATCTGACGGTGAAGTTATCGGCGATCACCGGAGTGCGCCATGGAAAGGTCAAAAACCCGGCGGCGGGGTTGACTTGCCGCCGGGTCAGCAACCCCGGCGCAGCGCGCCGATGCTCAGCGGGGGCAGCGGGACGCGCGGGCCGTACCAGCGGCCAGGACCCGCGCCCTGCCGCCGGGGCGCCGGTGGATCGACGGCCAGTGGGGCCGGCAGCCGCACGCTGCCGAACGGGCGGCGCCCGGGAGGGGACGGCTGCGGGCGGGGCGGATACGGCGGCGGATTCACATCCGGCACAACGAACCGCGCGCCGGGCGGTGGCGGCCGACCGGCCCATCGGTCACGGAATTCAACCAACGGCCCCTGTTGAAATCCGTGGCCGCACCTCTACGATGCGTGATCCACGTCACTTGCCTGTCCTCCGTCGTCGTTCCGCCGGCGGTCACCCCGTGTCAGGAGAACCCGTGAGCAGCGCACCGCCCCCCGGCCCCGGGCCGCACCAGCCGCCGCCCGGCCCGGCATCTGCAGACAGCGTCCAGCCGTCCCGCACCGAAGCGGGCCCCGACGGCGTCCCGTACCCCTTCGCCGAGGTGCAGGCCAGTGGCGAGTTCGCCGAACTGCGCCACGCCCACCGCTCGTTCGCCTTCCCGCTCACGGTCGCCTTCATCGCCTGGTACCTCGGCTACGTCCTGCTGTCGAGCTACGCGGGCGGCTTCATGGCGCTCAAGGTGCTCGGCCACATCAACGTCGCCCTCGTCCTCGGCCTCGCCCAGTTCCTCACCACCTTCCTCATCGCCTGGTGGTACTCACGCCACGCGGCGGCCAGGATCGACCCCAGGGCCCAGGTCATCAAGAAGCGCCTGGAGGGCGACGCATGAACCTCACGCAGCAGCCGCTCGCCCTCCACCTCGCGGCCGGCGGCGCGGGCGAGCACCGCACCCTGATCGTCAGCCTCTTCGCCGTCTTCGTCGCCGCCACCCTCGGGATCACCGTCTGGGCCGGCCGCCAGACCAGGAACGCCGAGGACTTCTACGCGGGCGGCCGTCAGTTCAGCGGCTTCCAGAACGGCCTGGCCATCTCGGGCGACTACATGTCGGCCGCGTCCTTCCTGGGCATCGCGGGCGCCATCGCGCTCTCCGGATACGACGGCTTCCTCTACTCCATCGGCTTCCTCGTCGCCTGGCTCGTCGCCCTCCTCCTGGTCGCCGAACCGCTGCGCAACTCCGGCCGCTTCACCATGGGTGACGTCCTCGCCTTCCGGATGCGCCAGCGCCCGGTGCGCACCGCGGCCGGTGTCTCCACCATCGTCGTCTCGATCTTCTACCTGCTCGCGCAGATGGCCGGCGCCGGCGCCCTGGTCACCCTGCTGCTCGGCATCACCAGCGAGACCGGCAAGATCCTCGTCGTCGTCCTCGTCGGCATCGTGATGATCCTGTACGTCTCCATCGGCGGCATGAAGGGCACCACCTGGGTCCAGATGGTCAAGGCGGTGCTGCTGATCGCCGGCACCCTGCTGATCACGTTCCTGGTGCTGCTGAAGTTCCACTTCAACATCTCCTCGCTGCTCGGCGCCGCCGCCGAGAACAGCGGCAAGGGCGCCGCCTTCCTGGAGCCAGGACTCAAGTACGGCGTGACCGCCACCTCGAAGATCGACTTCATCTCCCTGGGCATCGCCCTGGTGCTCGGCACCGCGGGACTGCCGCACATCCTGATCCGCTTCTACACCGTCCCCACGGCCAAGGCCGCCCGGAAGTCCGTGAACTGGGCGATCGGCATCATCGGCGTCTTCTACCTGATGACCATCGCGCTGGGCTTCGGCGCCGCCGCCCTCATCAAGCCCGCCACCATCACCGCGTCCAACAAGGCGGGCAACACCGCGGCGCCGCTGCTCGCCCAGCAGATCGGCGGCGGCCCCGGCTCCACCGGCGGCGCGATCCTGCTCGCCGTCATCTCCGCGGTCGCCTTCGCCACCATCCTCGCGGTGGTCGCCGGACTCACCCTCGCCTCGTCCTCGTCCTTCGCACACGACCTGTACGTGAACGTCATCCGCAAGGGCAGGGCCACCGAGAAGGAAGAGGTCCGCGCGGCCCGCTGGGCGACCGTCGGCATCGGCGCCGCCGCCATCGTCCTCGGCGTCTTCGCCCGCGGCCTGAACGTCGCGGGGCTGGTCGCGCTCGCCTTCGCCGTCGCCGCGTCGGCCAACCTCCCGACGCTGCTCTACAGCCTGTTCTGGAAGCGGTTCACCACCCGGGGCGCCCTGTGGTCCATCTACGGCGGCCTGCTCTCGTCCGTCGTCCTCGTGCTGTTCTCGCCGGTCGTCTCCGGCGCCGAGACCTCGATGTTCCCCGGCGTGGACTTCCACTTCTTCCCGCTGGAGAACCCGGGCCTGTTCTCCATCCCGCTGGGCTTCCTCCTCGGCTGGCTGGGATCCCGCCTCTCCAAGGAGGAGCCCGACGCGAAGAAGTACGCCGAACTGGAGGTGCGTTCACTGACCGGCACCGGAGCGCACTGAACCACCGGCGACCCCGGAGCGCACCGCGCATCCGCACGGCAACCGGGCGGGGCGGCATCGTAGAGATCTACGACGGCGCCCCGCTCACCTCGTGCTTCTCACGCCCCCTCGCTGTCACCCCCATCGCGTACGCTCGGAGAGTAATGATCCGAACCGGGGAGGGGGTCTCGTGCTCATCGACACCTACGGTCGGGTGGCCACCGACCTACGCGTATCGCTCACCGACCGCTGCAACCTGCGGTGCACGTACTGCATGCCGGAGGAGGGCCTGCAATGGCTGGCCAAGCCCGACCTGCTCACCGATGACGAGATCGTCCGGCTCATCCGCATCGCGGTGACCGAGCTGGGCATCGACGAGGTCCGCTTCACCGGCGGCGAACCCCTGCTCCGCCCCGGCCTGACCGGCATCGTCGAACGCGTCGCCGCCCTCACCCCCCGCCCCCGGATGTCGCTGACCACCAACGGCATCGGACTGGAACGCACCGCCGCCGCGCTCCGCGCCGCCGGCCTGGACCGCGTCAACGTCTCCCTCGACACCCTCCGCCCGGACGTCTTCCGGACCATGACCCGCCGCAAGCGCCACGACGACGTACTGCGCGGCCTGGCCGCCGCCCGCGCCGCCGGACTGACCCCGGTCAAGGTCAACACCGTCCTGATGCCCGGACTCAACGACGACGAGGCCCCCGACCTGCTCGCCTGGGCCATGGAGAACTCCTACGAACTCCGCTTCATCGAGCAGATGCCGCTCGACGCCCAGCACGGCTGGAAGCGCGACGGCATGATCACCGCAGGCGACATCCTCGCCTCGCTGCGCACCCGCTTCGCGCTGACCCCCGAGGGCGCGGAGAAGCGCGGCGCCGCGCCCGCCGAACGCTGGATCGTGGACGAAGGGCCGCACCGCGTCGGCGTCATCGCCTCGGTCACCCGCCCGTTCTGCCGGGCCTGCGACCGCACCCGCCTGACCGCCGACGGACAGGTGCGGACCTGCCTGTTCGCCACCGAGGAGACCGACCTGCGCGCGGCGCTGCGCTCGGACGCGCCGGACGCCGAGATCGCCCGCATATGGAAGCTCGCGATGTGGGGCAAGAAGGCCGGCTCCGGGCTCGACGACCCGTCCTTCCTCCAGCCCGAGCGGCCCATGTCGGCGATCGGCGGCTGAGCCGGCCCGCACCGCAGGCAGACGGTCACGCGCCGGGCGGGCCGCCGCGCCGCCGGTTCAGCTCCCGGAGGCCGACGACTCCCAATCCTCCAGCGTCACCACGTCCTTGAGGAAGCCGCGCACGTCCAGGAACTGCGACAGATGCTCCCGGTGCTCCTCGCAGGCCAGCCAGGTCTTGCGGCGGTCGGGAGTGTGCAGCTTCGGGTTGTTCCAGGCCAGCACCCACACCGCGGCGGCGCGGCAGCCCTTGGCCGAGCAGATGACGGCGCTCTCGGTGGAGTCAGGAAGATCAGGGGAGTTCACAGCCTCAACCCTACGTCCCGTACCGCGCGGCACCGGCAGGCCCGCCAACTCCCGTACGGCACAAGCCGAACAGGGCGACGCCGGGCAGCCACGGGGGGAGCCGCCCGGCGTCGGTCCATCGCTCCGACGGGGGATGCGGAGCGCACACGCAGTATGTCACGCGAGGGTGGGGCAGGTGCACTGGATCCGCAGGATTGCTCCGAGTTGATCTGAGCTTCCCTTGAGCTTCCGCAGCGCCCGGCGCTCAACCACGGCCGGTGCGCGGGTCCTTCGCGTCCGCCTGCCCGGGTTCCGCTACCGGCTCCGCGGCGCGGTCACCGCCGCCGGGCGCCAGCGCCGGACGGGCCGGTGCCATGACGAACGTCGAAGGAAGCGAAGGCACGTTCTCCCGGCCCGCGTTGGCGATGACGACCGCCACGTACGGCAGTCCGAAGCCCAGTACCAGCGTCGCGATCGCGATGGGCCGCTCGATGTTCCAGAGCACGACGGTGAGCACCACGGCCACCGTCCGTACCACCATCGAGATCACATAGCGCCGCTGCCGTCCCCGCACATCGTCGGACAGTCCCTGCCGGGCCCCCGTGATCCGGAAGGTCTCGACGCTGCTCTGCTTCCGCATCACGTTCCACCACCTGGTCGGTCATGCCGGATTCTCCCCGGTTCCGGTCGCTCCCACGGTACGCCGCGGGTGCGCCCGGTACGAGACCGGGGCGTGCCATCGGGTGCGCGGCGGGCACCCGGCGCACGGCGTACACCGGGCTCCGGCGTGCGGCGTACGGGAAGCGGCGCGACACTGGCCGGGGCACGGTCCGTGCTCCGTCCGTGCCGGAGGAGGCGACATGAATTGGTTGTGGGCCATCATCCTGGGCCTGATTCTGGGCCTGATCGCCAAGGCCATCATCCCGGGCAAGCAGCAGATCCCGCTCTGGCTGACCGTGATCTTCGGAATGCTCGGCAGTGTCCTGGGCAACTGGCTGGCCACCGGCATCGGCGTGGCGGACACCAAGGGCATCGACTGGATCCGCCACCTGCTCCAGCTGGCCGGCGCGGTCGTCATCGTCGCGGTGGGGGACCGCCTCTGGGCCGCCCTGCGCGGCAAACGGAAGAAGACCGTGTAGGGCGCGTCCACCGCGGTCCCGGTTGCCCGCACCGGACCGGTACGCCGGCACGGTACGCACACTCCGTCGGCGTACGGAAACGGCCGGTGCGCGAAGAACGCGCACCGGCCGTCCGGCTGCCCGCCGTGCCGCTCCCCGAGGGTCAGCGGCCGTCGAGCCTGGCGAGCTTGCGCCCGGCCTTGAGGTAGACGGTGCCATCGCCCGCCACCTGCTCGGTGAGCACATCGGCCAGCGGACGCGCCGAGTCGGCCTCGGCGAGCACCACCGTCTGCTGCCCTTCGGCGCCCTCGACGACCAGCCGCAGCGCGTTCTGCTTCGCCAGCCGCCGGGCCGCCGATGCGCTCGGCGTGAACTCCAGGACCTTCGTGAGCACGACGGCCACCGTCTCCGTGCCGTGCGCGGCGACGTCGACGACCGGCAGCGACTCGACGTCCGTGAACGACTTCTTGGAGAACTGGGCGACGAACCCGGCCCGCGCGGCCATCGCCGCCTCCAGGCCGTACAGCGCCGTCACGACCTCGCCCGCCAGGATCTTCTTGAGGTCCATCGGGTGCAGCGAACGCGCGGCGACCCGGCCGAGTACCAGCGTGATCTCCTCGTCCGTCCACTCCGTCCACGCCTTGAGGTACGGCTCCATCAGCCGGTCGGGGACCGACATGATCTTGCCGAAGACGTCGTCGGCCGACGCGCTGAGACCGACGTAATTGCCCTTGGACTTGGACATCTTGGCGCCGGTGCCGTCCGTACCCTCGATCAGCGGCATCGTGACGACCAGCTGCGGCTGCTGCCCGCGCAGCTCCATCAGCTTGCGGCCCATCTGGAGGTTGAGCAGCTGGTCGGAGCCGCCCAGCTCCACGTCGCACGCCAGCGCCACCGAGTCCAGGCCCTGCGCGATCGGGTACAGCAGCTCGGTCATGGTCAGCCCGGAGCCGGCCGCGAGACGGTTGCGGAAGTCCTCGCGCTGCAGCAGCTGGGACGCCGGCACCTGCGAGAGCAGCGACAGCAGCTCGGGGAAGGTGTACGGCGCCAGCCACTCGCTGTTCTGCCGGAAGCTGACGTTCTCGAAGTCGAAGAACGGGCGCACCTGCTCGCGGTAGGTGGCGAGGTTGTTCGCGATGTCGTCGTCGGTCAGCGGCGGACGCTCGGCGGTACGGCCCGACGGGTCGCCGATCTTGGCGGTGAAGTCACCGATGATCAGCGTGACGTCGTGGCCGAGGCGCTGGAACCGGCTGAGGATGATCAGCGGCACGGCGTGCCCGAGGTGCACGTCGGTCGCGGTCGGGTCGATGCCCAGCTTGATGTGCAGGCCACCGCCCGCCGCGCGGCGCTCCTCGATCCGCTCGGCCAGCTTGTCCACACCGGGCAGGACCTCGACCGTACGGGCCGCGATCAGCGCGGCCTGTTCCTTGGCGGGCAGGTCCGTCAGGTCGAGATAGCGCCGGGCGCCCGTCTCCTGGAGCAGCTCCTGGACGGTCGCGTCCGAGGAGAGATCGGCGGAGAGCAGGGTCGTGGCGCGGGCGACGGATTCGCCGAGGCGTGTCATGGCGTTCCTGATCGGTTGTGGTTCCCGAAGGGGAGGACAAGGGGACAGTCTATTCGCTGTCCGTACACCGCCCTCGCCTCCCCGGCGGGGAGGTCCGTTCACACGCCGTGGCTGACCGAACTCATGTGGAAGTCCGGGATGCGCAGCGCCGGCATCGCGGCCCGCGTGAAGTCGTCGCTCCACTCGCGCGGCAGGGTGCGCTCGGTCCGGCCCGCCTCTGTCGCGCGCCCCAGCAGATCCACCGGCGACTCGTTGAAGCGGAAGTTGTTGACCTCGCCGACGACCTCGCCCCTGTCCACCAGGTAGACGCCGTCCCGGGTCAGCCCGGTCAGCAGCAGTGTCGCCGGATCCACCTCGCGGATGTACCACAGGCAGGTCAGCAGCAGCGCGGGCCCGTCGTGGCCGCTCGCCGCCACCATCTCGTCCAGCGAACGCGAACCGCCGCCCTCCAGAAGGAGGTTGTCGATGCCGGGCGCCACCGGGAGCCCGGTCAGCGCGGCGCTGTGCCGGGTGGTCGGCAGTTGGTGGAGCACGCCCTCCCGCACCCAGTCGGTGGCCGCCAGCGGCAGCCCGTTGTCGAAGACGGAGGCGTCGTCGCCGGAAGTGTGCGCCAGCACGAACGGGGCGCATTCAAGGCCCGCGGCCCGCGGATCGCTGCGCAGGGTCAGCGGCAGCGCGGACAGCCGCTCGCCCACCCGGGTACCCGCCCCGGGACGCGACCCCACCGCGGCGGCGTCCTCGGGCCGGGAGAAGACCGTACGGCCCTCGGCCGCGTCCCGGGCCCCCGACGACCACAGCTGGTAGATCAGCAGATCGGCGACGGCGGTCGGCGGCAGCAGCGTCTCGTACCGCCCGGCGGGCAGCTCGATCCGCCGCCCGGACCGGGCCGACCGCCCGGCAAGCTCCGCGTCCAGCGCCACCGGGTCGACGTCGGTGAAGTCGCGGGTGGCCCGGCCCACCCACGCCGAACGGGCCGTGCCCGCCCCGGAACCCGCCGTTTTCGCGTTCATCTCCAGCGTCCCGGTCGGCTGGTCGTGCCGCAGCCGCAGCCCGGCCGATGTGCCCAGGTACGAGGAGACGACGCCGTGCTGCGCGAAGCCGTACAGCGCCCGTCCACCGGCCCCGGCCTGCCGGAACGCCTCGCCGAGCGCCGGCGCGAAGGCGGCGAACACCTCGGGCGATGTCGTGGCGGGCGCCGCGGTGAAGGCGGCGTCCTGGGCCCCGCCGCCGACCAGCGGCTGCGCGTCCTCGGCCGGCCCCGACGCGCGCGCCGCCGCCTCCGCCGCCCGTACCAGCGGCTCCAGGTCGTCCGTGGTCACCGCCGACCGGGTCACGACACCGGAGGCCGTGCCCCGCGCGCCGTCCACCGTCGCGACGACCGTGACCGTACGGCCGCGGGTGACGCCGTTGGTGGTGAGCGCGTTGCCCGCCCAGCGCAGGTTGACGCCGGAGTGCTCGTCGGCGATGACCACGCAGCCGTCGGCCCGTGACAGCTCCAGGGCCCGCTCGACGATCTCGTGCGGTGCGCCGCTGCGCGAACTCATCGGACGGGGGCTCATCGGCGGTCCTCCTGCGAGGTGTTGAGGACGTGGTGTCGGCCTGGGAGCAGAGCCTACCGAGCGGGTGCGGTGCCGGTGGCGGCGTGCCATGACGGAGGACCCCACCCGTCGGGGTGAGGCCCGAGAGGCCGGGCTCTCATGAGGTCACAGGCGCACCGGAAGGGCCTTCAGGTGCCAGTTGACGGGGTTGTTGCCGCGTTGCAGGTGCTCAGGGTCGATGGCGAGGCGCAGGCCGGGGAAGCGGCCGAGCAGGGCGGTCAGGGCGGCGGCGGTCTCCTCCTGGGCGAGGTGGGCGCCGAGGCAGCGGTGGGCACCGTGCCCGAAGCCGACGTGGGGTTCGCGGCCACGGCGGGTGCGGGCGAGATCGAGGCGGCCGGGGTCGGTGAAGGCGGCCGGGTCGCGGTTGGCCGCCGACACGATCGGGAGGACGGCTTCGCCGGCGCGCACCGGAGTGTTGCCGAGGGTGGTGTCACAGGTGGCGTAGCGGGGCAGCGCGCGCACGACGGGGCCGCAGTAGCGCATCAGCTCGTCGACGGCGTACGGCATGAGAGCGGGGTCCTCGCGCAGCAGGGCGAGTTGGCCGGGGTGGGCGAGGAGCGCCTCGGTGCCGTTGGCGATGAGATTGACGGTGGTGATGTGCCCGGCGACGACGAGGTTGGTGATGAGGGCGACGAGTTCGTCGGTGCTCAGCCGGTCGTGGCGGTGGGGGGCGAGCAGGTCGGAGATGAGGTCGTCGCCGGGGTGGGCGGTGTGGGCGGCGATGAGGGTGTGGGCGTCGTCGACCATGCCGGCGAGCGCGTCGCCGAGTTCGTCACCGCAGGTGCCCGCGGTCAGCGTGGCGCTGCGGGCGCGCCAGCGGTCGCGGTCGGCTTCGGGGACGGCGATGAGTTCGCAGATGACGGTGATGGGCAGCGGCCTGGCGAAGTGCTCGACGAGGTCGACGACGCCGTCTTCGGCGTGTTCCGGTAAACGGTCCAGGAGTCGGTCGGCGATGGCGTCGATCCTGGGGCGCAGTGCGGCCACGCGGCCGGGGGAGAACGCGGCGGTCACCAGGCCGCGCAGACGGCGGTGGTCGGGACCGTCCGCGTCGAAGATCCCCGCGCGCAGGTACTTCTCGTGGTCCGCGTGCATGCCGCGGGCCTGCCAGGTCTGCTCGGTGCGGTGTGCCACCGGCGCGCCGGGAACGGCCGTGGCGTCGATGGTGAAGCGGGGGTCGCTCATGACGGTACGGATGTCGTCGTGCCGGGTGGCCACCCACATCGGGTCGACACCCGGCACGCGCCCGCGCACCATCGGCCCGTCGGGCTCACCGGTGCGCGCGTACGAGGTGAAGGGATCCCGCACCAACTCCTGATCGGCCAGGTCCATCAGTGTGGGGTCGGTGTCGCCGATGTCTGGTTCCTGCATGCCCATACCAGAATTCTCCCGAAAGTTCGGTATTCGGTCGCGGCATCTTCGTCCCCAAGCCGAACTCACCGCACTCCTCACGGATGTGAATACACCCGGACGAGCGCGTACCGGCGTGTCGGCCCCGTGGTGACCCGGGGGGCCACGGGGTGCCGGATCACGAACGCCCGGACTCCGCCGCCGTGTTGAGGATGTTCACGTTCCGGAACACCGCCGACGGGCACCCGTGGGAGACCGCCGCGAGCTGCCCCGGCTGGCCCTTTCCGCAGTTGACGGCGCCTCCCAGGACGTAGGTCCGAGGCCCGCCCAGACCCTCCAGTGACCCCCAGAAGCCGGTGGTGCTTCCCTGGTAGGCGACGTCCCGGAGCTGTCCGCGAAGGCGCCCGTTCCGGATGGCGTAGGCCCTCTGCTGGGTGAACTGGAAGTTCACCGGGGGAGTGGAGGGCACACCCATCCGACGGGCATCTATGCAGGTCAGGTGGCTATTCATGGTCTGACCTAAACCCCTGTTCATACTGGTTTAAACCGGACTGTTCGGGGTCTGGTGTTGGCTTGGTGTTGGCCTGGAGCAGGGGCTACCGGCCCGGTTCGGTGCCGGCGGCGAGACGCGACCTGGCCGACGCCTTGGGTATCGACTTGCCGGAGTGACAGCAGAGTCGACAGGCCCCGTCCAGGCTGGCGGGGCATCTCTGCAAGTCGTGGCCATCAGAGCCGTCTTCTGTCACCGCTGAGCATGATGAAGCCCCGTTGCCCTGATGGGGGCGACGGGGCTTCTTTGCGTCTTCGCACACACCGGACAAGCCGCGACGGGGGGGCTTGGTGGGACGGTGGCGAATCAGACGGTGCCGAACTCGCTGAGAAGGGCCGCCACTTCCGGCATCTTCGCGAACGGTGTGAGCCTTTCAAGAACGACCCGCCCCCGAGCGGCCGTTCTCTCGGAAGCGCCACCCGTGCCTAGCTTCAACATACGTCGTGCTGTTGCGGCGGCTTCCTCCGGCTCGTTGGCATCTGCGTATGCCACTGCCAGCCACGAGAGGTAAAGAGCCAACTCCCGTGCGTGGGTCGCTTCGTATCGGTCCAGGACATGAGTTAGCAAGGGAACCGCACGGAGAGGCTTGTGAAGCTCGGTGTAAACACGAGCGTCCATCACCTCCAGTTCCTCCACGCACACCCAATACGTCCAGTCCGGTTCATCTGCCCCGTGTCCGTCCGTAAGTGCTTCGTGGGCCGTGCCCAGAGCCTTGATTGCCTCTTGGGGGTGGCCAGCCTTGGTGTGCGCCCACGCTGCGCGGTCCCGGAACAGGGCACGTGCCCTCGCCGGGGCGTCCGGTCCGGCTATCTCCACAGCGGCCGTCGCCATTTCCACGGCTTCGCTAGGGGCACCCTGATTCGCCACTTGATAGGACAGCGTGCTCAACAACTGTCCCGCCAAAGTGCCGTCTTGGGCCTTTTGTGCAGCAGAGAGTCCCAAGCGGTATACCCGATCCGCCTCCGCGTATTCACCCGCATCACTGAAAACCCAACCAACGATCTGGGCCAGCTCGGCAATCACTCGGAGAAGATCACGGCCAATTACCTCGGTATGTGTCGTTTCGCGATAGAGGGTAACCGTGGACTTCAAGTCCCGGCGTGCACGACCGATCAGGTCCCGCCCGTACACGACGTCATCTGCTAGCCGGAGTCCATGAACCCGGCCTGCCAAATCAATCACCGTGGATCGGCCGATGCGCGGACCTAAGCCACCAGCCAGCGGAGCGAACGGGTCACCAGGCGGCAGGAAGTCGTCCACCGTACGCGGATCGGGTGAGGGGGGAACGTCCCCCACTGCCGTTGCTTCCTCAAGCTGCTCTCTGGACACACCTAGGACGGTAGCCAGAACCGGCAGCCATTCGCGCGGTTTTCGCAGCCCTGATTCCCATCGGTACACATCGTGGCGGCTGAGGTTCGCGTTCAGCCCCAACTCAGGTAGATCACGGGCAGCCTCGTTCAGCTTCTCTGCTAAGCGTGCCTGAGACCAGCCGTGGACCCTACGGAGGCGTTTGATCATCGCCCGAACGGTTTCCCCACTCATGTCCCCAGTCTGGCCTACATCGAGGCATACACATAGGCAGCTCCCATCACATGGCCGGGCCGGAAGGCTAACCGTCATGGCATCGAACTGGGCAACACGATGACGCACCACGAAGGCGTACGGGTGATCGACGGGTGCACCGGCCAACTGGGCCAGGTAGCGGCTGAATCCGGTCTTCCCGCCCCTCATCCGTGGGTCGGGAAGACCGTGCACGACGACCACGGCCGGCAGGGCATCTTGCGGGCCGTCGAGACCGGGTGGATCGACCCTGCGGCGAACCCGTACGGGCCCCGTCAGCCCTGCACCACGGCCTTCGTGCGGCTGGAGCATGGGAGCAGGGAGTGGACGGCGCCGGTACGCGACATCCACCTTGGCCCCGTCCCGCCGGAGACTCCGCCGGATGAGCCTGAAGACCCCCTCACCGACCCGGAGTTACTTCGGCCCTACGTGCCTCCCGGCCCCGGATCCGCTGCGTACGAGCGGGATATCAGGTTTCTGATGCGCCGCGCGATGCCGTACGGGCTTCGCGGGATGCGGGACTTCGACGCAACTCAGGGCTGGACATGACGGCCGAGACAGGGCCTCGCTTCTACCTCGGTCCGATCGGTGGCCCGCGTAGTAGGTGGCGCGAGGTGGGTTCGGCTGAGTATGACGCCGCCTGGAGTGCCGCCACGACCGAGCTGTACGGCGGGCGCTTCCGGGCCCGCCCGTCGCGGACTATCGCTGCCCTGCTGGTTGGCACGTACTTCGACGACGGCGACAGCAGTGCCGGTCTCAGGGTGCCGCCTGGTGGCGGGAGCCCGTGGACGCGCGGTTTCGAGGGGCACCCATGACGCGGCGTAGGTGCACTGCACGGCACCGCGCCCCGGCGTACCGCAGCAGGTTCCGCCCGCGATGGATTCCGGAGTGGGTTCGGTGCGGTTCCCCGCCCCGCCACAAGGATGATCACTGTGCCGTGGTCCCCGGTGAGTTCGAGACCTGGTGGCCCAATACGGAGGCATCGTGAGCCGCCTCCTGCTGGCTGCCCTGGCTCTGATCACCGTGACGTTCGTACTCGGTGTCGGTGTCTGGCGTAGCCATCACTAACCCACATAGACCCCCGATGCTCAGTGGCTCGTCCTGAGTATCGGGTGCACCGGGACTCTCCGCGTGGCGCCAGGCATGACACAACGCGGAGGACTTCCCGGGGCGACGGGGCCACGCGGGTATTTACAGCTCCTCATACCTGCGTGGCCCCCGAGCCAGCCGCGAACCCCCGTTCCGTCCGTCCCCGCCCCCCTGCGACGCGGACGGAATGGGCTCCCGCCCCTGCTGGCCAGACAGTACGGCGGGGTGGGGAGGGCTGTCCGGTGCTGCCGGCGCTGACAGTCCGGACGGCCCACCACACACACTGACGACCTGATGACGCATTGGCTGATGGCGCAGAATCCAGAAGATCACGGAATTCCCGAAAGCCCTCTCACCACGCCTCGCGGTGGTCTCTGCGGAGAATCATGCATGCATTGGGGGCTGATCAGCAGAGCACTAGAAGAAGCCGTGGCGAGTAAGAATGCTACGGCGGCAGAACAAGTTATCCAACTCGCCCTGCTGCATAAGACCTATGGCCATCCGGAAGACCCCCGACCGTCAATGGATATTGAGGACCTGTACGACATGCGTGCCGTTCGGGCGGCTTTCCTGGATTAGGAGACCGGCGCGGATTGGATATCTGAGGAAGGGAGTCCACATGGTTAAGGCCAATGTCCCGTACCCTCCTGGGTCGGTCGTGGTGGACATGAAGAGGTGCAAGGTTGGTGCTGTGAAGGCAGTGAACGGCGTGTGTCTTGTGCTGGTCCGGCCGGGTGGTTCCCGGTGGGATGCCCTGGCGACTTCCTGTAGGCCGGCAACTGATTTGGAGGCTAAAAGCCTCACGGCCACGCAGGACGGAAATAGCAATTCGAATTAGTAGGAGGAAAAATGTGTCCATTGTTTGGTGAGCACCGCTGGGTGATGTCCGGTGCAACGATGTCATGCCTCTGCGGCATCACTATCCATTTGCCTGACTAAGGCTTCGCCCCTCAATTGGGGGGCGAGTAAGACCCCCGGCAGCACATCTGCCGGGCGTGCTCCTCACGGAGGGCCCTAACACGTTCTCGGCCCCCGTCACGTCTGAACACCGTGACGCAGAGGGGAGTGCGAAGGCCAGTGCTCCGCGCGTATTGATCATGGGTGCGCGGGGTGCTGGCCACCGACCCCATGTCTTCCTTCCCCGATAGTGCGCTATAGGGGAAGGGCGGCGCGGGTCGCCCAAATGGGTGACGTACTCCGTGCCACTGCACCAACGGGGCGCAGAGGTACAACGCTAGCCAGCCTGCGCACTTCCTACGGAAGGTTATCGTCGTGCCTCTGCCTCCCCAATGCCCCGACCCTCGTTGCAGCGAGCGGTTGTGGAAGGACACGACCACCACCGTCGGCGGTGAAGATCGCTGGTTCTGGTGGTGCCGGTCCTGCAAGCGCACATGGAAACCGTCAACCGAACAGGTGGAGGAGTTCCGTTATGGGCCATCAGCAGGACATGCAAATTCCGTGCGGTAAGGGAGGATGCCCCGGCACGAAGACCGTGGTGTACGTCTACGACGACGACGGCAACTGCATCAGCCAGCAATCGTGGCCGTGCGGCCTGTGCGGTAACCAGTAGCACTTCGGTAAGAGAAGCTCCACCGGGGAGTCTTCTCCCTACTCGGCTCCGTCCGCCCGTGCGTCAACCGTCGGACGGGCGGGGCCGTTCGTCGTCCTGGTGCTCGTCCTCGCGCTCGGCAGGATCGACCACGAAGGTTCCGCGTCCCCACTCCGTTCGCACCACGCCCTGCTCGCGCAGGACGCGAACCGCTCGGCGGGCCGTCTCCCGAGCCACTTTGAACCGCGCGCACAACTCCGCTTCGGATGGGACTCGTTCGCCTGGTCCGATCGTCCCTGCCTTGATTTCGGCGGTGAGTGCTTCCAGCACCCGCATGTACGGGGCGTACGGAGTGTGCGGGTCGAGCGGGCTCTCAGGCATGGGGTGAGCGTAGACAACGGGCCAATCCTGAGCGACTTAGACAGGCAGACCAGTTAGACAGGTAGACGAGTTAGACGAGCTGGCTTAGCTTGTTTCCCGGACATGAAAACGCCCCGGCGAACCGGTCCTACGCGGTCCGCCGGGGCTCCGCCGAACAGCTATCGGGAGCTGACACGACATGCGCGATCTTATCGCCTGCGCCCTCGCCTGGGCGCTCTCCGCCCTCGCCCCCCGCCGGCCTGGACGTCACAGCGCGGAATACCTCACCGCGCTCCCCACCCCCGGGCCCGCGTCCGTGTCGCCCTGGTCCCGCCCCTGGACCGGGCCGACGAAAGAAGAAGCCGCCGAATTCTTCCGGCGGCAGGCCGAAGACACGATGGAACTCGGGGTCATCCGGGAGCGCCGCCGGGCGCTGGTGCTCGCCACGATGGGCGTTGACTACGACTTCCCCACCATCAACATCACGGGCATACGAGCTGCCGGTGA
The DNA here is from genome assembly GCF_044460025.1 of Streptomyces sp. NPDC050161. Lineage (NCBI taxonomy): Bacteria > Bacillati > Actinomycetota > Actinomycetes > Kitasatosporales > Streptomycetaceae > Streptomyces > Streptomyces sp. NPDC050161. The sequence goes on along the minus strand of NZ_JBITJM010000006.1, from coordinate 32,059 downwards.
TGGGGTGGCAGTGTGACTGCCGACGGTATAGCGCGCACCACCCCGCCCGCCGCGACGGCCGAACTGTGCGTCGAGTGCCGGATGCCGACCCACGCTCCCGTGCCTGTCCGGCACATCGAGAGCAGCAGCGGTCCCGGGGTGAGGCTGTACGCCTGTCCCGAGCATGCGGTGCAGCTCGGCGCCGGGCCTACCTGGGACGACATAGTCCGCTGACCCGCAGATGAGTCGATCAACCCCGCTCGGCCCGCGCCGGGCGGGGTTTTTCTGGGAGCGAACTTGTCAGCATGAGAGGTTGCCTCTTGAGCGGGTGTGATCCATGCTGGTCACTTGTCAGGACGAGTGTCTAACCGGCCTTCGGTGGCGCTCGTTGTCGAGTGAAGAGGAGGTTCACATGAAGGTGATCAAGCGCAAGCGCGGTCTGCGGACGCTGGCGGTCGTGGCTGGCGCCGTGCTGGCGGCGGGGCTCGGGATCGGGTCGGCCAACGCGGCGGACGGCGGTCATTTCACGAATAAGCCGCATTCGGAGACTTCCATGGCGAATGGCCTGAATTTCCGGGCGGGGCCCAATACGGGGTATTCGGCGCTGGGTCTGCTGTACGTCGGTGACGAAATGGAGATCATCACGTTCAGGGATGCGGGGCCGAATCAGTGGGACAAGGTTCGGCTGCTGAGAAGGTCTGCGGGCGGCCTGCCTGCGGGCTCGGTGGGCTGGGTCAAACAGAGCTATCTGACTGCTCCGACGTGTTCGCCTGGCCCTGAAGATCAATGCCTGCTCTTCGGCGGAGGCTGATCGGCGTTGAAGTCAAGGCCCCTTCCCGTGAGGCGGGAAGGGGCCTTGCAATTAAAGATTCTCCCTGGCCGGTTTTCCCGCCTCGCGGGATTGGGGGATCTTTTTGCTTGTGGGGTGCGGGGTGCCCTGATTGGCTGGAGTAACGTCGAATGCATATGCCAAACGGAGATCAGGTGGGGTGCGGGGGTGAACGTCGGTGAACGCCGGTCCTTGGGTAGACGATGACGGCGAGGGGCTTTGGGTCCGGGGAAATGACTACCTCACGGGGTGGCGTGAAGCGGACGAAGCGGCTCGCGCGCTCAACGCTGCTTTACGGCGGGCGGGGCATGATGCTGATGCCCTGCGGGCGTCACCGCACAGTGGCCCGACCGGTGAAGGCAAGGTCTGGATGAACCCGGCTGCGGCCCGGTTGATGACCCGCCTTCTCGATGAGTCTGGCGGCACGACCCGCAAGCGGTGCGCTTAGGGCGCGCCTGGCCGGTTCCTCGACGGAGAGGAGTGGTGTTCCTGGTCGTGGGGGGTGGGGTCCGGAGGAACCCCCCACGATGTTGCGCGCGGCGCATCGCGCCCAACGGTGGCGTAACTGCGCGGGAACGATGCCGAGCTGGGCGACGGCGCCGCAGGCCGCGTTCCACTGCCGGGCGCGCCACTGCCGGATCGTCCCGGAGGGACGATGCAGACCAACGCGCCGGACTTGGGCCGGCATGGCGAGAATCTGAGAGGGAGATCAGATATGGGGCGGACGCTGAAGACGGCACAGGGCAGTGCGGTGCACATCGAGGAAGACGCGCGTGGCATTCGCTGGGTGGTCTGCGCGGGCTGCCGAAAACGGAGCATCGTCACGGGCTTCGGATCACCCCGGTCGAAGGCCGAGCGTCACGCGCGCACCTGCCGCCGCTGAACGAGAGAAGCGCCCCGGGCGCCCGGCGTATCGCTCCGGGCACGCCTGAGCGCATGATGAAGCCCCCGCTGGCTGATGCTGGCGGGGGCCTTCGTGCGTTTCAAGGGTGTGCTGGGAGTCAGGTCGGTGGGCGTCCGGCCGGGACCGGCCGAAGGCCGCAGCCCGGACGGCCGCCCGGCCGACCGGCGCGCCCTGGCGCGCCCTTGAGGAAGTGAAGAAGGTTTACACCGATCAGTTCTTTGCCCGGGGGCGCTTGGCCGGTGCGCGCTCCGGCGTGATCCGGTAGACGAGATTCGCCATGGCCGCCGCGGTGCGCAACTCCTCGCAGATCAGGGGGCGGTCGTCGGTGCCGTAGGTGACGCGGTAGGTAATGAGAATCGGGCTGGCATCCGTGAGCCCGAGGGTTACGCGCTCGTCGGGGAGCGGGGTCCGCGCTGTGACGACCTCGCGCCATGTGAGCTTGTGTCCGGCCTCGACCAGCATCGCGTACAGGTCGGTGACGTCGGCGTCCGGCGTCTCGGCCAGTGCGGGTACGTCGGATGCCACGTCCATGGGGATGATCACGCGGAGCGCGATGCGGGTGCCGGTATCGGGATCGGTCATGAGATGGTCGGTGCTGAAGGCGTCGGCCGCGTCCTGCTCGGGCTGCTCCAGCAGGTGTGCATGAACGTCCAGGAGATGGATTCGGGTAACGCCGGGTGTCTCCGTCTCTCGCAGTTCGGGGACGCTATAGCGCTGTCCGGACCGGTCGATGGTCCTCGGAATGAGGGTCTTCGCGGCGGCCTGGCTGCGGACGAAGCTGCCGCGTCCGTGGTGCGACTCGACCAGTCCCATCGTCCGCAGCTCGTTGACTGCGCTCCGTGCGGTGGGGCGGCTGATCTTGTACGTCGCCATCAGCTCGGTTTCGCTCGGCAGCTTGCTGCCCGCTTCGTACTCCCCGGCCTTGATCGCCTGCGCCAGTTGGTCGGCGACCTGCATGTAGATGGGGTTGGGACGGATGATCTCGCCTGGCATGTCGCTAGCTCCGTCATCAGTTGATTGTCAGTGGGCCGTGTTATGGGGAACAGTCTGCCACTCGTCAGGATAAGTGGTTGCCTCTTTGGGTCAACAGGGCGCATGCTGGCCACTTATTAGGACGAGAGGCGCACTGATAAGGGGTCGCCTCCGTTCCAACAGAGAGTGGTGGATGACTCATGCAGCAAATGCCCATCGACGTGGCGCGCCTCGGGAACTGCCTGTGCGTCGTGCCGCCGGAGAAGCGCGTCAACCCCGAGACGGGGGAGGTGCGCAAGGACCGGGACGGCAACGTCATGTACGTGGTGGGGATCGCGGTGCGGCAGAGAGACCGGCGGCGGGCCGATGTGATCGAAGTGTCCGTCCCGGCCGAGCCGCGCGGCGTCTCGGAGGGGATGCCGGTGCACGTGGCTGACCTGGTCGCCACACAGTGGGCGATCGGAGACCGGTCCGGCGTCTCCTTCCGGGCCTCCGGGGTCACAGCGGCTGGTCCTCCCGGCGGCGTTCCTGCGGCCGGCGGGGCTTCGCAGAACCGCGCCAAGGCTGGTGGTGACGCGTGACCATGCGCGATGTGAACGTGCTCGACGCTAAGCGTCTGGCCACCCATCTGAAGGTTCTGACCGGCGTTGCTGACCTCCTGGAGGTCGTGACCGACATGGCAACCGTTGACTGGCTGCTCCAACTGGCATGCCGCAACGGGGAGTTGGCGGCCTATCACGCGCGTCGGGTGCTCAACGACCTCGCCACCGAGGAACGCAAGCGCACCACTGAGGAAGGGAAGGAGAAGCAATGATCTGGACGCTCGTGATCTGGTTCGCCTCGGCTGCGCTGATCCTCGGGGTCCTCACTCAACGGTGGTGGGAGCCCCGGCTCGCCAAGTCTCAATTCGCGTGGGTGCGGGCGTATCCCTGGCGGTGGTACCTCATCGGTTACCCGGCCACTGTTGTACGGATGCGGTGGCGGTGGAAGCAGGTCTGTTTGATCAACGATCTGTCGGTCAGCCGTCGGCCGAACCGTGCGGTGGTCGGGGACCTGGCGGTCAAGGGCGTCGCGCTGCGGCCGATCGCTCCGCATCTAGGCATGCCGCGTGTCACGAAGCGGGGCCTGGTCGTGCGTGTCCGCCTCAACCCCGGCCAGACTCCCGGCCCGTTCCTGGCGGCCTCTGAGGCGCTGGAGCACGCATGGCGGGTCCACCGGGTTCGCGTCCGCTCGCCCCGGCGGGGAGAGCTGATCGTGACGGTTACGGCCGGCGACTCCCTGAAGGACGGCACGGCCGAGAGGGACGAGAGGCCGGAGACGCTGATGGCTGCTCGGGTCGGTCGGATCGAGGACGGTGGCTCGTGGGTGCTGGACCTGCGGCAGGTGCCGCACTGGCTGGTGGTCGGTGCAACGCAGTCCGGTAAGTCCACCCTCCTGGCTGCCTGGGTGAGTCGGCTCGCTCCGCAGCCGGTGGCGCTGGTCGGAATCGACTGCAAGGGCGGCCTGGAGTTGGGTCTGTTCGGGCCGCGGCTGTCGGCGCTCGCCTCCAACCGGAAAGAGGCCATCACCCTCCTGGGTGCGCTCATGGCTGATCTGGAAGATCGCATGACTCTCTGCCGGGAGGCGCAGGCGCGTTCGGTGTGGGAGCTGCCGCCGTGGGTCACGCGGCCGGTGCCGGTCGTGGTCCTGGTGGACGAGTTGGCGGAGCTGTATCTGTCTGACGGCTCGCGGCAGTCCCGCGATGAAGTGGCGCAGTGTTCCACGCTGTTGCTGAGGCTGGCACAGCTCGGGGCGGCGCTGGGGGTCCATCTGGTCATCTCCGGTCAGCGGGTCGGCTCTGACCTCGGTCCGGGTGTGACGGCGCTCCGTGCCCAGCTCGGCGGCCGGATCGCGCACCGCGTCAACGACTCCGCGACTGCGGAAATGGCGCTCGGGGACCTGTCGCCCGATGCCGTGGCCGTCGCCCAGCAGGTGACTGATGCCGAGAAGGGCGTGGCGGTGACGACGGTCGGCGGGCGGTGGATGCGTGCCCGGTCCGAACTGCTCACGACAGAGCAGGCACGTCAGGTGGCCGAGCAATTCGCTGACCGCAAGCCGGACATGCCCGCGCTCGCGGCTGCCATGGAAGGAGGGGAGTAGGTATGTCGCAAGGGCAGATCTATGCGCTGGTGACGCTGATGGCGGTCATCACGGTGATGCTCGTCCGGTCGGGCGAAGTGAAGTGGTGGCAAGCCACCTGCATCGGGCTCATGAGCTTCTACCTGGCCATGACCCCCATCGGCTACGCCGTCATCTGGATCGTCAACGGGATCGCCGGACACGTCTGATAGCGCCGCGTCCCACCCCGTGCGCAGTCTGACGGCTCGCGTTTCGGGATTCGCGGGCGGTGGCTGAGGCTCACTGCTTGGCCTCGGTCACCGCCCCACTCCGGCCGGCTAGAAGTCCGCGTTCGAGATCAAGGACTCCCTTGCCCATTCCCCTGGCAACTCTGCCTGTTCCCGCAGCCGTGCTTGTTGCTGCCCGATGCGAGAGATCACCGCCATGCACCGCCCGAACTCACCCGCTTCCAACCCCTTCACCGACGCCGACGCGCGGCGCTCGACCCTCGCGCTAGCTGACCGCCTGCGGCGCCTGTCCGACACGGAGCGCGACATGGTGCGCCTGGTGGCCGACCCCGGATTCGGCCGCTGGATGGAGCAGATCCGCAACGTCGGCGGCTGCGCCCACCCCATCTACCTTGCCGGGCACACGACCGTGACAGACGCGGTAACGGGTCAAGTGCTGCGGCACTTCGACACCGCGACCGAACCCGGTGGACGACTGGCCGTGCGGTGCCGCAACAGGCGAGAGACGCGCTGCCTCCCCTGCTCCTACCTTCATGCCGGCGACACCTTCCAACTCGTCCGCTCCGGCCTCTCCGGCGGCAAGGGCACTCCCCAACACGTCCGGGAGCACCCTCGGCTCTTCGTCACGCTGACGGCGCCTTCGTTCGGTTCCGTGCATCACCTCACCGAAGGCGGGCGGCAGTGTCGGCCACGCCGGGAGGAAAGGACCTGCGAACACGGGCGCCCGATCGGCTGCCGACTCGTGCACACCGAGGGTGACCCGCTACTCGGCCAACCCCTGTGCCCTGCCTGCTACGACTACACCGGCCACGTCCTGTGGCACGCCCATGCCGGGCTCCTGTGGAATCGTTTCTGCAACCGCGTGCGGCGCGCCCTGGCCACCTCGGTAGGCATCACGCAATCCAAGCTGCATGCTCATGCCCGGCTCAGCTTCGCCAAGGTAGCCGAGTACCAGCAGCGGGCCGCTGTCCACGTTCACGCCGTCATCCGGCTGGACGGAGCGACTGGGCCTGACGACCCCCCGCCCGGCTGGGCCAGCCCCGTAGTGCTCGAAACGGCCGTCCGCGATGCTGCGGCCACGGTCGCTGTGCCCGTTCCGTACTCGGCCGCATTCGGTGAGGAAGTCGTGCGGTGGGGAACAGAGCTGGACGTGCATTCCATCCGGTCGTTCGAGGGCGATTCCCCGGTGACCGACGACCGTGTTGCGGCGTACATAGCGAAGTACGTCGGCAAATCCGTCTCTGAGGCCGGCGGCTCCGACCGCCCGATCACCTCGGCCGCCGAGATCCCGTACGCGGCCGTTAATGACCACCTGCGGTCCCTCATGGCGGCGTGCTGGAATTTGGGCGGTCTCCCAGAGATGGAGCACCTACGCCTCCGTCAATGGACTCACGCCTTGGGCTACCGGGGGCACGTCCTTACCAAGTCGCGGCTCTACTCCACCACTTACGGAATTCTCCGGGCTGCGCGTGTCGATCATGTGCGGCAAGCGGATCCTCTGAACGCTGTTGATGACGATCAGACAGCGGTCACTGCGTCTGAATGGCGCTACGTGGGGTCTGGCCACAGTCCAGCCGAGGCGGAAGTTGCGGCAGGCGTCGCATGCGATCTCGCGGACGCTCGACGCCTCTACAAGGAGGCCAAGGAAGATGAGAGATGGGCGGGCACAGCTGACCGAGAGGGGGAGCTGTGAGGGGCGGAAGCAATCTACTGATGACACCAGAGGAGGTGGCGGCCGAACTTGGTGTCACCAAGCGGGTCTTGATGGATTCGTACCGACGCTGGGGCATTCCGTACCTGAAGGTCGGAAAGCACGTCCGGTTCCGAACTCGCGATCTGTGCAACTGGGTTGACGCTCGCATGCAGGGTGGCTAGCTTCAAAGAGTCCAACCAATCAACATGTAGGAGGTTAACAAGCGTGGCTTCGATCAAGAAAGAGGACTGTGGCTGCCCGCGTCGGCAGAAGTCCAAGTGTGCGCACAAGCCCTACCGGGTCTTTTACCGTGAGCCGGGAGGCAGGGCGGGCTCGCTGCGTCAGGCCAGCTTCAAGCTCCTGGAAGACGCGCAAGCATTCGCGGTCAAGGTCGAGCGGGACAAGGATCTGGGCACCTACGTCGACCCTAAGCAGGGGCAACGCTCGTTCGCTAACGTGTGGGAGGAGTGGGTGAACGCTGGCGTTCTTGAGGCATCCAGCAAGGCCAACTACGACAGTGTTTACCGGAATCACTACAAAGAGCCTTTTGGTTCTCGGCCTATCGGTTCCATCACCCCGAGCGACATCGCCAAGTGGGAAGAGAAGCAGCGTGTCAACTACAAAGCGTATGGGGTTCAGGGGCGCTTTAGTGTCCTCTCGTCTGTGTTCAACTATGCTGTCGATGCAGAGATCATCGGGCGCAATCCATGCCGGAAGGCCAACGCCAGAAAAAACGCCCGCAAGACCGCGTACGTGCCCGTGAGTGATGATGAAATCCCTACGACAGAGGAAGTGCTAGGGATCATCGCAGAGGCGCCTAAGCGGATACGCGCAGGATTCTGGGCTATGGCGGGGTGTGGCTGCCGACCGGGCGAGGCGTTGGGGGTATCGGACGAGTCGATGGATTGGGAAGGGGCGATACTCCACAAAACTCATCAGGTTTCTGCTCACGGCTGCAATGAAATCAGTGGGCAGAATCGAGGTGTAAAGCGAGGGACGAAGCATCGAGACCCTGAGCGGCCTGACTTGTTGGTAAAGGCGCCTGTGCCGGCATCGGTCCTGGAGATATTCGCAGATCACATCGATAGCTTTGGGGTCTGGGGTGATCGGGGATGGTTTTTTGAATCTCCCCGAAAAAGCGAGCATCACCCTTCTTATGACTGGTTTCTTAACCAGTTCAAAGAGGCGGCGGGGAGAGCGGGCACTCCTGATTACACACCGAAGAGCTTCCGGCACTTCTTCGTATCTCAGGCAATCCACGAAGGGATTCCCCTCTTCGAGGTCGCCGCATGGGTAGGGCATCGCACTACCAGGGTGACTGAAGTGGTGTACGGCCACCTGGTGCGGCGGGCGATGGATCGAGGCGCCAACGCGATCGAGAACCGCCTAGGGCTCGGCCTGGCTCCCTTCAAGGGGGTCATCGTCCCGCCCCAGTGGCTCGGAGAGGGCGCGGATGACGACACCTAGAGGGGGCGGCCTAGTGTTCCTTGTGCTGGCGTGTTGGCCTCGTGACGGTTTTGAGGTCCTACAGGGTGTCGGGTCAAGAACGCCCGGACTCCGCCGTCGTGTTGAGGATGTTCACGTTCCGGAACACCGCCGACGGGCACCCGTGGGAGACGGCAGCGATCTGCCCCGGCTGGCCCTTTCCGCAGTTGACGGCGCCTCCCAGGATGTAGGTCTGGGGCCCGCCAAGGCCCTCCAGTGACCCCCAGAAGCCGGTAGTACTTCCCTGATAGGCAACATCCCGGAGCTGTCCGCAAAGACGGCCGTTCCGGATGGCGTATGCCCTCTGCTGTGTGAACTGGAAGTTGTAGCGCTGCATGTCGATCGACCACGAGCGGTCGCCGACGACGTAGATGCCGCGCTCGACACCGGCGATCAGCTGCTCGGTCGACGGCCCGTCCGGCGCGGGCTCCAAGGAGACGTTGGCCATCCGCTGGACCGGGACGTGGCCGGGTGAGTCCGCGTACGCGCAGCCGTTGGAACGCCCCAGGCCCGTCAACCCGGCGGTTCTGCGGTCGAGTTGGTAGCCGACCAGGGTGCCGTCCCGGATCAGGTCCCAGGACTGCGCGGCCACTCCCTCGTCGTCGTAGCCGACGGTCGCGAGCCCGTGCTCGGCGGTGCGGTCGCCGGTCACGTTCATCAGCTCGGAGCCGTACGCCAGCTTCCCCAGCTGGTCGAAGGTGGCGAACGAGGTGCCCGCGTACGCCGCTTCGTACCCCAGCGCCCGGTCGAGTTCGGTGGCGTGTCCGACCGATTCGTGGATCGTCAGCCACAGATTGGAGGGGTCGGCCACCAGGTCGTAGGCACCGGCCTCGACCGTCGGCGCGCGCATCTTCTCGGCGAGCTGCTCCGGAAGGGCGGCCAGTTCGCCGTCCCAGTCGTAGCGGCCGTCCGTCAGGTACTCCCAGCCGCGGCCGACCGGCGGTGCGAGGGTGCGCATCGCGTCGAAGTCGCCGGTCGCCGGATCCACCGCGACCGCGGTCAGCTGGGGGTGCAGCCGCACCCGCTGCTGGGTGGTGCAGGTCCCTGCCGAGTCGGCGTAGAACTTGTTCTCCTGGACGGTCAGCACCGAGGCGTCCGCGTGCGCGACACCGGGCGCGGCCAGCAGCCGTCCGCTCCACTCCGCCAGCAGCCCGGTCTTCTCCGCGTCAGGTACCGCGAACGGGTCGATCTCGTACGAGGAGATCCAGGTGCGGTCCGGGTACGCGGGCTCATCGGCCAGCTCCACGCGCTCCCGGGAACCGGCCGCCGCGGTCACCTTGGCGGACAGCTTCGCCATCGCCACCGCCTGGGACGCCACCCGGGCCGCCGCGTTCATCGTCAGGTCCACCCCGGAGGCGAACCCCCAGGCGCCGCCGTGCACCACCCGGACCGCGTACCCGAGGTCGGTGCTGTCGGACGATCCGGACAGCCGGGCGTCGCGCAGCCGCCAGGTGGCGCTGCGCACCCGCTCCAGGCGGAAGTCGGCGTGTTCGGCGCCCAGCGCGCGGGCCCGTGCCAGCGCGGCGTCGGCCAGTGCGCGCAACGGCAGCGCCGTAAACGTCTCGTCAAGGGCATGGGGTGCAGCAGGCACGGCGTCCTCCCGTAGTCGGCGCCTGCATCATGCCCTGCGCGGCCCGGCGGGCCCAGGGAGCGGGCGGCCGGCGGCCGGGAGCCGCGCGGCGGGGGAGCGGGCCGCGTTTTCTGTAGGGACCTGACAGTGACGGCGCGGCGCCCCTGTCCGCCTCGATTCCCCTTCCGGGCCCGGCGACCGATAGTTTCGTACCGAACGCAGGACGGACAGGAAACGGAAAGGGTGATCTCGTGAGCCGCTCGGTTCTGGTCACCGGAGGCAACCGTGGCATTGGTCTCGCCATTGCCCGCGCCTTCGCCGAGGCCGGCGACAAGGTCGCCATCACCTACCGATCGGGCGAGCCCCCCGAGGGGTTTTTGGCCGTGAAGTGCGACATCACGGACAGTGAGCAGGTAGAGCAGGCGTACAAGGAGATCGAGGAGAAGCACGGCACGGTCGAGGTGCTGGTGGCCAACGCCGGCGTCACCCGCGACCAGCTGCTGATGCGGATGTCCGAAGAGGACTTCACCTCGGTCGTCGAAACCAACCTCACCGGCACGTTCCGGGTGGTCAAGCGCGCCAACCGCGGCATGCTGCGGGCCCGCAAGGGCCGGGTCGTGCTGATCTCGTCCGTGGTCGGCCTGCTGGGCTCCGCGGGCCAGGCGAACTACGCCGCGTCCAAGGCGGGCCTGGTGGGCTTCGCGCGTTCGCTCGCCCGGGAGCTGGGCAGCCGTAACATCACCGTCAACGTCGTCGCACCCGGCTTCGTCGACACCGACATGACCCGCGCGCTCACCGATGAGCAGCGGGCAGGCATCGTGAAGCAGGTGCCGCTTGCGCGCTACGCGCAGCCCGAGGAGATCGCCGCCTCGGTCCGCTTCCTGGCCTCCGACGAGGCCGCGTACATCACCGGAGCCGTCATTCCTGTCGACGGCGGATTGGGCATGGGGCACTGATCAGCATGAGTGGAATCCTTGCAGGCAAGCGCATCCTGGTCACGGGCGTGCTGACCGAGTCGTCGATCGCGTTCCAGGCGGCCAAGGTCGCCCAGAACGAAGGCGCCGAGGTCATCCTCACCGGCTTCGGCCGGCTCTCGCTCGTGGAGCGGATCGCCAAGCGGCTGCCCAAGCCCGCGCCGGTGATCGAGCTGGACGTCACCAACCAGGAGCACCTCGACGGGCTCGCCGACAAGATCCGCGAGCACCAGGGTGAGGACGCCCGCCTCGACGGCATCGTGCACTCCATCGCCTTCGGCCCGCAGGGCGCCTTCAACTTCCTGGAGGCGGAGTGGTCGGACGTCGGCACCGCGGTGCAGGTGTCGGCGTACTCCTACAAGTCGCTGACCATGGCCTGCCTGCCGCTCATGGAGCACGGCGGCTCGGTCGTCGGCATGACCTTCGACGCGCAGATCGCCTGGCCCAAGTACGACTGGATGGGTGTGGCCAAGGCGGCGCTGGAGAGCACCAACCGCTACCTGGCGCGTGACCTGGGCGCCAAGGGCATCCGCTGCAACCTGATCTCGGCGGGCCCGATCAAGTCGATGGCCGCCAAGTCGATCCCCGGCTTCGAGGAGCTGGCGGACGTGTGGAACCACCGCGCCCCGATCGGCTGGGACCTCGCCGACCCGGAGCCGGCCGGCCGCGGCGTCGTCGGGCTGCTGTCCGACTTCTTCCCGCGCACCACGGGCGAGATCGTGCACGTCGACGGCGGCGTGCACATGATGGGCGCCTGACCTCAGGAGCCTCGCGCCCGTAGCGCATCCGTACTGCCCGTCCCGGTCCGCCGGGGCGGGCAGTACGCGTTACCGGGCCGGAACGGGCGGGAGGTGTGCGCAGGCGCCCGCCCCTCCGGTGCCGCGTCAGGCGCCGCGGCCCGGCATCGTGAGCCGGCAGCCGAAGGGATGGGCGCTCGCCTCGGCGGCGGCCCGCTCGCCGTCCCCGCTGCGGATCGCCTCCACCAGGCGCGCGTGATCCATCCGCGCCTCCGGACGCAGCTCCTCGCCGACGTCCGCGCGCAGGAAGTCGCGCAGCACGCCCCCGAGATCGGCGTACAGCTCCGCCAGGACCTCGTTGTGGGACGCCGCGATCACCGCCGTGTGCAGCCTCGCGTCCGCCTCGACGAACGCCGCGGCGGCCCCGGACTCCCAGGCGCTCTCGCGGCGTTCCAGCAGGGTGTCGATCTGCCGCAGGTCCTGCGGGGTACGGCGGTGGGCGGCGAGCCTGGCCGCCTCCGCCTCCAGCGCGCTGCGCAGCTCGGCCACGTGTCCGGGGTCGGCGTCGGCGAACCTGCGGTGCATCACCCCGGCCAGCTCGCTGGTCGCCACGACGTAGGTGCCCGAGCCCTGCCGGATGTCCAGCAGTCCGTTGTGCGCCAGCGCCCGTACGGCCTCACGGACGGTGTTGCGGGCCACGCCCAGCTGCCCGACCAGCTCGGGTTCGGTCGGGATGCGGGAGCCCACCGGCCACTCGCCGGAGGTGATCTGGGCGCGCAGCTGCGCGATCACCTGGTCCGCCAGCGCGGAACGGTGGGGTGAGGTCAGTGGCATGGCTGCGCTCCCGGGGGCTCGGACGGGACGGGGAGGGGGACGGCGGGCCCGGCCGGTCCGGGGCGGGGCCGGTCCTCCTGGAGGCGTCGTCCCGGGGCCGCCGGGACGCCCGGCCGTGCGACGGGGATCCGGCCGCCGGGGCCACCGGAATCGGCTGGACAGGCAATCATCCTATGATTCTATGATGACGCCATGGCAGACGAAGACCTGGCGACCGTCGGCGCCGCCGAGCCCGCACCACGAGGCACGACCCCACCGGAGGCCGCCCGCCCCGAGGCCGCGGACGCCGCCCGTCCCGGGCCTGACGGCGTGGTGCCGACGGCCGGTTCGCCCTGGCCCGCCCGGATCCTGATCGTCGGTCTGGTCCTCGCCGCGCTCAACCTCCGCCCCGCCATCACCAGCCTCGGCGCCCTCATGGAAGAGGTCCGCGACGGCCTCGGCATGAGCGGCACCGTCGCCGGACTGCTGACCTCCGTCCCCGCGCTGTGCTTCGCCGCCTTCGGCATTGCGGCGCCCCGCCTGGCCAGGCGCTGGGGCCCCGGCGCCATCGTCTGCGCGGGAATGGCGGCGATCGCCGCCGGCGTCGCGATCCGGCCGTTCGCCGGCGGCACCGCGGGCTTCCTGGCGGCCAGCGCGCTCGCCCTGGCCGGCATCGCGGTCAGCAACGTCCTGCTCCCGGTGGTCATCAAGAGCCGCTTCCCCGACCGGGTCGGCGCGATGACCGGCCTCTACTCCATGGCCCTGGCCCTCGGCACGTCCCTGGCCGCCGCCGTCACGGTCCCCATGACCTCGGCGCTGGGCGGCAGTTGGCAGCTCGGCCTGGCCGTCTGGGCGGTGCTCGCCGCCGTCGCCGTCCTCCCCTGGATCGCGGCCCTGCGCTCCGGCCCCGCCGTGCCCCGGCCGGCCGCGGGCGCCGCCGCGCACCCCGGTGAGCGGCCGATACGGATCACCTCGTCGCCGACCGCCTGGGCGCTGGCGGTCTTCTTCGGCCTCCAGGCCACCGCCGCGTACATCACCATGGGGTGGATGCCGCAGATCTTCCGCGACGCCGGGGTCTCCGCCGGTACCGCGGGGGTGCTGCTCGCCACCACGATGGCGATGGGCGTGCCGCTCTCCTTCGTCCTGCCGCGGCTGGCCGCACGGATGCGGCACCAGGGCCCGCTCGCCGCCGGGCTCGGCCTCTGCGGCCTGGCCGGATACGCGGGCCTGTGGCTCGCCCCGGCCTCGGGCGCCTGGGCCTGGGCGCTGCTCATGGGCGTCTCCAACTGCGCCTTCCCGCTGGCCCTGACGATGATCGGGATGCGGGCCACCAGCTCGGCAGGCGTCGTCAAGCTCTCCGCCTTCGCCCAGAGCGTCGGCTATCTGATCTCGATCCCCGGGCCGCTGCTGGTGGGCACCCTCTACCAGCACAGCGGGGGGTGGGGCGCGCCGATAGCCCTGATGGCGGGGCTGATGGTGCCGCAGATCGCGGTGGGGGTGCTGGCGGGCCGGGACCGCCGGATAGAGGACGAGAGGTGAGTGCGACACTGGGCCCATGCCAGTGCTCGAACCGAATCCGCAGGGCAGCCAGAAGAAGCTGCTCATCGTGCTGGGCGCGATGCTCGGCGTGACCGTCCTCATCGCCGTCATCGCGAGTATCGCGGCGCCTTAGGCGTGCGTGGGGCGGCTCCGGTGCCGGGCCGCTCGTCCACGGCGTTCCCGGCCGACCAGCCGCCCGCCCGTGGCGTTCCCGGCCGACCGTCGGCCCGAGTGACCCTGGCCGGCGGCCCGGGTGGGGCTGTCCCCACCGTCCCCTAGGGGGCCGGCGTCAGGGGTGAGTGGGTGGCTTCCCGGATGGGAACGGCCGCCGCGGCTTTGTAGGTTCGAAGAACACCGCGCCGCGGTGGTGCGCGCCGCCCGCCACGGCGCGTCCTTCGATCCGTCACGGAGGCGATCCCATGCCCGCCGCGTCCCGCCGCTCGTCCGCTGCCGCGCCCGAGGCCGGTGGACTGCGGATACGGCTGCCGTGGTGGGCGCTGGGGCTGCCCGTCGTCTCCTTCGTCGTGCTGCTGTCGCTCATGGGGAGCGCGGACCCGGCGGGTGCGGCGCCCGCCGCGCCGGGCCTCACGCGGCTGCTGGAGGTCCTCGCCCGGCTCGTCGGCGCCACCCCCTGAGGCCGGTGCGTGCACGCCGTCACCCTGCGGAGGGAGCGCCTCAACACCCCGCGCCCCGCGCCGCCTTTCGTGCGAAGCTGGGACGCATGAGCGCCGATACACCTCGCCGGATTGTCCTTCTTCGACATGCCAAGGCCGAATGGTCGCAGGACAGCGACCACGAGCGTCCGCTCGCCGAGCGCGGCCGTAAGGATGCCCCCGCAGCCGGACGACGGCTGGCCGGAGCCGGGATCACCCCCGACCTGACCTTGTGCTCGACCGCGTCCCGCACCCGCGAGACGTGGAAGCTCTTCGTCGGTGAGCTGCCGCAGCGCCCCAAGACGGTCTACGACGAGCGGCTGTACGAAGCCTCGCTCGGCGAGCTGATCGCCGTGCTCAACGAGACCGCTGACGAGGTGCGCGACCTGCTCGTGGTCGGACACAACCCGGGGATGCACGCCCTCGCCGACGCCCTGGCGGGCGAGGCCGAGGGTGACCTGCTGCCCCGCCTCAACCGCGGAGGGTTCCCCACCGCGGCGATGGCCGTCATCGAGTTCAACGGCTCGTGGAAGTCGGTGGAGCACGGCGTCGGCCGTCTCGTCGCGTACCTGCCGCCGCACGAGTGAGGCACCGGGCCCCCGGCATCCGTCCCGCCGCCCCTGGGTGAGCGGGCGGTCGGCGGGGGCCTGGGCCCACGCCGTCAGCCGGCGTGGGTGTCCGCCGCCTCGACCTCTTCGCGGGTGATGCCGAGCAGATAGAGCACGGTGTCAAGGAACGGCACGTTCACCGCGGTGTGCGCCGCCTCGCGCACCACCGGCTTGGCGTTGAACGCCACCCCGAGACCCGCCGTATTGAGCATGTCCAGGTCATTGGCGCCGTCCCCGATGGCGACGGTCTGCGCCAGCGGCACCCCTGCCTGCTCCGCGAAACGGCGCAGCAGCCGCGCCTTGCCCGCCCGGTCCACGATGTCGCCCGTGACCCGGCCGGTGAACTTCCCGTCCTTGATCTCCAGGGTGTTGGCGGAGGCGAAATCCAGCCCGAGTTCATCCTGGAGCGCATCCGTGACCTGCGTGAACCCCCCGGAGACCACGCCGACTTGGTAGCCGAGCCGCTTGAGGGTGCGCACCAGGGTGCGGGCACCGGGCGTGAGCCGCACCTCCTTGCGCACGGTCTCCACGACGGAGGCGTCGAGCCCGCCCAGCAGCGCGACCCGCGCGTGCAGCGACTGCTCGAAGTCCAGCTCGCCGCGCATCGCCTGGGCGGTCACCTCGGCGACCTCCGCCTCGCAGCCCGCGTGCGCCGCGAACAGCTCGATGACCTCGTCCTGGATCAGCGTCGAATCGACGTCCATGACCACCAGCCGCTGCGCACGCCGCTGAAGACCGGCGGAGACCACCGCGACGTCCACGCCGAGTATCGCGGCCTCCGGCGCCAGCACGGTGCGCAGCGCCTCCGTCGCCGGTCCCGAGACCGCGAACTCCACGGCGGTGACCGGGTACTTGGCGAGCCGGAAGATGCGGTCGATGTTGCCGCCGCAGGACGTTATGGCGGCGGTGATCGCGGCGGTGGACTCCGCGGTCAGCGGATGCCCGAGCACCGTGACGTGCGAACGGCCGGTGCCGCGCGGCCGGTTGTCGCCCCGGCCGGAGATGATCTCGGCCTGGAGGTCCAGCGAATCGGCCCAGCTGTGGACGGTGGCCCTCAGGTCACCCTCGGTCGCGCCGCTGCTCCCCTCGGTGTGCGAAGGGGCGGTGACCAGCGCGCACAGCACGATGCGGCCACGGGTCACGACCTGTTCGATGTCCACGACATCGACGGAGTAGGCGGCGAGGGTGTCGAAGAGACCTGCGGTGATGCCGGGCCGGTCCTTCCCGAAGATCTTCACGAGAAGGGTCGGTACGTCATCGCCGATGACGGCGGTGGCAGGCGGTGTCTGCGATGCGCTCATGGTGCCTTTACGGTAACCGCCCGGCGCGGACGACCGTACAGGTGTCCGTCGTTCGGACCGGCGAGACGGCTCCCCGGTCCCGGCCCGCGCCGTACGGGTGGCCGCGGGGCCTGCGGAGGCCGCGCGGGGCGGGCCGGCGGCCCCCGCACTGATCGTTACCGACTCGTGTCCGCCCCCTGCGGGGAGCCGCGCCGGGTGCACGGTTTCGCCTCTGGGGCGACGTTTGACGGTTGCCCCAGGGGCACCCCGCGGTCACCTCGCGGCTCGCCGGACGGCCCCGGCGGCCGGGACGTGTGCCCCGCTCGCGTCCCGGTTTCCGGTCGGAGGGCCGAGCCTGAAATAGTTCCCCACGATGTTCGCCATCCCTGGATTCCCATACAGGGCGTCACTCGGGGGACTATGTAATGGGGCATGGAGTGCCTGAACTCGTACTCGAATTGAACGGAAGGACCTGGACTCTCGACCCGTCCAGGTCCTACACCGTGGGCCGTGATCCGCAGGGCGATGTGGCCCTCGACGACGCCAGGGTTTCCTGGCGCCACGCCACGGTGCGATGGGCCGGTCACAGCTGGATCATCGAAGACCAGGGCAGTACCAACGGCACGTACTCCCAGGGGCAGCGGATCCAGCAGCTGGAGATCGGCCCCGGCTCGGTGGTGCACCTGGGCAACGCCACCGACGGTCCCCGGATGACGCTGTCGGGCGGCGCGGCGCCGGCCGCCGGTGCCTATCAGGCGCAGCCCGCGATGGCCCCGCCGCACCACGGCCACCAGGCGCCGCCCGCTCACCAGCCGCCCGCCCCGCACGGCCACCAGCCGCCGCCCCAGGGGCAGCAGCCGTACGTCCCGCCCCAGCAGGCCCAGCAGCCCCCGGCCCCGAACGCGGGCGGCGCCGTCCCGCCGCAGGGCGGCGACCGCAGCCCGACCACGTTCCACCGCCTGGACCTCGGCCGCGTGATGCGCATCGGCCGTGCCCTGGAGAACGAGCTGGTCGTCTCCGACCTCCAGGTCTCCCGCCACCACGCGGAGTTCCGGGCCACCCCGGACGGCCGGTTCGAGATCCGCGACCTGGGAAGCCACAACGGCACCTACGTCAACGGCCAGCCGGTCCCCAAGTCCGGCACCGCCGTCATCGGCGCCCACGACATCATCGGCGTCGGCCACTCCACGTTCCGGCTGGTCGGCGACCGTCTTGAGGAGTTCGTCGACACCGGCGACGTCTCCTTCTCCGCCCGTCATCTGACGGTCACCGTCGAGGGCGGCAAGCAGATCCTCAAGGACGTCTCCTTCGGCGTCCCCGAGAAGTCGCTGATCGCCGTCATCGGCCCGTCGGGATCCGGCAAGTCGACCCTGCTCAAGGCGCTGACCGGCTACCGGCCCGCCAACCAGGGCGATGTCCTCTACGACAACCGGAACCTCTACAAGCAGTTCGCCGAGCTGCGTCAGCGCATCGGCCTGGTCCCGCAGGACGACATCCTCCACAAGGAGCTGTCCGTCCAGAAGGCACTCCGCTACGCCGCCAAGCTCCGCTTCCCCGGAGACACCGCGGAATCCGAGCGCGAGGCCCGCATCGACGAGGTGCTGCGCGAGCTGAAGCTGGACGTCCACAAGGACAAGAAGGTCACCTCGCTCTCCGGCGGCCAGCGCAAGCGCGTCTCGGTCGCCCTGGAGCTGCTGACCAAGCCGTCGCTGATCTTCCTGGACGAGCCGACATCCGGCCTCGACCCGGGCATGGACCGCGACGTCATGCAGCTGCTGCGCGGCCTCGCCGACGACGGCCGCACGGTCCTGGTCGTCACGCACTCGGTGGCCGAACTCGGCATCTGCGACAAGCTGCTGGTCATGGCGCCCGGCGGCGGGGTGGCGTACTTCGGCCCGCCCGAGGAGGCGCTGAACTTCTTCCAGTACGACACCTGGGCCGACGTCTTCTCGGCGTTCGAGAACTACCGCGACTACGACTGGATGGGCCGCTGGCGCGGCTCCCCGCACTACCAGATGTACGCGGCGGACATCGACGCCGTCGCCGCGCAGTCGGTGCAGATCCAGTCGCCGCCTGCCCGGATGCAGAAGTCCCAGAGCTGGGGCTCGCAGCTGTGGACCCTGATGCGCCGCTACGTCTCGGTGCTCGCGTCCGACCGCGGCTTCCTGGCACTGATGGTGATCCTGCCCGCGGTGCTCGGCGTCGTCTCGATCCTGATCCCCAGCGACTACGGCTTCGCGTACGGTCCCGACAACCGGCACGGCGCGAACCGCGACGCCAGCACGATCATGCTGATCCTCGCGGTCGGCATGTGCTTCTCCGGCGCGGCCAACTCGGTCCGGGAACTGATCAAGGAACGGGTCATCTACGAACGCGAACGGGCCACCGGCCTGTCGCGGTCGGCGTATCTGATGTCCAAGGTGATCGTGCTGGGCGTCGTCACCGCCTTCCAGGGCGTGATCATCTCGGTGATCGGCTTCTGCACACGGAACATGCCGAGCGAGGGCCTGATCCTGGAGCACCTGCCCGCCGTCGAGATGGCGCTGGCGATCATCGCCCTCGGCTTCACCTCGATGATGTTCGGGCTGGTCATCTCCGCGCTGGTCAAGACCGCTGAGAAGACCATGCCGCTGCTGGTCATGTTCGCCATCGTCCAGGTCGTCTTCACCGGCGTGCTCTTCCAGCTGTTCGACACGATCGGCGTCGCGCAGCTCTCCTGGCTGATGCCGTCGCGCTGGGCCGTCGCCGCGATGGGCGCGACCGCCGACATGAACAGGCTGCTGCCGTGGGAGCCGGCCAACCCGCTCAAGGGCACCCCCGCCAACCCCGACGCGCTGTGGCAGCACCAGCCCGGTGTCTACGTGATGGACATGATCATCCTGATCGCGCTGGGAGTGGCGCTCGCCTTCGTCGTGGCACGGCTGCTGCGCCGCCACGAACCGGAGGTCATGCGCAAGTGACCAGGTCCGCCCCGTGCGGACACACCACCGCCGAGGGGCGGCACCCGATCGCGGGTGCCGCCCCTCGGCGGTAGGTGCGCTGCCGGCTCAGTAGGCCGAGTTCACGTTGTCCATCGAGCCGTACTTGTCGGCCGCGTAGTTGCAGGCGGCGGTGATGTTGGCGACCGGGTCGTAGGCGTCCCAGGAGGTGCCTTCGACGTGGTACGCCTGGAAGGTCGGGGCGATGACCTGGAGCAGGCCCTTGGACGGCACGCCGTTGATGGCGTTGATGTCCCAGTTGTTGATGGCCTGCGGGTTGCCGGCCGACTCCCGGATGATGTTCCGGTGGATGCCCTCGTACGAGCCGGGGATGCCCTTCTTGGCCATGATGTCGAGCGACTCACGGATCCAGCCGTCGAGGTTGTTCGCGTAGGTCTTGGCCGCCGGAGCGGTGGCGGCGACGGGCACCATGGTGCGCGCGGCGGACCGGCTCGCGGTCTTCGTCGCGGCGCGCTCGTCGGCGGCCTTCTCGGCCTTGGCCTTGGCCACGTCGGCCTTCTTCTTCGCCACGGCGGCCTCGGCCCGGCCGGCCTTCGTGGAGGCGTCCGCCTGCTGGGCGATGGTGGCCTGCTGGGTCTGTGCCGCGGTGGTGACCGCACGGAAGGTGACCGGCTGCGCCTGCTGGGCGGCTGCCTGGTCGGTGCTCTGGCCGGCGTCGGCGCCGGGGACGAGGCCGAAGACCAGCGCGGCGGCACCGGCGGTGGCGACTCCGGCGGCGGAGAGCTTGTGGGTCAGCGTCAGGCGGTCAAGGCCGGGTATGGCGTGCTTGGGCATGGCGAAGAAGACCTTCCGATGGGGGACCGTCGCAGGGTGCCGGGGTTGGCGGAGAACGCCGGGTGGAGACCGCGGCGCCGAGCGACGGGAGCCATTCTTAGCGGCCGTAAATTCGCCGGGCAAAGGTGTGACGTACGAGGCGGGGTAGTGGGAGCGGGGGGTCGAATCGCACATCCCCGACGGGAGCATCCCAGCTCATACCGTCTTTATGTGGCGACTACCCCCGGTCGTAAGTGACCTGCGCCCTATGTGCGGCGTCACACCCGGACCGGGTTTAACTCGCCGGGTGTGATCGCAACTGCACAGCCTGTGTGCCGTTCTGCGGACTCAGATCTCGACCATCACCTGGTCCAGGGACTTCCGGACCAAATCGGGCACTTCGCAATCCGGGGCGGGGTAGCCGACCGGGATCACGGCGAACGCCTTCTCGTTGGCGGGCCGCTCCAGGACCTCCTGCAGGAACCGCATCGGACTCGGCGTGTGCACCAGCGCCGCGAGACCCGACAGATGCAGCGCGGACAGCAGCATCCCGACGGCGATACCCACCGACTCGTCCACGTAGTAGTGCTTGCGCTTGCTGCCGTCGTCGCCCAGCCAGTGCCGCTGCTGGAAGACGACGATCAGCGCCGGTGCGTCGGTCAGGTGGGGCTTCACCTCGTCGGTGCCCAGCGGTCGCAGCGCCGCGAGCCACTCCTCGCCCAGCCGCCCGTCGTACGAGACGCGTTCCTCCTCCTCGGCCGCCGCCCGAATCCTGCGCCGCACCTCGGGGTCCTTGACCAGGACGAACGTCCACGGCTGCTGATGGGCCCCGGACGGCGCGGTCGCGGCGCACGCGATGGCGTCCCGCACCACCTGTGCGGGCACCGGATCCGTGGAGAACTGCCGGACGGTGCGGCGGCCGTCCATCCGCTCCCGCAGCTCGGCGGCGCGGGCGAGCGACTCGTCCGCGGGCATCCGCGCGGGGCGGTACGGCACGGGGCGGTAGGGGTCGCCGTGGGTCGGTATCCAGTTCCTCGTGGGTGCATTCATGCCCCGAGTCTGGAACCCGGGGCGACGGCGCGCGGGAGGATCCCCGAATTCGTGCCACGCACCCCGCCGTCCCAGCCATCGCCGCGCCCCCGGGACCGCACCGCGATGCGTACCCTCCGCGCCTTATCTCCCCATGCACACCATCTGCCCTATATAAGGGGGCAAATCCCAAGAGTGATGCTCGTTCCCGCACGCCCCGTATAAGGAGGACACCCGGAGCCCGGCACGAACCCCGGCCGAGCCGCCGCACAGGCACCCGTCGGGCGCCCCCTCAGGGCGTTCGACCTAGGACGGCAGGCCGAGGACCGGGGCGCCGGTGGACCGATACGCGCCGGGCGAACCGCCGGTACCGTGAACCCATGACCAACGGACCGGGGGCCGGGATCCCCGCGGTGAGCAGCGCGATCCTCGCGATGAGCCGGCATCTCGAAGTGCGCGACGTCCTCAAGACGATCGTCGCCTCCGCCCGCGAGCTGCTGGACGCCGAGTACGCGGCGCTGGGCGTGCCCGACGATCACGGCGGCTTCGCCCAGTTCGTGGTGGACGGCGTCAGCGAGGAGCAGTGGAAGGCCATCGGCCCGCTGCCCCGCCAGCACGGCATCCTCGCCGCGATGCTGCACAACGCCACCCCGGAACGCCTCGCCGACGTCCGTGTGGACCCCCGCTTCCGCGGCTGGCCATCGGCCCACCCCGACATGTCCGACTTCATCGGCCTGCCGGTCGCCGACGGGAACGAAATCCTCGGCGCCCTCTTCCTGGCCAACAAGCGCTGCCCCAAGCCGGAGGGCACCTGCGGCTTCACCGCCGAGGACGAACGGCTGCTCGGCATACTGGCGCAGCACGCCGCCATCGCGCTCACCAACGCCCGGCTCTACGAACGCAGCCGCGAGCTGACCATCGCGGGGGAGCGCGCCCGGCTCGCCCACGAACTGCACGACGCGGTCGCCCAGAAGCTCTTCTCGCTCCGGCTGACCGCACAGGCCGCCGCCGCCCTGGTCGACCGTGACCCGGCCCGCGCCAAGGGCGAACTCCACCAGGTCGCCGCGCTGGCCGCGGAAGCCGCCGACGAACTGCGCGCCGCCGTCGTGGAGCTGCGCCCCGCGGCCCTGGACGAAGACGGCCTGATCGCCACGCTGCGCTCGCAGGCGCAGGTCCTGGACCGGGCGCACACCGCCCGCGTCACCTTCGAGACCCAGGGGGTCAGGGCGCTGCCGGCCTCCCAGGAGGAGGCCCTGCTCAGGGTCGCCCAGGAGGCCCTGCACAACGCCCTGCGGCACTCCGGGGCCGCACAGGTCGACGTCACCCTCGTCCGGCACGGCCAGGGCGCCCTGCTCCGGGTCGCCGACGACGGGCGCGGATTCGACACCGGCACCGTCCGCCGGGCCGGCCGCCACCTGGGCCTGGTCTCGATGCGGGACCGGGCCGCCGGCGTCGGTGGAAAGCTCACCGTGGAGTCGGAGCCCGGCAAGGGCACCGCTGTCGAGATGGAGGTGCCTGGTGGCTGACAACGAAACCCCCCGTGCGGGCCGCGCGGAACAGGGCGCGGGAGGCGCCATCCGCGTCCTGCTCGTCGACGACCATCAGGTCGTACGCCGCGGCCTGCGGACCTTCCTTGAGGTGCAGGACGACATCGAGGTGGTGGCGGAGGCGTCCGACGGCGCGGAAGGCGTCGCCGCCGCCGGACAGTTGCGCCCGGACGTCATCCTGATGGACGTCAAGATGCCCGGCATGGACGGCATCGAAGCACTCCGCAAACTACGCGAACTGGACAACGCTGCCCGGGTGTTGGTCGTCACCAGCTTCACCGAACAGCGCACCGTCATCCCGGCGCTGCGCGCGGGCGCCGCGGGATACGTCTACAAGGACATCGACCCGGAGGCGCTGGCCGGCGCCATCAGGTCCGTGCACGCGGGGCACGTCCTGCTCCAGCCCGAGGTGGCCGGCGCGCTGCTCTCCCAGGACGAGGGCAACGGCGGCCAGGGGCGCGGCACTTCGCTGACCGAGCGGGAGCGCGAGGTGCTCGGCCTGATCGCGGACGGGCGCTCCAACCGCGAGATCGCCCGCGCTCTCGTGCTCTCCGAGAAGACGGTCAAGACGCATGTCTCCAACATCCTCATGAAGCTCGACCTCGCCGACCGGACGCAGGCCGCACTGTGGGCCGTTCGGCACGGAATCGGGGCCTGAGCCCTTCCCCGGGCGCCCCGACCGCCGTGCCCCGCCCGCCCGTTGGGCCACGGCGGCGGGCGTGGCCGTCGTCTTGCCGATGCGAGATTCATACTGTCGTGTAGGTGTCCCCCACTTGGCGTAACCCTCTTCGTGCCCCGCCGTTGTCCAGTGCAGTCGTGGCGGCCGGCCACGGCACCGGCACATCAGTAAGTGGCAACGAGGAGAGCAGAGCAGTGAACAAGAGCATCAAGCGGGCAGCGGCCGTCACCATGCTGGCGGGCGGTCTCGCCGCGGCGGGCGCCGGAGTCGCCTCCGCCCAGTCCGGGGCGCAGGGTGCCGCGGTGAACTCGCCCGGCGTCGCCTCCGGCAACGTCGTGCAGGCCCCGGTGCACATCCCGGCCAACGTCTGCGGCAACACCGTCAGCATCATCGGCGTCCTCAACCCGGCCTTCGGGGCGCCCTGCCTGAACGTCTGACCAGGCAACCGCCCGTGAGGGCGAGATGAGTTCACCCGGCCCCGCAGGCAACCGCCCGCGGGGCCGGGGCCGTTGTGCGGCACGGCACGGCACGGCACGGCACGACGTCGACCCGGCCCCGGCCCGCCGCCCGCTCACCCGGCAAGACCACTGGCCCGGGAGTCATCCCCTCCCGCCGCCGTGCCCGTGCTGCGCCCCCCCATCACCTACCTCCCCCTCATCACCCCCTGCGCTCCCGCTCCTCCACCGCCGAGTTGTACGCCGCGACCTGCGCCCGCCGGGCCGTACGCTCCACCGGACGCAGTGCATCGGCGCGCGCCGCCATCTCCGACGCGCTCACCGCCGCGCCGTGCTCCCCGTTACCGCCGGCCTGCCGGGCGATACCGATCAGCGCGCCCACCCGCTGCGCCAGCTCCAGCACCCGGACCGCCCGCGGCGGATAGCCGGGGGCCAGCACCTGCCGGCCGGCCTCCGCCCGCGCCCGGTACGCCGCCAGCGCGGCCTGCGCCACCGGTCCGGATCCGGCCACATCCAGCAACGACAGTGCCTCGGTCGCCTCCCGCAGTGCCTCGGCGAGCTCCCGCTCGGCCTCGCCGAGCGACGGCACGTCGGCAGGCGGCGCCTCACGCACCGGCAGGCAGTGCCAGACCACCTCCACGTGCACGTCGGGGCCCGCGCCGCCCTCAGGGCCGGCCGTGAGTATCTCCGGGACCAGGCCCAGACCGGCTCCGGCCGCGAGCACCGCCTCGCCGGCCTCCAGCGCCCGCGCATTGAACTCCGGGGGCCCGCTCAGGCCCAGCGGATGCCCCGGCGCCGGCAGCGCCGTCCGCAGGCCCACGGCGCCCAGGGCCCGCAGCCGCCCCAGCGCGAGCGTCAGACCGACCGGTCCCGTCTCACCGGGCAGGCCCTGTACGCGGTGCACCGCATCGTCGTCCGCGATCCGGTCCGCGGCTTCATCAGGAGAGACAAGTCCGGCCAATAGGGCATTTCCCCACGACGCCAGCCGTCCCGAACGAGGTTCATCGAGCATGGTCCCCAGCCTAGGGAACAGCACTGACAACGAGTGGCGTAGGTTTGCAGGGGGGATGCGCCTACAGGCGCACGCGACGACCGAGAAGCAATGGGAGACAACGCGCTCATGAGCGATGTGCTGGAGCTGGTGGACGTATCCGTGGTCCGCGAAGGACGGGCTCTGGTGGACCAGGTCTCCTGGTCGGTGAAGGAAGGGGAGCGCTGGGTGATCCTCGGCCCCAACGGCGCCGGCAAGACCACCCTCCTGAATGTCGCGTCCAGCTACGTCTTCCCGACCACAGGAAGCGCCAGGATCCTCGGCGAGCAGCTCGGCAAGGTCGACGTCTTCGACCTCCGCCCGCGCATCGGCATCGCCGGTATCGCGCTCGCCGACAAGCTGCCGCGCAGCCAGACCGTCCTGCAGACCGTGCTCACCGCCGCCTACGGCATGACCGCGCACTGGCAGGAGAACTACGAGGACATCGACGAACAGCGCGCCCGCGCCTTCCTCGACCGCCTCGGCATGACCGAGTACCTCGACCGGAAGTTCGGCACCCTCTCCGAGGGCGAGCGCAAGCGCACCCTGATCGCCCGCGCCATGATGACCGACCCCGAACTCCTCCTCCTGGACGAGCCGGCCGCCGGCCTCGACCTCGGCGGTCGCGAGGACCTCGTACGCCGCCTGGGCCGCCTCGCCCGCGACCCGTACGCGCCCTCGATGGTCATGGTCACCCACCACGTGGAGGAGATCGCCCCCGGCTTCACCCACGTCCTGATGATCCGTCAGGGCAAGGTGCTCGCCGCCGGGCCGCTCGACCTCGAACTGACCTCGGCCAACCTCTCCCGCTGCTTCGGCCTCCCGCTGGTCGTCGAGCGGAACGGCAGCGACCGCTGGACCGCCCAGGGACTGCCCCTTTCCTGACGCTTTACGCCCTGTCCCGCGCCGCGTCACCCGGCCTACCATGAAGCCGTGGACGCATGGGTGTGGTGGCTGATCGCCGCCGTAGGACTGGGTATTCCGCTCGTCGTGACCGCGATGCCCGAGTTCGGGATGTTCGCGGTCGGCGCCGTGGCAAGTGCCGTCACCGCAGCGCTCGGTGGCGGCACGGTCGTGCAGTTCCTCGTGTTCGCCGTCGTCTCGGTCGCCCTGGTCGCGGTGGTGCGCCCCCTGGCCAACCGCCACAGAACCCAAAGTCCCGGACTGGCATCGGGAGTTGACGCCCTGAAGGGCAGGACCGCGACCGTCCTGGAGCGGGTCGACGAGGGCGGCGGACGCATCAAACTCGGCGGCGAGGTGTGGTCCGCGCGCGCCTTCGACGGCGAACAGGTCTACGAGCCGGGGCAGAAGGTCGACGTCGTCGAGATCGAAGGCGCCACCGCCGTGGTGATCTGACCGGAAAACGTTGTGGTCATCTGACCGGAACGCTCTCGCGACGAGCCAGGATTCTGAAAGACTCGATCAACAGGCAATCCGGCCCCGGCCGGAGGATCAGTAACGAAGGGCACGGGAGCTGCTGTGGCACCGATCATCATCGTCCTGATCATCTTGGTGGTGCTCGTGTTCATCGCACTCATCAAGACGATCCAGGTCATCCCACAGGCCAGCGCCGCGATCGTGGAGCGCTTCGGCCGCTACACCCGCACGCTCAACGCGGGCCTGAACATCGTCGTCCCGTTCATCGACTCCATCCGCAACCGCATCGACCTCCGCGAGCAGGTCGTGCCGTTCCCGCCGCAGCCGGTGATCACCCAGGACAACCTCGTCGTCAACATCGACACGGTCATCTATTACCAGGTCACCGACGCCCGCGCCGCGACGTACGAAGTCGCCAGCTACATCCAGGCGATCGAGCAGCTGACCGTCACGACGCTCCGCAACATCATCGGTGGCATGGACCTGGAGCGCACCCTCACCTCCCGCGAGGAGATCAACGCGGCGCTGCGCGGCGTCCTCGACGAAGCCACCGGCAAGTGGGGCATCCGCGTCAACCGCGTCGAGCTGAAGGCCATCGAGCCGCCGACCTCCATCCAGGACTCGATGGAGAAGCAGATGCGCGCCGACCGTGACAAGCGCGCCGCGATCCTCCAGGCCGAAGGTGTCCGGCAGTCCCAGATCCTCACCGCGGAGGGTGAGAAGCAGTCCTCCATCCTGCGTGCCGAAGGTGAGGCCAAGGCCGCCGCGCTGCGCGCCGAGGGTGAGGCACAGGCGATCCGTACGGTCTTCGAGTCCATCCACGCCGGTGACCCGGACCAGAAGCTGCTGTCGTACCAGTACCTCCAGATGCTCCCGAAGATCGCCGAGGGCGACGCCAACAAGCTCTGGATCGTGCCCAGCGAGATCGGCGACGCCCTCAAGGGCCTCGGCGGCGCACTCGGCAACTTCAACCCCACAGGCGGCGGCACCCCGCTCACCAAGTCCGCCACCCCGCCCCGCCAGGCGCCCCCCATCGACTGACCACCGCGGCCCCTGTGGTGCATGATCGGCCGGACCAGTACCCGCCGATCATGCACGGGGGAAGCGCATGTCTCTCTGGGAAGCACTCGCCGTCCTCGCGGCGGGCCTCGGAGCCGGCACGATCAACACCATCGTCGGCTCCGGAACCCTCATCACCTTCCCGGTGCTGCTGGCCGTCGGCCTCCCGCCGGTCACGGCCAACGTCTCCAACTCCCTCGGCCTGGTACCCGGTTCACTCAGCGGAGCCATCGGCTACCGCCGCGAACTGGCCGGCCAGCGCCCGCGCATCATCCGCTTCGGCGTCTTCGCCCTCATCGGCGGCCTCGCGGGCGCAGTCCTGCTGCTGGCACTGCCGTCCGACGCCTTCGACACGATCGTCCCCGCACTGATCGCCGTCGCCCTCGTGCTCGTCATCGTCCAGCCCCGGCTCGCCGCGGCCCTGCGCACCCGCCGCACCCGCAAAGGCACCACACCGCACCCCGACGGCAGCATCGCCCTGCTCATCGGCCTGATGCTGGCCAGCGTGTACGGCGGCTACTTCGGCGCCGCCCAAGGAGTCATCTACCTCTCCCTGATGGGCCTGCTGCTCAACGAGGGCCTGCAACGCATCAACGCACTCAAGAACGTCCTCGTCCTGCTCGTCAACGGCGTGGCCGTGCTCTTCTTCCTGTTCGTCGCCACCTTCGACTGGACCGCCGTGGTCCTCATCGCCGTCGGCTCGGCGGTCGGCGGACAGATCGGCGCCAGGATCGGCCGCCGGCTGCCGCCCGTCGTCCTGCGCGCGACGATCGTCGCCGTCGGCGTGGTCGCCATCATCCAACTCCTCCGCTGAAGGAGGGACGGAGGCAACCCTCCGCGTCACCGACGCACCAGGACGGACGCCGCTACGCCGGCAACGCCAGCCACTCCGGCAGCTCGTCGCGCACGGACACCCCCAGCGCCGACAGCATCGCGTCCGCAGGCGTCGGCTCGAACGGCCGCCGCAGCAACCGCATCCCGGCCTGCTCCGGTGTCCGGTCCGCCTTCCGGTGATTGTCCTCGGCGCAGGAAGCGACGGTATTCAGCCAGGTGTCCCCGCCGCCGTGCGACCGCGGCACGATGTGGTCCACGGTCGTACCCCGCCGCCCGCAGTACGCGCACACATGCTGGTCACGGACCAGCACACCCCGCCGCGACCACGCCGCACGTCTTCGGAACGGCACCCGCACATACCGGCTGAGCCGGATCACCTGCGGCACCGGAACGTCCACCGAAGCGGCCCGGATACGCAGCCCGGGATGCGCGTGCTCGACGACGGCCTTGTCCTGCATCACCAGCACCACCGCGCGCCGCAGCGACACCGTCGACAGCGGCTCGAAGCTCGCATTGAGCACCAGCGTCTCGCGCATCCCGCCCACCTCCCGGAACCCCGCTCGCCCCCGCGGCGACCTGGCTCCACTGTGCAGGGAAGCAATTCCCCCGACAACGCAATTTCCGTACGCCACAAGGGAGATGACAGGTAATCACGGGGTGAACACCGAACGAGGAGAGAGGCCGCCCCGGGGGGCACAGCAGACAGGACACCTGAAGCCGGGCGGACCGGCCCAGGCACCAGCCCCCGCCCCCGCCCGAAGAAGAGTGCGCTCCGGATCCCACCCCCGTAACCACCGGGATCCGGAGCGTACGGCGACCGGCGCGGACGCCCGGCACGCGGCCGGCCTCCGGCGAACGGGGGGCGACACACCTGCGCCCCGCCGCTCCCGCCACAGCGGTACCGGCCGCCCGGCGGCTCCTGAGAACCGCCGACCGCCACCACTGTGCGTACGGGGAGCGCCGGGGCGCAACGGAATTACGGGCCGCGGCCCTCTTACGGGACTCAGCCCGCGGGCAGCTCGAACTCGGCCACCAACTGGGCCCGGCCCAGCGTGTGGAACCTCAGGTTGAAGCCGACCACCGCGGGCGATGCGTCCCCGTCCGGGCCGAGCTTCTCCTGGTCCACCGCGTACACGGTGAAGACGTACCGGTGCGGGCCGTCCCCGGGCGGCGGCGCCGCGCCCCCGAAGTCCCGCGTCCCGTAGTCGTTCCGGACATGGACCGCGCCCTCGGGCAGGCCCTTCATGTCACCCGAACCGGCACCGGCCGGCAGCTCCGTCACCGACGCCGGAATGTCGAACAGCGACCAGTGCCAGAAGCCGCTGCCCGTCGGCGCGTCGGGATCGAAGCAGGTGACGGCGTAGCTCTTCGTCCCCGCGGGCGCGCCGTCCCACCGCAGCTGCGGCGAACGGTTGCCCTCGGAGTACACCTGCTCCGGACGCAGCGTCCCGCCCGGCTCCACCTCGTCGCTCAGCACCGTGAACTCCGGCACCTGCGGGTGGAAATCGTGCGGCAGCGGCCGTCGCTTCAGCTCGGACACCCTCGACACCTCCTGGTCGCTTGCTGACACCTGTCCGGCCAGGTTAGAGCCAGTTCCGCTGACCGCCGACCTCGGCCAGCCACTGGTTGAGGTATCCCGCCCAGTCGGTCTGCTCGAAGTCGTGCAGACCGACGGTGAACTGCCGGTAGGTGTCCGAGCCACCGGTGAACAGACCCGGCTTCTTGTCCATCTCCAGGACGACGTCCATCTCCCGGTCGTCGGCGACGAACGACAGCTCCACCTCGTTCAGCCCGCGGTACTGCTGCGGCGCGTGGAACTCGATCTCCTGGTAGAAGGGCAGACGCTGGCGCGTCCCCCGGATGTGCCCCTGCTCCAGGTCCGCCGCCTTGAAACGGAACCCGAGCTGCCCGAACGCGTCGAGGATCGCCTGCTGCGCCGGCACCGGGTGCACGTTCACCGGGTCCAGATCACCGGAGTCCACCGCACGGGCGATGGCCAGCTCCGTGGTCACCCCCACGCTCATCCCGCGCAGATGCTGTCCCAGGAACGTCGTGATCGGCGTCTCCCACGGGATCTCCAGACCGAACGGCACGGTGTGCACGGCCCCGGCCTGCACCTCGAACGCGCCACCGAGCTGCACCTTGGTGAACTCGATGTTCCGCTTGTACTCCTCGTCGCCGCTCTCGACCTCGACGCGCGCCTGCAACCCGACGGACAGCCCCTGGATCTCCTGCGCCACGGACCCGCCCTGGATCCGCACCTCACCCTGCGCGACCCCGCCCGGGACGACGTTCTCCTCGAAGAGCACCGTCTCCACCGACGCGCCCCCGGCTCCCATGCTCGCCAGCAGCTTCTTGAACCCCATGCTCGTCCTCCCCAGGCGCACGCCTGTGTTCTGTGTAGCCCGCCGAAGACCTCGGCTCGATCCCTACGAACGTGAAACGGCGCGGGCCGGTTCCACGGCCACACCTTCCCAACGCCGGGGCCCCCATGGCCAGTCACCCGCACTACCCTCGGAGCGCATGACCGACGTACCGGAACGTATGCCGCTCGGCCGCGCGTTCTTCAACCGCCCCGTGCTGGAAGTGGCCCCCGACCTCCTGGGACGCACCCTTGTACGTGCCACCCCGGACGGCCCGATCGAACTCCGCCTCACCGAGGTCGAGGCATACGACGGCCATCGAGACCCCGGCTCGCACGCCTACCGTGGACGCACCGCCCGCAACGCCTCCATGTTCGGCCCGCCCGGACACGCCTACGTCTACTTCATCTACGGCATGTGGTTCAGCATGAACCTCGTCTGCGGCCCCGAGGACCACGCGAGCGCGGTCCTGCTGCGCGGCGGCGAAATCCTCACCGGCAGCGCCCTCGCCGCCGAACGCCGCCCCAAGGCCCGCACCGCCCACGAACTCGCCCAGGGCCCCGCCCGCCTCGCCACCGCCCTCGGCATCGACCGCTCCCTGGACGGCGCCGACCTCTGCTCCACCCCCGCAGGCCCGCTGTCCCTCCTGCACGGCAGCCCGCCCCCGCCGGACCGGGTGAGCTGCGGCCCGCGCACCGGCGTCGGCGGCGACGGCGCCACCCACCCCTGGCGCTACTGGATCGACGGCGACCCCACGGTCAGCCGCTACCGCCCGCACGTCCCGCGCCGACGCCGGCCCGCCAAGGCCACGTGACGGAGCCCATACTTGACTCGTACGGACCGAACGTCTAACGTGGCCCGAGCCGCTGGAGACGGGCAGCGCTATCTGCGCAGACCGGTCGGCGGCACAACCACTACCTACGAACGATTCCCTCAGCGGGGTCTTATTTCGCGTTGCCGAAATTCGATTCCATCGGCTCGATTATGAGCCTCCGGGGAAAACCGCTAAAGTAGTGACCACGCCGAAAGGCCGACAGCAAAAGCAGTCGGGCCAAGGCGAACCTCCGACAGATAATCGGAACCCGATTCGGACCGGAAACGGAACGGAAAAGGATCTGATACAGTCGGAAACGCGAAAAGGCCGAAAGGCCGGATCGCACCGGCGAAAATCAGGACCGCGAGGATCTGATAGAGTCGGAAACGCAAGACCGAAGGGAAGCGCCCGGAGAGCCTGGTGAAACAGGCACAAAGGAAGCGTCCGTTCCTTGAGAACTCAACAGCGTGCCAAAAGTCAACGCCAGATATGTTGATACCCCGTCCACTTCGGTGGATGAGGTTCCTTTGAAAGTCCATCCGGCCCACGGGTTCGGGTGGCACACACAGCGAGGACGCTGTGAACGAGCAGCCTATTCCGTTGCTCGTTCCGCTCTCGTGTGTGTTGACCCGATTACGGGTAAACATTCACGGAGAGTTTGATCCTGGCTCAGGACGAACGCTGGCGGCGTGCTTAACACATGCAAGTCGAACGATGAAGCCCTTCGGGGTGGATTAGT